>JBIOJT010000107.1:0-12687 GCA_044451055.1 Methylomirabilales bacterium (SeqCode)
CTGCCTGGGTGAAGCGCCACTCGGGGCTTCTGGCGGGCCAGACACCCTGGTCGATGGCCTTGGCGCCGTCGAAGATCAGGTAGCTCTGCCGGCCGTAGTGTGGCAGAGGTCGGAGCAGGGCCAGCAGCGCCTCGGCGTTCTCGCCGGACACGACCGCAAGGGTCTTGCCGTCGGCCCGGTAGGCGGCCCAGACCTGGGCCGTCCCTTTCCCTCCGAGGTCCTCGGGCCGCTTCGGCAGACGCTGCCGGCTGAGGAATGCGTCCACATCGGTCGGGAGGCCGATCACGAGCAGGGGGGCCTCGCCAGGCAGCCTGTCTTCCTCCGCGAACTTCGGCGGGTAGTCCAAGAGACGCCGGGCGAGCTGCATGGCAGCCTCTCGCGCCGTCACATCTTGGCCGGGCACGATCGTCACCGTTCTCGGATCCACGATCACCTGCCGCAGGATGGGCGGGACCTCTCCTGGCTCGAGGCGCCGGAACAGCCGAAAGTCCGGGTCGATGAGCAGTGACAGCGGGCGTGCGCCCACCTGGAGGACAAAATCCCGCTGGCCTCGAGCCACGTCCAGGACATGCGGCTCGCTGCCCGAAACCGTCGCCACGACGACGGGCACCCGGAGCCGATAGGCGGGTTCGCCCAGGACGAGCGTCGCGCGGATCCGGGTGCCCGAGGGGAGTTGCTCCAAGCCGGCCCGCTCGATCCGGAGCGTCGGGGCCCCTCGCCGGGAGAGCCACTGGTCGAAGAAGGGCGCAAGATCCTGGCCGGAGCCTTGCTCGAAGGCCCGTTCCAGGTCGGCCCAGCTCGCCTGCCGGAACTGCTGGTCGCGCCAGAAGTTTCGCAGCCCCGCATCGAACGCCTGCCTCCCGATCCGATCCCGCAGCATGAGGAAGAGAAACGCGCCCTTGTCGTAGCCGACGATCTGCAGGGTCTCATGGGTGCGCGCCGTGAACTGGCGCAGCGGAATATCCTGATCCGCCGGCACGGACGCGAAGTCGCGCAGCCAGCCCAGGCGCATCTGGCGGGCGGCGTCGGCGCCTTCCCGTTCCTTGAACGTGTAGTCCGCCATGAAGGTCGTCAGGCCTTCGGACCAGTTGCCGCTCGCCCAGTCCACGTACACCCCGTTGCCCCACCAGTTGTGAAGGATCTCATGACCCAGGGACGTGGTGCGGATGAAGGGCAGGCGCAGGACATCCACCCCCAGATAGGTCAGGGTAGGCATCCCGAAGCCCGTCGGCAGCGGGCTGGACACGACGCTGAATTCGGTGAAGGGGTACTCCCCGATCCAGTGGCTGTACAGCTCGATGTAGCCGCCGACAGCGGACAGGTACTCGGGGGCGAGATCGGCGATCTCCGGGTGGAAGTACGTCCGGAGCCGAATGGCGGGAGCACCGGATCGCGGCAGCCATCGCTCCCGGACCTGGTACGGGCCGGCCACCACCGTGATACTCTCGGCGGGATGGTCGAACTCGAACGTCGCCTGGTACCGGCCCTCCCCCTCTCGCTCGCTCACCAGCCGTCCCGGCACCACGCCGCGCTGGTTCACGGGAAGGTCCACACTCACGCGGTAGGTGAACGTGGTCTCGGCCGACTCCGGATACCACCCTGCGTTGCCCGGCAGGAAACTGCCCCGGCTGCCGGCCATGGGGGGAGGCCCGCCCAGGACCCCACGCTCGTCGGCCTCCGGGAGGGGCTCGAGCCTCCCGTGGTAACGAACCGTGACTCGCCCCGCCCGTGGGGAAGGCCCGAGATCGACCCGCCAGTGGTGCATGGGCTCGCCCTCGCCCTGGGTCACGAGCCCGACAGGCTGGCCGTCCAGGTCCAGGTGTTCCACCGTGAAGCGCGGCCCCAGGGCGAACTCGACCACACCGCGGCCGCGGATGGTGATGGTGTCCTCGGCGGCGAGCTGCCGGGTCTCCGGAGCCAGCCGCACGGTGAGGTCGTGATGCCATGTGGTGTCCGACGCCGCGGCGGTGCCCCAGGCGGCAGCCCACAGCATGAGGGTGAGGAGGAGGAAACCCGAACGACGGGGCAGTCTGTCGAAGGAGCAGTGATTGGGCCGAGGGGAACTCATTTTCGTGGCGGGAAGCGGGCCACAATCTCGAGCGTCTCGTCGCCCCGCTTCACGAGCAGGGGAAGCCACGTCCCGGGGGCCTGCCGCCCCACGGCCGCGATGACGTCCTCCGTGTCGCGGACCGGCTCGCCGGCCGCAGTCGTAATCACGTCACCTCTTTGCAGCCCTGCCTCTTCCGCGATGCTCCCCTTCAGGACCTCGCGCACCACGACGCCGCCGGTCCCGCCTTCGATGCCGATGCCCAGACGGGGACGTTCGGTGCTGTCTGCAGATGCTCGCGCCTGGAGGGTGAAGAGCGCATCCGCCAGCCCCGGCTGGGGGGGAGCGCACGGCGTCCCCTGCTCCCAGGGCAAGGCCACCGCCATGCCCGTGACGCCGAGATCCCGCAACTGGTGCGGGACGCCGTAGCCGTGCTCCAGGTGGCCGCTTCCCATGATGGCGGCCACGAAAGGATGCTCCGGGCCGCGCAGCCGTTCCGCGATGGCTTGCGCCATGGCGCGATCCCAGACCAGCTGCCCCTCGACGAAGCGGCGGAATCGAGGCTCCGCCAGATCGGCCTCGGTTGGCGGCTTGCGCTCCGCCGGAGGCGCGGCACCCGGAGGCGGGTGGTCCAGATAGGACTGGTAGAGCCACTCCACGTACGCGCGGCTCGCCGGCGCCGGGTCCGTAACCCCGTCCCGCAGGGCGGCGGGGATGGCGGCCCACCCCTCGTCCGCCACCTTGCTGACGAGGCTGCGGTCCACGTTGAGGGCGACCATGGGGATCCGGTTCATCCGCGCGAAGTGGAAGATGGGCATGTAGAAGTTGGGCTCGTAGCCCCAGGCCTTCTCCCACTCCGTGCGCGCCAGGAACTCGGCCTCGGAGAGCTCTCCTGCCACCCATTGATCCAGCGCTGGTTGGACCCGTCGCGGAAACATCTCGAAGCCCAGAACCATCTGCGAGCGCAACGCGTACAGACCCGCCAGGGTATACAGCTCCCAGCGATGATGGTCCGGGTTGTCGTGGGTCTCCCCCAACAGGACCACCCGTTGCCCGGCCAATCGCGTCAGAACCCCGTCGGGCGGCTGGACCTGGGCGCCGTCCACCTGCGGCACGAGCCACTGTCCTATCGGCGCACATTCGTTCGCCGGGGCGCCACCAAACGCGCTCACCGCGAAGAGGAGCGGCAGCAAAACGGCGCCGCATCGGATACGGCGCAGCCCCACACGTGAACGAGGCATTTCAGCCTTCCTTGGTGGAAGAGCGGGCTCAGCAGGTAGGACCACCCCGCCACGATGATCGACCGGATCGTGCCACGAAACCGGCATCGTCTGGTCAGGATGGCCCGCCTAGCGGTCGCTGTCAAGCGCGAGCAGCCATGCGCGAGCAGCCATGCAATTCTCCTAGATCCGAATCTCCTTCCCATCAATCACCACCTTGTCGTCGATCTCTATCCGAGGATGCCACACGAGCAGGTCATAGTGGCAGGGGGCCTTGATGGTCCCGCCCAAGGTGATGTTGGTCCCGACGCCGATGTGGGCACTGCCCAGAACCCCCTCGTCCTCCAGCATGATCCCGATCATCTTGCACTTCGGGTTCAGGCCCACGCCCAATTCCGCGATGTTGAAGCTGTTCTTGTCACCGTGGCTTTCCAGATCCCGCCGAAGGACCTCCGCCTGTCGGCCCCCCTCGATCCGCGTGATGAACCCGTCGCGGACCTCCACGTGGATCGCCTGTTCGATCAGCCCGATCCCCAGGTACGGGATGCTGGCGTCCACCACGATCCGGCCGTTCGCCGTTCCTTCGATGGGGGAGACGTTCGCCTCCACGTTTGGGACCGGTGAGAACTGCCCCGGCCCCACGATGCAGTAGAGGGCATTGCCGGGGCGGCCTGCAATATTCATGGTGAGATCGGTCCCTGCGGGCGTCGTGATCCGCGCGCGGCTGCCCCTCCCGAACGTGTCGGCCACCTTCTGGCAGATGAGCTTGAGTTCGTTGAAGTCAGCCTCCAGGCCACCATGGATCATCATCTCCTCGGTGAATTCGGTGAGGGCGATGATGCGCGCCCCGGCCTCGGCCACGGGCTTGGGTGGCTCCTGTCCGGCCCGGGCCCGCGGCTGCATGACCGTCACGATCGTCTCCGCCCCTCGCTCGAGCGCCGCAGCGGCGATGACCCGCGCGATGGCGAACTTCACCATGTCGGTCACGATGAGAATGGTCTCCCCAGGCTTCACCGCCACACATGTATCCAGGAGCGTCCTGGCTCCCCGGGCCATCAGCAGATCTTTCATAGGCGTTCTCCAGGTCGGCGAAGAGTGTTCGGTCAGCGCGTCCGGTGCAGGAGGACCGGAGCCCAAGACATGGCGGCCGCTCGAGGCGCGGACTCCTCCCTCCTCGAGGGGTCGCATGACCATCCACAAGGGGTGTGGGGAGCGGTCCGCGGGCCGCCATCACCGCCCCTCGGGTCATGCTGAGGTGGGATTGGAAGTAGCTGTGAGGCTCTCCGCCGTTCCTATTGGACAGGCTCCACATGCGGAGCTTCCCCGTAGACGATTCTGACCATTTTCCCCTCATGCAAAATCGAAAGCCTCGCGGCCTCCGTGACCAGCTCGTTGGTGTTGCTGTTCGCCGGAGTTGCAATCATCGCCTGCGCATCCACTTCCCTGATGATCTTCTGCCTTCTTGCCAGGGATTCCTTGGCGGGCAGATCCGCCGCCTCGCTTTCGATCCGATGGATCGTACCCAGAATGGCCGCGACGGAATCGTAGCCGTATCCGACAGGTTTGGAGCCCGAGCCTTCCCACGGCACCAGCCGGAAGAAATCGGGATTGATATAATTGAAAACGCTCCCGGCGCAGCCGATGCCCTTCAGGTAGCTGTGCTCGACGCCGCGGAACTGGTCGTCGTGGGCAATCAGCCCGGTCTTGCCCGGCCCTTCGCAGAACATCGTGAGGCACTGCTCATTGCTGCCCGCGCCCTCATCCGGGTAGCCCAGGCCGTCGGTCACGGAGAGAATGGCGCCGTTCTCATAGACAACCCGCCCATTGGCCCACAGGTAGCCCACGTTGCCGTTCGGGAACTTGCCCTTCACCCCCGACACGGAGACCTGGACGGGCTTCAGCCGGGTGATGAACTGCACGAGGTCCACGTAGTGGCATCCCACGTAGACGAACGGATCGGTCTTGTCGCAGGTGAACCACGTCTGGAAATTGGATGACCGGTAGTAGTAGGGCTCGATCATCTTTGCCTCGCCCATGACAAACTCACCGAAATCCCCCAGCGCATAGTGCTTCCGGGCGATGAGCGCCCTGCGGTCAAATCGCTTGTGATACTCAATGCCGATGAACAACCCCTTGTCGTAGGCCAGCTTCTCGACCTCAACGGCCTGCTTGTACTGATGCACCAGGGGCTTCACGCAGACCACGTGCTGGTCGTTCTTCAGGGCTTCCATGACCCCTTCGTAATGCAATTCGTCGGGCACGGCGACGACCACCGCTTGCCGCTTGGGCATGGCGGCGACAACTTCCTTGTAGAGAGCGGGAAACTTCTTCTTCGGGTCCTCTTTCTCTGACGGATGGGCGATGAAATCCTGCCCCGGAAAGGCCTGGCGAAAGTCCTCACACTCCTTCAGGGCCCTCAGCGGGCGACTGTCCAGCGCGCAAACATTAAGCCTGCCCACCACTCCCGTGCGTTGCAGGTGATAGATGGACGGCAGAAGCTGATCAGAGGTGATCATGCCGCCCCCAACGATCGTGACATCAATTGGTTTCATCATCGGGTGACTCCCTTCCGTTGACAATGCCGAAGTCCACGATCAAAGCGGTCCAGGATGTCAGACCGGCAAGAACTCCCGGACGGCGCCACGCACCCGGATGAGCCTGCCCCAGTCAAGCCGCCGATGTCAAGCCGGAATCCATGGGGGCGGCAGCGACAGGTCACCGTGGCAGAACGGGACGAGGAGCAGTAGGCGCCCCATGAGCGGCGAACGGTGAGGTTCTGGCCACGCTGGCCGTGGGCTTCCCTCGATGACGGGCCAGTGGGCTCAGTGTGTCCGGTAGCCGACCAGGCCCGCCTCCACGGCGCGTCGGTCGGCTCGGGAGAGGCTCCGTTCCATGCCTGGCGCGAGGAGGTGCGTGTGAGGGATGCCTGCCAGGTGCTCCGGGATCCACCAGAGGTCGTCCTGGGAAGTCATCCATCCCGGGTGCGACCGATCGAAGCGGGCGAGGTTGAGGGGGCGGGAGTAGGCGCGAAGCGTCCGATCGCCACGCAGGTTGATGTAGTCCTCGAAGTAGCTCATCGTGAGCTCGCGCAGGCTGCGGTAGACGGGCGCGCGAAAGCGCAGCCCCGAATAGTTGGACTTGGCGATGGCCCCCCAGTGCCCGTTGGTCCGGTACACCGCGATCACGTGGTCAGTGTCCTGCACCGCCTCCAGATCCAGCAAGAGCGGCGGGAAGCCCAGCACGCGGAGCGCGGCCGCCGCGAACATGGCCCCCTCCAGGCAGTGGGCCGTCCGCTCCCGCAGCACCCGCCGCGGCGACCATGCCGTCTTCGCGAGATGATACGGCATCTTGTCCAGCGCGCGTTGAATCCCGACAGGGGAGCGCAGGGCGCGCAGCCTGCGAATCTCCTGGCGGGTGAAGCCGAAATCACTCACAGGTCTGTCACCGCCTCAGCCCTCAATCGAAGCCGCCCGCAAGGCCCAGGCTTCACGACTTCAGGACCTGCTTGAAAATCCGGAGAAAATTCCCGTCCATGATCAGGTCAATGGTCTCGGACGGGTACCCCCGCTCGGCCAGGAGCGCCGCCACCTGATCCAGGGCCCGCCGCAGGCCCAGCTCGGGCAGGTACTGGGGCGAGCTAAATATGGCGGCGACCCTGAGATCGATGCCGCCTTCCTTCATCCCCGGCACCCAGGTCTTTTCCAGGGCCCCCGTCTGACCCAGGCTGCGCTGGCCGAGAAGATCATTCAACATATCCGAGTGGGCGTCAACCACGAGAGCCATGGACACCTCCAGACGATGAATGACCAATGCCCAAATCCCAATGGCCAATTGCAATGCGCCGACTGGCCTCTCCGCAATTGGTCATTGGAAATTGGTCCTTGCCCTTGTGCCTCGTTCAGGCGCGGGAAATGACAGGCGCACAGATGCGTCGGCTCTCCCCCACGCGGCCCCGGGTCCGGCTTCTCGCGGGCGCAGAGGTCCTGAGCATCGGGACACCGGGGAGCCGTCGGGCGCGCATGGTGTGGCTCGACTACCCAGCCAGGCGGGTTGGCCGGCCCAGATGTAGCTCCTTCCGGATACCGTCGGCCAACCAGTGCCGGATCAGGGTCTGGTATGGGACCGATTTCATCGTTGCGATCTTGCGAAGTGCCTGGAGGCGAACACTTCCTCAGCCTCTTCCGCCTCTGTTCCATGGCCGAGCGCGAGAGGCAGCACATTGCCGTCATCCCGCTCGAATCCTGAGACGCGCACTCTCGGCCTCCACCGGGTCATACGTTATGGTACCCTCGGCTGGCCTGTCAAGACCTCGGCCAGGGGGACGGGGCGGTCCGCGCCGCTGCGGAAGGGACTTAGAAACAGCCGTGAAGACCACCGTGTGTCCGCCTTCCATTGGTATATTGAGAAGCCCGCGGGTCCGGAAGCGAGCATCCAAAGCGATGGCGGCTCCGGGATTCTCATGGACATGCCGAAACGGGCTTTGATAGCATGTCCGGTGCTTGCCTGGATTTCTTACAAGCGAGCCAGGCGTCCTCCCTCGGTTCCCCGCCCTTCCGAGGGAGAGGTGGAATCTACTGGGAGGCGCCCGCGCTTCCGTCGGACAGGAGGCCACCATGCCATTCCAGTTTTTCGGAACGTCCGGGGCGATTCCGTCGCCTGACCGTGATAACACGGCCCTCGCGTTTTACTCGAAGGACGAGGTCGTGCTGGTGGACTGCTCGGGAAGCCCGTATCAGAAAATCCTGAAGGCAGGGCTCGATCCTATGCGAGTGACGTCGTTGATCGTGACCCACCGCCACGTGGATCACGTGTACGGCATCCCCTCGCTGGCGCATACCATGGGGCTCGCCGGCCGCCGGACGACACTCCACGTGTACGCCCTCGCCGAGACCATGAAGATCCTCCGCGGATTCCTGGACCTCTTCCCGCTGGAGGAGAAGATGCCGTACCGGATCGAGCTGCGCGAGGTCCCGGCGAAGGAGGGACATGAGGTCCTCCGGGCTCAAGGGTTCAAGATACTCTCCACGCCGGTCAAGCATGGCGCGCCGAACATCGGCCTTCGGGTAGGGTTCGATTCGCCAGGCGAACGGGGTACGGTCGTCTACAGCAGTGACACGAGCCCCTGCCCGCCCCTCATCGCCCTGGCCCGCGGGGCGGACATCCTGATCCACGAAGCGACGTTTGCCCACTCGGACGCGGCGCGGGCGGCCAGCGACGGCCATACGACGGGCTATCAGGCAGGAGAGGTGGCAAGGCAGGCCGGCGTGAAGCGTCTGTTCCTCTGCCACTTCAGCGCGGATCTGCACGCCCGTGCGGATGAGATTCGGCGGGAGGCAACGCAGTCCTACGGGAGGCAGGTAGAGATTCCGGAAGAACTGAAAGAATACCGGGTGTAATTCCGCAAGACCGAAGCCTGGCCGCAATAGTTCGCCGTCTCCCATCCGGACCTGGGCAGCAGCCTTTCATCTCTAGCAGCCATCGCCACTGGATGTGATTCGCCAATAGGGCTGCTCGAGCGTCCCTGAAACCCCTTGCCGCTCCAGGGTCAGGGGGGTAGACTCACGGGGAAAGAGGGCCGTCCGTTTGTCGGCCGCCAGTTTCCGGGAGTGACGTGTCGCCATGCCGTTTCGAGCCGATCCGACCAAGGAATACTACGCCATCCTGGGTCTGAAGGAGAACGCCTCACCCGAGGAGATCCGACGGGCCTATCGCAAGCTGGCCCTGCATTATCACCCCGATCGGAACCGGGGCGATGCGGGGGCGGAAGAGCGGTTCAAGGCCATCAGCGAGGCGTATGCCGTCCTGATCGATCCCGAAAAGCGCCGGATGTATGACGTGTCTTGCAGCGTCGGTGTCGGGGCCACGGCGGGCGGTCGCGCCGAGCCGGGTTCGTATTCCAGCCAGGAAGACATTCTCCGCGACCTCCTTCACAACCGGGAGGCCGCCACCATCTTCGAGGAACTCACGCGCGAGTTCCAGCGCATGGGCTTCCGCTTCGACGATGGATTCGTGCGGCACGCGTTTTTCGGGGGACGAGGGGTCATTGTCGGGGGAATCTTCTTCGGCGGGCCCTTCACGTGGGGACGGCGCGCGGACCGCGAATTTCCCAGCAGGTTCGGCCGGCGGCTCGAACCGTGGGGGCCATGGCTCCAGCGCGGCAGCCAGGGCGGGGTCGAGAGGCCGGGGCTTTTCAGTCTCCTCGGCCGGGCGCTCAAGGGGGTCGTCACTGGCCTGGGTCGAGCGGCTGGCTTCGCGCTGGGTGCCGGCGAGCGGGAGACCGACCTTCGTCATGACCTCTCCATCACGCGGGAGGAGGCCCGACAGGGGGCCAAGAAGCAGTTTCGCTTCGCGCGGGGCGCCGAGATGCAGGAGGTCGTTGTCACGGTGCCGCCGGGCGTCCGACATGGAACCCAGCTCCGCCTTCGAGGCAAAGGGCGGGTCGGCAAGACCGGCGTACCCGGCGATCTCTACCTCCGGATTCACATCCCGGAATAGCCTCCCTCACATCTCCGGAGTTCGCGGTGGCAGCAAACATCCGCAAGACGGTGTGCCCGCATGACTGCCCCGACACGTGCAGCATCCTCGCCACGGTCGAGGACGGGCGCGTGACCAGTTGTGACGGGGATCCCGACCATCCGTTCACGCAAGGGGGTCTCTGCCACAAGGTGCACCGGTATGCGGAGCGGATCTACTCGCCGCTGCGGGTGCTCTTCCCCATGCGGCGGGTGGGCCGGAAGGGCGAGGGAAGATTTGCGCGCATTCCCTGGGCTGAGGCACTGGCTGAGGTGGCCGATCGCCTGGAGGCGATGGCTGCTGAATACGGTGGCGAGGCCATCCTGCCCTTTTCCTACGGGGGGACGCTGGGACTCGTCCAGCGAAAGGCCGGCCACGCCTTCTTCCACCGGCTGGGGGCTACCCGGCTGAAGCGGAACATCTGCGACACGGCCGCCGAGGAGGCCTGGCTGGCGACCTACGGGGCATGCGTCGGCACCGACATGGAGGGGATCGAGCACTCCGACCTCGTCATCCTCTGGGGCATCAACGCCGTCCACACCAACCTGCACGGGATGCACTTCGTCAAACGGGCCCGGCACAACGGCGCCCGCCTCGTCGTCGTTGACCCCTACCGGAACCGAACGGCCAAGCTGGCAGACGTCCACCTGATGCCGCGGCCCGGCACCGATGCCGCTCTCGCCCTGGGGTTCGCCTGCGTGCTGATCCAAGAGGAGATGATCGACCAGGCCTACATCGAGGCGCACACGTTCGGGTTCGATGAGTACAAGCGGGAAGCCCTGAAGTACCCGCCGGCTCGGGCCGGGGAGATCACCGGGATCGCGCCCGAGGCCATCCGGGACCTGGCGCGCGCCTACGGATCCGCGCAGGCGCCGTTCATCCGGGTGGGGAACGGCCTCCAGCGGCACACGAACGGCGGGCAGGCCATCCGGGCCATCGCCTGCCTGCCCGGCCTCACCGGCGCCTTTGCGCGGCCGGGGGGCGGCGCCCTCTGGGAAAGCTTCGGCGCGTTCCCCGTGAACTTCGCCGCCATCGAGGCGGAGGACCTGCAGCCGCATGGGACGCGCGAAGTGAACATGGTCCAGTTGGGCGACGCCCTGCTCGGCCTGGATAAGCCGCCCGTCAAGGCCCTCTTCGTGTACCAGGCCAATCCGGCCGCCAACATCCCGGACCAGAGCCAGGTCGTGGCCGGCCTCAGCCGGCCAGACCTCTTCACCATCGTACACGAGCAGATCCACACGGACACGGTGGATTTCGCCGACATCGTGTTGCCGGCGACGACCAGCTTCGAGCATCTGGACCTGTATCGGAGCTATGGGCACTATCACCTGCAGCTCGCCCATCCGGTGATCCCGCCGCAGGGCGAGGCCCGGTCCAACCTCCAGCTCTTCCAGGCGCTGGCGGCACGCCTGGGATTCACCGAGCCGATCTTCCGCAAGACGACCGAAGATCTCGTCCGGGATCTCCTGGCGGCGGATGATCCCTACCTTGCCGGCATCACGTGGGACCGGCTGGCCTCGGGCGATCCCATCCGGGTGAACTTCCCCCGGGTCGGCGATCCCTTCGCCGAGGGCTTCGACACACCATCGGGAAGGCTGGAGTTCTTCTCGCAGCGTCTGGCGGCCAAGGGCCTGCCCGCCGTGCCGACCTATATCCCGGCCGTGGAGGGGCACGAGCGGAAGACGCCGGCGTTCCCCCTCCAGCTCGTGACTCCGCCGTCCAAGGACTTCCTCAACACCAGCTTCGGCGCCGTCGAGCGGATGCGCCGGTCCGAGGGAAAGCCGCGGCTCAAGATCCATCCGGAGGACGCGAAACCGCGAGGGATCGTCCAGGATGCGCTGGCCCGCGTGTACAACCGGAGGGGCGATTGTCTCCTATACGCCGAGGTGACGGAGGATGTTCCGCCGGGTGTCCTGGTCGCCGAGTCCATCTGGTGGGCGAAGCATCATCCGGGCGGTCGGGGGATCAACCGGCTCACCTCGCAGCGGTTGACCGACCTGGGCGAATGCAGCACCCTGCACGAGAATCTCGTCAACGTTGCCATCGCCGAGACGGATCGCGGCGTGGATCTCGCTCGCTGAAGTCCAGCACCGCTCAGCTACCACCACACGAATCATCGTGAGGGGAGGGATGGCACAAGAGCGCCTGACAATTCCCGTGCCCGGAGCGAATCTGGCAGCGGTCCTCCATCTCCCGGAGGCCGGACAGCGCTGGCCTTGCGTGGTCGCGGCCCACGGGCTCTTGAGTTCCAAAGACAGCGACAAGTACGTCCAGATCGGTGAGACGTTCAGCCAGGCCGGCTTCTCGGTGTGCCGGTTCGACTTCCGCGGCTGCGGCGAAAGCCAGGGGAGGCTGGCCGAGACGACGGTGGCCCAGCGCGTCGCCGACCTCCGATTCGTCGTGGAACGGATGCGCGCCCACCCCGCCCTGAGTGGCCGCGTGGCCCTCCTGGGAAGCAGCCTGGGCGCCTACGTGTCCCTCTTCGTCTCCAGCCAGGACTTCAAGGTCAAGGCGGTGGCCGCCTGGGCGACGCCGGCAGACCTGCATGACCTCGCCGAGCGGCCGGAGGCGGTGCGCGCGCAGGGTCTGGGAGAGGCCTTCGTCGCCGAGCTGAAGGCGGGCCGCTACCTCCGGGCCCCGGCGGGCACGCGGTACTGCCTCCTCATCCACGGGGATCAAGATGAACTCGTCCCCCTGGAGCACGCCCGGCGCCTGTATGAGGCATCCCTGAACCCCAGGCAACTGGAGATCATCCCGGGCGGGAATCATCAGCTCACGGACGCAGCCCACCGGCGCCACGCGATCCGGCTGAGCCTGGACTGGATCGGCCGGTATCTATAGAGTCAGCCTTCAGCCGTCAGCGATCAGCCCCCCACCCTCCCCTCCCCCACAAGGGGGGAGGGAAAA
>JBIOJT010000108.1:0-12586 GCA_044451055.1 Methylomirabilales bacterium (SeqCode)
CAACAGCACGGTGTACAGGGCGGTATCTTCCATGCCAGTCCTCCTTGGGTGTCCGGCACGATACCATACCCACCCCATCACCCACTACATCTTGGGGTAACCCACACTCAACCCGGGAGGACCATTTCTACAGAGGCCGGTTACTCAGGGTTGCCAGCTTCCACTACCCCAGCCAACTCACAGGCCCGTTCGAGCGTCATCGCCTGCCCCTCGGCCCACGCTATCGCAAACCTCTCCTCACCCAGTTCGCGGCGCAGCGTGGCTAGGCCCTGCTCGTACTCTGCGATTTTGCGCGGAGGCCGCGGGGCACCAATCGCCTGGCGAATCGCCTCTGCGGCCGCAGAGAGCCGCACTGCGCGAGCCGGGTTCCCCTGGGCCAAAGCCAGACCAGCGAATCCCTCGAGGCAATCAGCGATGCCCCGCCTCGTCCCCATCTTCGACCACAGTTCCAGGCTCTCTCGATACAGGGCCGCTGCCCGATCAAGGTCGCCCTGTGCGCGAGCCAGGGATCCTCGGCTATGCACGGCAGGTGCAAAGACCCATGCATTACCCATCACTCGTGACAGTGATACCCCTTCTTCAAGGAGCGTCTTGGCCAACACGACATTGCCCTGGCCATGCAGGACCGCCCCCAGGTAACTGAGTACATAGGCGATGATCAGCTTGTTCCCGACCTCCCGCCCCAGGGCCAGACTTTCCTCCAGCAGCACTTGCGCGCGATCGTTCTCTCCGAGATCATAGGCGAGGAGGCCCTGATGAGCGAGAGCCCAACTGATGATCTGCTTGTCGTTCAGCTCCCGGAGGACGGCAAGAGCACCCTCCAGAATCGATGTCGCCCGCGCATAATCGCCCCGCTGCACGTGTACCCACGCCAGCCACACCTGTACGTACGCGAAGCCGCGCCGGTCACCGATCTCGCGGCGCAGCGCGAGGCTTTCCTCGTAGAGAGAGATCGCCGCCGCGTACTCACTCTGGTGCAGCGCCACCGCTCCCAGGTTGTTCAGCGCCACGGCGATGCCCCGTTTCTCTCCCAATTCCCGGTTGCGCCACAGCGCCTCCTCGGAGAGGGACCGAGCCGTCGCGAGGTCGCCGATCTGGGACGCCAGCCACCCCAGAGTGTTGAGGGCGGCCGCCGTGCCCTTCTTGTCGCCAAGCTCTCGCCAGGTGGACAGACTCTCGTCCAGGAAAGGCCGGGCCTGGGCGAAATCACTGATCTCCAGCACGATCGTTCCAAGGCCGTGCAGTCCCTTTGCCCGGGCACTCGTACGGGCCTCGGCCCCCGGCAGCGCCAGCAGCCGCTCCAGCCGCTGGCGCCCCTCCCGCATGTGGCCGCGGACTAACCAGAACCGCCATAGAGCGCCACCTAACCGCAACACGATTTCAGTCTCTCCCTGCTCTTCCGCCCAGGAGAGCGCAGCCCGCAGGTTGTCATGCTCCCTCTCCAGTCGATCCAGCCACAGACTCTGTCTGGGCCCTGTCAGCTCCGCCTCCGCTTGCTCTGCGAGGGCTAGGAAATACGCCGCATGGGCGCGCCGCGCGAATTCCCAATCCGCCGCGGCCTTCAGACTTTCCAGCCCGTAGTCACGGATGGTCTCCAGCATCACGAACCGTGGCTCTTCGCCCGGACCCTCCTCCTGTCGCAGCAGGCTCTTGTCCACCAGGGTCGCCACCCCGTCCAGAGCATCCATCCCCAATCCCCCATCGGCGCCGCACACCGCTTCCACCGCCTCCAGGGTGCAGCCGCGTGTGAAGACCGCGAGCCGTCGGAAGAACCCCTTCTCGTCCTCGGTCAGCAGATCGTAGCTCCAGGCGATCGCCTGTCGGAGGGTCTGGTGGCGCGCCGGCAGGTCGCGGGCGCCGCCCTTGAGGAAATCCAGCCGGCTTCCGAGCCGGTCCAGCATGGCCTGCGGGGACAGGAGCTTGATGCGAGCCGCCGCCAGCTCGATGGCGAGCGGCAGGCCGTCCAGGTGAGCACAGATTCCGGCCACCGCCGGGGCGTTCTCGTTGGAGAGCGTGAAGCCAGGCTTGACGGCCCGCGCACGCTCGAGGAAGAGCGCGATGGCCGAATACCGCTCCAGGGATTCCGTGCCTGGGAGCCGCCCAATCTCCGGCAGCTTCAGGGGCGGCACCTGGTACTCATGCTCCCCACTGAGATGCAGCACGATGCGGCTGGTGACAAGCACCTTCAGCCCTGGGCATGTGGCAAGGAGGTCCACCACCACCGTTGCGGCCGCAACGATCTGCTCGAAGTTATCGAGCACGAGCAACATGTGCTTGTGCTGCAGGGCCTCCATCACGCTTTCGAGAACCGGGCGGGCGGCGTTTTCCCTGATTCCCAGCGCCACCGCGATGCTGGAGGCAAGGAGGTTCGGATCGCTGATCGAAGCCAGAGTAACGAAGTACACCCCATCGGGAAACTCATTCGTGAGGTTGCTGGCGATCTGAAGCGCCAGCCGAGTCTTCCCGGTACCGCCCGCCCCGGTGAGGGTGACGGCACGCACCCTCTCGCGAAGCAGAAGCTGCCTGACGGTCTCCACTTCCTCGTCCCGCCCGATGAGCTCGTTGGGCTGGGCCGGCAAATTGTTTGGCGGGCCCATCCGCGTCCGGAGCGGGGGAAACTCCGAGGGCAGGCCCGGGACGATCACCTGAAAGAGACGCTCCGCGTGTTGCAGGTCCTTGAGTTGGTGTCGGCCCAGATCGCGTAGGCTTGCGCCCTCGGGTAAGCTGTGCTGAATCAGCTCGCACGTGCCCTGCGAGAGGAGAATCTGGCTCCCGTGGCCGGCCGCGCAGATGCGCGCCGCCCGGTGGACATCGAGGCCGATGTAGCTTCCGGCGCTGAAGGTGGGCTCGCCGGTGTGCAGCCCCATGCGCACGCGGACTGCCTCGCCCTTGGGCCAGGGATATTCGGCGAGGCTGCGCTGTGCGGCCACCGCCGCCGCCACCGCGTCGCGAGCCCGATCAAAGACGACAAAGAAGGCGTCGCCCGCCGTATCAATCTCCCGCCCGCCCCGTTGCTTGAAGGCGCTCCGCAGGAGCCGCCGCTGCTCCATCAGCACGTCTGCATATCGGTCGCCCAACTCCTGCAGCAGGCGCGTGGAGCCCTCGATGTCGCTGAAGAGAAACGTCACCGTCCCGGCCGGGGCATTGCTGGCTTGCGCGACCTCTTCAGTCATTCCCGGATTTCCCCGCGGTCCTCATCATAACCACCTGACGGGTGCTGCTGACCCACCACCAATTATTCATGTGCTGATGAGAATGGCCCCGGCAACCATCAAGAGGGTCCCGATGCCTGATTTCCAAGTCAGGGCTTCCCCCAGGAAGAGAGCTGCCAAGACGATCACAAACACCAGGCTGAGACGGTCAATGGCCACGACCTTGGTGGCCAGACCAATTCTCAAGGCGACAAAGTAGAAGAGCCAGGACAGGGCACCCGAAATGCCGGCCAACACGATCAGCAACCAATCCCTGCTGCTAAACGCATTCAGCGGGAAGCCGTGGAACTTTCCCAAAAAGAAGCTGGCAAGAATCAAGAACGCCGTCATGATGACGGAGCGAACAGTTGTCGCCAGCGTGGGCTCGATGTCTTTCAGGCCAAGCTTGGCCAGGATGGCCACGGAGGCCGCGGTGAGCGATGACAGAAAGGCGAAAATCAACCACATCGTTGGGAACTCCTGAGAATTGGTGGTTGGGGGTCCGCCCGAAGGATCCTCGTCCCCGGGCCACTCCAGGTATTGGCACCGGACACCATTTAGCAGCTTAAGGCCCTGTCCTGCAAGGAAATGCGTGTCCGTCTGTGAGACACGAGAGCGTCGAGCGCGGGGATCTGAACGAGCAGATGCGTGACTCGTGAGTGGCCTTCAGGAGAATGAAGCGTCTACGAGGTCCGATGCGTCCCCTTCACCTACGGGGAAGGTCGGCGCGATCAATCGTCGGGCTCGGGGGTGAGGGACAGGGTGGAGGCATGTGGAGGGGATAGACGGAAGCGACGAAAGCGGCAACGTGCCTAGAGTATTCGCCTATGCCGGGTCACTCCACGATCTCCTGCATCCGGGCCGCCGTGAGTCGCGGTTTCCTCCCGCGCCCCGGTGCCTCTTCGGTCAGGGCCACCGGCCCACCGGCCCGGAAGCGCTGACGCCACAGGAGGACCGTGGCGCGACTCGTGTTCAGCGTGCGGGCAATGCGGTGATTGGGCGCCCCGGTGGCGGCCATAAGGACGATCTGCGAGCGGAACACGACCTTCTGCGGCGTGTTGCGGGCCACAATCCACGCCTCCAGAGTGAAGCGCTGCTCGGGGGTCACCGGGAGTGGTCGAGACGCATCCCACATACTGTCAAACATACAAGTGTCGGCCGCTATTTTCAACTTATTTGTGAGACACCACTAGCTCCAATCCGAAATGAATCAGCCCCCATGTCCGAGCACGCGATCACCCTCGACTTTGAGCAGGATCGCTTCTCGGCTGTCGCTGCAGGTCGCCTCGATCGTGGCGCCGACGCGAAGCATCGCAGGGATGCCCAGCGCATCCCAGGCACGCGGAGAAGTTCCGCTATTTTTATCCGGGGTTTCTCTGGGGGTTATAGCGTTGCGATCGGGAGACCGGGAGATCCTCGAGGCGAGGGATCCATTCGCGCTTCGCTTTTTCTTGCCGCGCTTGCCTTCCCTGAGTACTATCCTAGTGGAAGGCGTTTCCTTTCCTTCTCAGGCTACCGACGAGGATGTCGGGCCCCATGCGGACATGCGACCCGGTGACCAAATTGTCCCGCAGACACTCCGCCGGTCGTCGCATTGTCCCCTGTATCTTCTCTCAAGAGTCCCTTTGAGGATCACCTTATCGAGGGTGCCCAGAGCACAGGTGTTGCGCTCGCTCCGAGGAGGCCGTGACTGTCTGGTGCCGTCCTCGGGCGTCCCTTCTTCGTGTTCGTTTCCCACTCCCCGACGGGGCTGGAGGAGAATGTAGCGTGGCGCATAGAGATGCCGGTCCGACCGTCCTGGGGCGACGAGTTCTCGGCCACACGCTGTTCTGGCTGGTGCTGATCTTCCCCCTTCCGGCGCTGGCCCAGCAAGCGGCACCGGCCCAAGAGGCGACGAGCCCCATTCCGGCCACGGAGATCGCCACCCGGGCTGCCGGGGTGGCGGCCTTGCTGACGAATGTGGAGGCCCTGTCCGCCCCGAGCCCCGAGAGCCTGGCCATCGAGCAGGCCCTGCCGGAGAGGAGCAAGCGCATTCAGGCGGGTTGGGAAGCAGCAATCCGGCGACTGGCGGGAGGACCCTCGGCGCCTGATCTCGAGGACATGAATATCGTGTGGCGCGGCGTCCGCGCTGACCTCAACACCTGGGCCGACCAGTTGGGGACCCAGGGGAGCCAGCTTCAGCAGGAATCCCAACGCCTGTCCGACCTGCATGAGGCGTGGGCGAGGTCCTCCAAGGAAGTTCAGAGCGCCAAGGCACCGTCGCAGGTGCTCCAGGAGATCAACGGCATCTTGACCGCAGTCAGCGCCGCACAGGCACGGGTCAACGCGCGGCTGGCCAGCCTCTTGGTACTCCAGTATCAAATCGCCCTGGAGATCCGGCGCTGCGATCAGGTGTTGTCGCAGATCGCCCAGGCGAAGGCGGACCTGGTCGGCCATCTGGCGACGCAGGATGCCCCGTCGATCTGGAGCCCCGCGCTGTGGATCGGGGCCAAGAGCCAGCTCGTCCCTGGGCTCCAAGCCGCAGCCGGCCGCTGGCGCCGCGAGCTGACCGTTGCGGTCCCGAACCAGGCGAGGGGCATCGCGCTCCAGGCTTTGCTCTTCGTCGTGCTCTTGGTCCCGCTCGTGCGGGCCCGTGGCCGAGCCCATGACTGGATCCTTCCGGACACCGGCATCGCCTCGGCAGCCCGGATGCTCGAGCGCCCAGCCTCTGCGGCACTCGTCCTGACCCTCCTCGCGACCCCCTGGATCTACCCGGGCTACGCATTGGCGATCTCTCGGACGGCAAGGCTCGTCGGCATCATTCCAGCGCTCCGGCTGCTCACCCCCTTCGTCTCAGCGGGTCAGGCCCGCAGGCTGTATGGCTTCGGCGTTGTCATCGCGGCGGAGGCGCTCCGGCCGCTCCTGTCGACGGCACCAGAGCTCGATCACATGCTCTTCCTCGCCGAAATGCTCGGCGGAAGCCTGCTGTTCGGCCTGATCCTTCTCGCGGAGCGCCGCGCCAGTGCTGCGAGCGGGACGGCTCGCGCCGCGGGCCGGCTACCCGGCCGGTATGCCTTCGTCTCGATACTGTGGCTGGTCTTCGTCCTGACTTTCCTCGTGGGGGCGGCAGGCTACATGCAGTTGGCGCGCCTCATCGGGGATGGCGCGCTCCAGAGCACCTACGCGGCCATGGCCATCCTGATCGATGTCTGGGTCCTCCTCGTGCTCTTTGCTTACGCGCTCTGGGCCCGCCCGCTGGGAGGGCTCGAGTCGGTGCGGCGGAACCGGGACTTCCTGGAACGGCGCGCAGGCCGTGTCCTACGAGGAATCGGTGGGGCTGTCTGGGTCCTGAGTTCCCTGCGACCGCTCACGGTCTTCCGCGCACCAACCGGCGTCGCCCGCGCGGTGCTGGGCGCTGGGGTGGCGTGGGGCGCCATCCGGATCACGGTCGGGGACGTCCTGCTCTTCGGCGTGACGGTCTGGGCCGCATTTACCCTGGCCGCGATCGTCCGGGAGGTGCTCGAAGCGGACGTCTTTCCGCGCGTCCGTCTCGCCGAGGGTGTCCCCCTCGCCCTGGGAAACCTGACGCGCTACGCGATCGTGCTCACCGGGTTCACCCTCGGCTTGGCCGCCCTGGGCGTGGACCTGACGAAAGTCACCATCCTGGTGGGGGCCTTTGGGGTCGGCGTGGGGATCGGCTTGCAGACGCTCGTGGCGAACTTCGCCGCGGGGCTGATCCTGCTGTTCGAGCGGCCCATCCGCGTGGGGGATGCGATCCAGGTGGGAGATATCCAAGGCCAGGTACGCCACATCGGGGTCCGGGCCAGCACCGTGCGAACCGGGAAGGGCGCGGATGTCTTCGTGCCGAACGCGCAGTTGCTGACGGAGAAGATCACGAACTGGACCTACACGGACCGGACGCTCCGGATCGACCTCCCGGTCAGCGTCGCCTACGACAGCGACCCGCGCCGGGTGATCGAGCTGCTCCACCACGTCGCGATCAGTCAGCCTGACGTCCTGCGGGAGCCGGCGCCGGCGGCCTTCTGTCTCGGGTTCGGGGCCAGCGGCCTGGCCTTCGAACTACGGGTGTGGACGAGTCGGATCGAGCGGTCGGATTCGATCCGGAGCGAACTGGCCGAGGCAGTGTGCGCGGCGCTGGCCGAGGCAAAGATTCCCTTCCCGCAGCGGGAGGTTTGGCTGCGGATGGCCGGTGAGTCGGCCGAGGGGATGGGGCGCCTGCCCTCCCCGTCGTGAGAGGCCACCACGGAGCCACGCCAAGAAACCTTTAGCGGAGATGGGAGGTCGGATCCATGACGTGGCCCTCCTTGTCGAGCCTTCGCGTCCGCCTGCTTCTCCTCGTCCTCCTGGCCCTCATCCCTGCCCGCGGCCTCGGGATCTACACGGCCTGGGAGATGCGAGAAGCCGCGCGGGCTGAAGCGCTGCAAGACGCCATGCGGCTGGCCCGGATCGCCTCCACCGCAGGGGAAAGGCTGGTCGAGGGGACACACCAAATCCTCATCGTCCTAGCGCGACTCCCCGAGGTCCGCAGCCAGAACGCTTCCGCCTGTAGCGCGCTCTTCGCGGACCTCTTGAAACTTTACCCCTTCTATTCAAACTTCGGTGCGGCCACAGCGAACGGTGACGTGTTCTGCAGCGCCGTGACGTTCGAGGGCCTCTCCAACATTGGTGACCGGACCTATTTTCGACGGGCAGTTGAACGGCGTGATTTTGCCACGGGTGAGTATCAGATCGGCCGGATCACCGGAAAGGCGGTCATCAACCTCGGCTATCCCGTCCTCGACGGCGCGGGCCGGGTTGCGGCCGTCGTCTCTGCCGGGCTGGACCTCTCGTGGCTCAACCGCCTCCTCGCCGAGTCTCGCTTGCCCGAGCATTCGACGATTACGGTGGTGGATGGGGCGGGACAGGTGCTCGCTCGCTATCCTGAACCCGAGAAGTGGGTCGGCAAGTCCTTCCCGGACGCACCGTTCATCAGGGCCGCCATCTATCAACAGGATGAAGGCACC
Source organism: Methylomirabilales bacterium (SeqCode) (assembly GCA_044451055.1). GTDB lineage: Bacteria > Methylomirabilota > Methylomirabilia > Methylomirabilales > 2-02-FULL-66-22 > 2-02-FULL-66-22. The sequence goes on from JBIOJT010000108.1 coordinate 8,195, forward strand.
GTCGAGGGGTCTGGCCTGGACGGCACACCGCGCCTCTTCGCATTCACCCCGCTCCATTTCGGGGAGGGAGAGAGATTCGCGTATGTGTACATCGGCATCCCAAAAGACAGCGCATTTGCCAAGGTCAACCAGATCGACACCCGGAGCCTCGTCGGGTTTGGAGGCGTCCTGGCGTTTGCGCTGTTGGCCACGGGGATCGGGTCGAAAGTGCTCATCCTGCGTCCAGTGACCGCGCTGGTGCAGACCATGAGGCGGCTCGGCGCCGGAGACCTCTCCGTGCGCACCGGGCTGCCCCACACGCCCTCGGAGATTGGCCGGCTCGCCGCGGCCCTGGACGAGATGGCAGGAGGGCTGGAGGCGCGGCCGGCGGGGGCGTCCCGCACGACGGAACTGCTCCAGGAATGCGAGGAGCGTTTTCGCAGGCTGGCCGACAGTGCGCCGATCAGGGTATGGCTGTCGGAACAAGACGGCCTTCGAACCTTCTTCAACCGCGCCTGGTTGGACTTCACGGGTCGGACCCCAGCGGAGGCTGTGGGCAGTGGCTGGCTGGAGAGCGTGCATCCCGAGGACCGAGAATCGTGTCTGAATGTCTGTATCGCCGCCCTGGCGGCTCGCCAGGAATTCCGCGTCGAATACCGCCTGCGGCGGGCAGACGGCCAGTACCGTCGCGTCCTGGATACGGGCTTTCCGCGTGTCCTCGCGGATGGACGTGTGGTGGGCTACGTGGGTTCCGGAAGGGATGTCATCGAGGGTGCGGAGGGCCCAGGAGCGTCGCGCTAGCCTCGACGCCGGATCGGCCGCGGAGCACCGCGCGAACCGACCGCCATCGAGTGCAGTAGAACCATTTGCGCCAAATCCGCAGGAGGCAAAGACTCCAACTCGCCCCCCCCTTGGTCGCACACCACGCTGTTTTCGCGATTGAGCTGAAAGAGCCGCCCCTGCCCTGCTCCCTGCCGGTGGACGTCACTGATGGCCGGGGCAGCAGGAGAGAAGCAAGGCGAGGAAACGGCCGGGTCCCCTTTCAGTGGGGACGTGGGATCTGAAACAAACTTGCCCTTCTCCTCCCGGGTCGACCGTGACTCTCCTCTATCGTATCATGTCGCCAAGTGCATAGACTTGACCGGGAAATCGTTGACCCCGGGGAGGCCTGCTGACCACGCTCGCCGTACTCGGCTAAACCCCTCCTTACGACGAGGTCGTTCTTTCTTCCCTGCGTTGGCTTCTGTTCCTTCTCTCATGCTCTCATGCTTTCTGGATCAATCCCCACGCCCGTGCACCAGTCCCGATATGCGAACGGCGAAATCTCGGACGGCTTGATCTCGCTGCGGCCGCCCCAGAAGACGTTGGTGTAGGTGGTTGGGATGCCGGCTTCCGCGAGGTGCCGGTCGATGGCGGCTTTGTGGGAGAGCAGCACCTGCTTGTCGGTGCCGTGGGCGACTCCCATGATGTTTACGTCGTGGAATTCAGAGCCGCCCTCGCGCCAATAGGCGTGTGTCATGATGTGGTGACGACCCACCTCGCAGCCCGCGTCGATCTCCCGGCCCTGGGGTACAGCCCAGTGAAACAGGGCGTTGAAGCGCGTGACGCGTTCGCCGCCAGCGACGGGTTTGGTGTGTTCTAGGAATGTCGAGAAGCGGCCGATGATCTTGCGGCGATTGAAGTCCTCGGCCAAGGCGAAGAAGGTTTCTAGGGGCACGTCCGCTTCTTTGATGCGCGCCTCCCAGAGGTTGGGCACAAGCTCCTCCGGTTCAAACTCTCGCTTCAGCGCCACCAGGACGCGCCACTCCAGGTCGTTCAGCGTGGTGACCGTCACGTCTGTCACGTCAGCCGGCACCTCGGCGCGACTGCCCGGCTCCAGCCCGCTCCGTCGCACGTGGCCGACGCCGAGCGTGAACAGTTTCTTCGCGGGCAACAGGAGGAACTTCTCCACACCTGTCTGCCGGGCAAGGAACTCGCAGTGCCTGCTTACCGAGAAACCCTGCGGGACTTTCAGGGTCGTCCAGAGCCGGTATTTGGCTCCGGCGGCGGCGGTATCGGCGGTGCGGATAACCACATGCCCGCTGAACGGATCGCGTTGAAACATGTAATCGAAGGCCCCGTCGAGTTTCTCCTGCGGCACCTGCCACGCCACGAGCGCGCCCTGCGCGAGGTTGGTGGGCAAGAGCGTCTGCCGCACCCGCCGGATCGTTCCCGCCTGCAGCATCGCCTGGAGGCGCTCGATCACCTCCGACAACTCTACCCCCGATCGCCGCGAGATTTCCCCCAGGGGGTCGCGCTGGAACCCTTGGAGCTGGTCCTCGGACACGGCGAGGATCTTGGCGTTGATTGGGTCGCTGAAGATAGCGGAGACCCTGTTCCTCATGCGCATTGTGCTCCCCATTCGCGTGCGAGGTCGGCTGGAAGGCGCGTTGGCTCTGACACCATTTTACGATCGCCCCTCCGAGGCGGACCCCACCTTCCTCCCAACCGTGCGATGCACGGCAGACGTAGTCACCCCGAGGAAGCGAGCTCCCTCCGCCCCGCTGCATCCCAACTGTGCCACCGTCAGCCGGCAAAAGGTCGTGCGGGCTTTGCTCACACACTGCCTGCGGCTTCCGGAACGCAGTTCTGCTTCGGTGACCACTTCCCGCCTGGACACCTTGCGTGCCAGCGCGCTCAGATCCGGGGCCGGGCGGGATACCCGCAGCGTTTGCCGGATCCTCTCGGCAGCCTCCGCCAGAAGGCCCTCCACGAAGTCGGCCCCGCCCAGGATCCGTTCGTCCGCGACCATGTTGTCCCCCTTCCACAGGCGAAAATGGTCGGGCATGAGCGCCCACGCATAGACCTGGAGGTGACCGCCTTTGGAGAGGCGCGACAGGGGCCGCGGAAATCCTCGCAATCGGCCTCCGCCTGGAAGAGCTTGATGCCTGAGAGGCCGCGGTCCATCACGTGGTGCAGAGCGCCGGGCGCGTCGAGTCGAGCTTGGCGGGGCATGTCGGGAGAATAGGGGAGCCCGCGACCCTCGTCAACAAGTTGTTATCAGAACTGACGTCCCTCATGCACGGGCCGGAGCGCAGCGAAGGGTGTGGGCAGTGGCTGGCTTGAGAGCGTGCATCCTGAGGATGGAGAGCCGTGTCTGAATGCCGGTCTCGCCGCTTTGGCGGCTCGCCAGGAATTCCGCGTCGAATACCGCCTCGCCGCGCAGACGGCGTGTACCATCGCATCCTGGATACGGGCATTCCGCGCGTCTTCGGGGATGGGAGTGTGGTGGGTTACGTGGGCTCCGGAAGGGATGTCATCGAGGGTGCGGAGGACCCGGGAGCGTCGCGCTAGCCTCCACGGCGGATCGGCCGCGCAGTGGAGCACCACGCAAATCGGCCGCCATCGGGTGCGGCAAAACCATTTGGGCCAGATCCGCGGGAGGCAAGGACAGCAACTCCTCTCCCCGTTGTCCCGCACCACGCTGTTCTCGCGGTTCAGCCGAAGGAGCTGCCTCTGTCCTGCTCCCTCCCGGTGCACATCGCCGATGACCCGATCCCTCTCCTCCCGTCTTTCCAAGGCCTCAGAACGTCACCACGCTTCGGGCGACCTCGCCGCGCTCGAGGGCGGCGTAGGCGTCGTTGATCTGCTCGATCGGGTAGCTTCGCGTCAGCAGTTCGTCCAGCTTCAGCTTGCCAGCCCGATACAGCTCGATCAGCTTCAGGATGTCGATGCGGGGCCGAGACGATCCATACAGCGTCCCCATGAGGACACGGTCCTCCCACGCGAGTGGGATCACGGGAATCGTCACCTCGGCCTTCGTCGGACCGATCCCCACGACGACCGCCACCCCCCTCCTCGCCAGGACGTCGAACGCCTGGCGCATCGTGACGGGCAGTCCCACCACCTCGAACGCGTAGTCCACGCCCCGCTTGCCCGTGATCGCCCGAACCTGCTCCACGGGGTCGCCCTGGGACGCGTTGACCAGATGCGTCGCGCCGAACTGGCGGGCGAACTCCAGTTTGTTCTGGCGCAAATCCACCGCGATGACCATCCCTGCCCCGGCGAGGGCCGCCGTCTGGATGACGTTCAGGCCCACCCCGCCTGCACCGAACACCGCCACGAGGCTGCCCGGCCGAACCTGAGCGGCGTTGACGACCGCGCCGTAGCCGGTGATCACCGCGCACCCGAGCAGGGCCGCCTTGTCCAGAGGGAACTCTTTGGGGATCTTGAGCAGCGCTTTCTCGGGGATAACCGAATACTCGGCAAAGGTGGACACGCCGCCGAACCGCTTGATCTCCTTCCCGTTCAGCGTGAATCCGGTCCCACCGAGGGGCAGACTTCCCGTTCTCCGGACCTCGACGCCAGCCGAACACAGAGCGGGCCGGCCGCCGGTACAAAACTCACATTCCCCGCAGCTCAGCCGCCACAGCG
>JBIOJT010000109.1:0-12572 GCA_044451055.1 Methylomirabilales bacterium (SeqCode)
CATCCGCTCATGACGGTGAGGGGCGTGCGGAACTCGTGGGTGATGGCCGACAGGAGGTTCGACTTGATCTGGTCGATCTCCTGGAGGCGGCGGTTCAGCTCGTTGAGTTGAACGTTCTCCTGCTTCAGTCGCTGCTGCTCCAGGCCGCGTTCCACGACGCGAAAGATCTCGGGCAGCGAGAAGGGCTTGAGGATGTAGTCGTACGCACCCCCTTTGAGGGCGCGCACCGCGGACTCCACGGTCGCGCCTCCGGTCATGAGGATGACCAGAGTGTCGGGGGTGCGCTCCCGCACTCGCTCCATCAACTGGATACCGTCGATGTCCGGCATCCTCAGGTCGACGAGGAGCACGTCACAGGGCGCCTGCTGCAAGCGCTGCAGCGCCTCCCGCGCCGACCCCGCCCCCACGGCCCGATAGCCCTCCAGGGTGAACGCCGTGACCAGAGTGGCCCGGAGCGCCTCCTCGTCATCCACGATCAGGATGCTGGCCGGGGAACGCTCCGCTGCGGGTGTGGAGAGATCTCGTGACATTGTGAGGCCCCCTCTTCCCGCGTCATCTCTTCCTGGCACATCAACCGGCGGTGGCCTCTGCCCGGAGGCTCAGGGGTTGCGACACGGGCCAGCGGGCTCCATTTCACGATGGGGACGTCTCGCCGGTCTGGCCGTCCGGGATGATCTCCCACTCGCCCACCGTCGCCTGAACGATCGCCAGGGCCGCCAGGGCCGCGGTCTCGGCCCGGAGGATCCGGGGACCCAGCGACGTCAAGCGGGCTCCGCGGGTTCGAAGCCGTTCGACCTCGGTGGGGCTGAGGCCGCCCTCGCCCCCGATCAGAAGCGCGAGCGAGGGCGCGCCCCGCAGTTCCCGGCACGCGGCCAGCAACGGCTGGCTCTCCTGACCGGCGTCACATGCCAGGAGGGGCACCTCACGGGGATGACCGAGGAGGAATGCTTCCAGGGTACTGGCAAGGGCGACCTCGGGCAAGTCCCGCCGCCCGCACTGCTCCGCCGCTTCCTGGATGATCCGGACCCAGCGCGACGATCGGGCAACGGAGGCGCGACGCACGCTGCGCTCACCCTCCAGCGGGATGATGCGGGCCACGCCAAGCTCCGTCGCCTTGGCGACGATGAGGTCCATGGCCGGCCCCCGCGGAACGACCTGGGCCAAGGCGAGGCGGAGCGGTGAGGAGGGCTGGCGTGGCATCTCCTCAAGGATCCGAGCGGCCAACCTGCGCGGCGTCGCCGTCGTCAGCGAGGCGATGAGTTCACGACCGGTCCCATCGAAGACCGACACCTGATCGCCCGACCGGAGCCGGAGGACATGCGCCATTTGATGCGCCTGGCCAACGGTGAATTCCACCCAGCCATTGCGGATGCGCTCGGCCGGGACGAAAAACCTCCGGTGATGGAGCCTCGGATCGCTCACCAGCGGCACCAGGCCAATGGAAAACCGACAACCGGAATGTGCCAACCGAAAACGGACAACGGACAACCGGCCAACTTCGGCAGAGGACCGGTTGCCAGTTTTCCGTTTGAAATGTGAAATTGGGGGGGCCTCAGTCGAAGAGCGCCTTCACCTTTTCCCAGAACCCCTGGACCAGGGGGTTGCCCGCGCCATTCTCCAGGTGGGCGTACTGCTCCAGCAGCTCACGCTGCTTCGCGGTGAGGTGCGTGGGCACTTCGACGAAGATGCGGGCCACCAGATCGCCGCGACCGTACCCCCGGACGTTCGGCAGCCCTTTCCCCTTGACCCGGAATTCTGCTCCGGTCTGGCTTCCCGGCGGAATCTTGATGACTGCCCGCCCGGAGATCGTGGGGATCTCGATCTGGGCCCCCAGGGCCGCCTGGGTGAAATTGATGGGGACCTCGCAGTACAGGTCATCCTCGTGGCGGGTGAAGATGGGATGCTCCTGCACGCTGATGACCACGTACAGGTCGCCCGGCGGGCCGCCTCGCATGCCCGCCTCTCCCTCGCCGGCCAGCTTGAGCCGGGTTCCCGTCTCCACGCCGGGGGGGATCTTCACCGTGAGGGTCCGCTCCGCCTTGACCTGCCCTAGCCCCCGGCAGGTCTGGCAGGGATGCTCGATGACCCGGCCCTCGCCGCGGCACTGGCCGCAGGTCTGGCTGACCGTGAGGAATCCCTGGGAGTACCGGACCTGGCCCGTGCCGCGGCAGGCCCGGCACACGACAGGCTGGGACCCGGCCCTGGCCCCGGTGCCACGGCAGCTCCCGCAAGTGTCCAGGCGCGGGATCACGATCTCCTTCTCGACGCCGGTGGCCGCTTCCTCGAAGCGGATCTCCAAATTGTAGCGGAGGTCCGCGCCGCGCTGGGCGCCCCGGCCGGACCGGCCCGTCCGCCCGGTGAAGAAGCCCTCGAAGATATCGTCGAAGATGCTACCGTATCCCGACTCGAATCCCCCGAACCCCTCGAAGCCACGGCCCGGCCCGGCCGCACCAAAGCGGTCGTAGGCCTGCCGCTTGTCGGGGTTGCCCAGGACCTCGTAGGCTTCGCCGATCTCCTTGAAGCGCTCCTCGGCCGATCGATCCCCGGAATTCTTGTCGGGATGGTACTGGTGGGCCAGCTTGCGGTAGGCCTTCTTGACTTCCTCGGGACTGGCGTCGCGGACGACCCCCAGAACCTCGTAATAGTCGCGCTTCTCACTCACGCCTGGGCGCCCTCACCGCCCGAGCCGTCCCCCGGTTTTGTCGAGACGGCGCGAGACACCTTGACCATGGCCGGTCGCAGAACCCGACCCTCGATGAGATACCCCTTCTGGATCTCCTCCACCACGAGGTTGGCATCCTTGGGGGAAGTTTCCACCTGGGCGACCGCCTGGTGATACGCGGGGTCGAAGGGCTGCCCCACCGTCTCCATCGGCTTCACGCCCGCCTTCTCCAGCACGGACCGGAACAGCCGCCCGATCATCTCCAGGCCTTCCAGGAGCGGCGTCGAGCCCATCTCGGCCCGCGCCGCAGTCAGGGCCCGCTCCAGGTTATCCAGGACGGGCAGAAAATCCAGGATCAGCCCCTCGTGAGCGAACTTCAGGTACTCTGCCTTCTCGCGGGCCATCCGCTTCTTGTAGTTCTCGAACTCCGCCTGAAGACGCAGCAGGCGGTCCTGCAGCCGTTCTGCCTCCTGCGTCTTGGCGGCCAGGGCCTCACGCAGGACCTCGGGAGACTCGGCGGCGCCCTCGACTGGAGGGCCGGCTTCAGCGGGAACAGCGTCAGCAGAAGCTTGCGCGGTAGTCCGTTCCTGTTCCATGGCTCCCAACAGACAGAACGGGAGGACCCGTCAGGCCCTCCCGCTCGGTGAGGATCGGTCCTCGGTTATTCGGCCCGCTTCGTGAGGGCACGACTCAGCAGTCTCGCGGTCGTCTCCACCAAGGCCAACGCCCGGCCGTAGTCCATCCGCGTGGGGCCCAGCACTCCGAGGACGCCCAGCAACCGATCGCCCCGGCGGTATGGCGCGGCGATCACGCTCAGCCCTTGGATCTCCCGCTCCGGGATCTCGCTGCCGATGAAGATCTTGAAATCCTCCCCCGTCAGACACTCGTTCAGGATCTTCACCAGCTTCGATTTTTCCTCGAAGGCCGCGAACAGCGCCTTCATCTTGGCGATGTCGGCAAACTCGGGCTGGTCGGCGATGTGGGCCGCGCCCGCCACGTACACGTCGCCTTCCGGCTCGGCCTCCAGGGCCTTGGCCCCGAAGCGGAGGGCCCGCACCAGCATCCGATCATACTGCGCCTTTTCCTCGGCCATCTGAACCAGCAGGAGGTCCCGCACCTGCTGCAAGCCATGCCCCTGCAGGAGGTCGGTGAGGTACCGGGCGATCCGGTCGAGTTCATCCTGCGACATCGCTTCATCAACGGCCACAACCTTGTGGTGGACGAGTCCTGCATCCGCCATCAGGATGACCAGGACCTGGTTGCGGGCGAGCGGGACGAACTCGACCCGGCGGAACTGGCTTTCCTCAAGGCGGGGAGCCAGGACCACGGCCACGTATGGAGACAGGGCGGACAGAAGCTTCCCCGCCTCCCGCAGCATCTCCTCCACCTCGCCCGTGGACGGGCCGACGTGATGCGCGATCCGCTGGACTTCGGCCGGGCTCAACTGGGGGCGGTCCATCAAGGCATCCACGTAGAAGCGATACCCCCTGTCGGTGGGGATTCGGCCGGCGGAGGTGTGCGGCTGGGCCAAGTATCCCAACTCCTCCAGGTCGGCCATGGTGGTGCGAATGGTCGCCGGGCTCAGCGAAAAGCCGTAGCTGCGGGAGACGGTGCGGGACCCGACCGGCTCTGCCGTCCGGATGTAATCGAGCACGATGGCTCGGAGGACATCCTGGTGTCGGACATTGAGCATAGAGTCCACCTCGACAGCCTGACACTCTCGGAGCGAGAGTGCCAGTTGGCTACGACTATAGAGGAGGCCCTGGGGGTTGTCAAGAGCATGGAGCCTTCACCCCATTCTGTCTGAACGCGCCCGGAACATCCTTCACGGCTTCCAGTTCCCACACGATGGAACCGGCCGGAAAGATGAAGGCGAAGTGCCGCTCGTACAAATGACTAAACCGGTTGGCCAGACCCTCGAAGCCAATCCACCTGAAGAAATCGTTGAAGTAGATCCGCCGCCGCACAATGCTCAGCTTGGCGCGGTAATGTTCGTTGGCCGGGTGGTAGTAGTCCATAGAGCCGCCCGAGAAGAAATGGACATGCTCGGGATGGGTATAGGCCTCGCACCAGGAGAAGTGGGGCACCTCCACGACGATGGTCCCGCGGGACCTCGTGATCCGCCACAGCTCCTCCACCGCCGCGACGACGTCCTTCAGATGCTCCAGGCAGTGTCTGATGAGAACGAGATCGAAGGCGTTGTCCTCACAAGGCCAGGGAAGGTGGTCCAGGTCGTGCGGAACATCGGCGGAGACATTGGATCGAACATCGATCCCGAGCGCCCCGGGAAACTTCTTCTTGCCACAGCCGACGTCCAGAATCCTCGCCCCCTGAAAGCGCTTCTCCACCCGTCGATAGTAATCCCGCGGGCGCTCAAACCACATTCCGGCATCCCTCTCTCCCGCGGCTGCTGGCGCCGAGGCGTCGGCCGTCAGGGAGGGCCTCTGATCGTCAATCGCTCGCCGGGATCTCGGGCGGTTTCCACCCGGGGTGCGTTCATCCGGTGACGGGAGGAAGACCCCGGGGAGCTTCATCCATCGAATCTGGGTCAGTGGACCAGGGATCCAAGCCGGCCCCACCGGATGATCGAAGGGTGCGTGGCCACAAAGATCACGCTGGGCACGGCCGAAGCATATGGGATGTCATCGCTCCGGAGGGAGAAGTACACGATGAAGGCCTGCCCCTTGATCTTGTGCATGTCCAGAAGGCCCCACACCCGGCTGTCCATGCTGTGATCCCGGTTGTCCCCCATCATGAAGAGCTTCCCGGGAGGGATGACGAGCGGACCCAGGTGTTCCCCCTCCAGGGTCTGGGCAAAGGGTCCGTCCGAGTAGACGGCATACGGCTCTTTAAGAGGGGCCCCGTTGATCAGGACCTGCCGACCGCGAATCTCCAGCGTCTCCCCCGGGAGGCCGATGACCCGCTTGACGAAGTCCCGGGTCTCGTCTTGCGGGAACTTGAAGACAATGATCTCGCCTCGCCGGATGGGTTCGAAGTAATAGATGAACTTGTTTACCAGGATGTGGTCCCCGATCTGCAGGGTCGGCAACATCGAGCCCGAGGGGATCTTGAAGGCCTGCACCACGAAGGTTCGGATCACCAGGGCCAGCAGGACCGCGATGATCAGGGCCTCGGCATACTCCTGGAAGACCGACTTGCCCGCCGGTGTGGGCACCGCCTTCCCCGGCGCCATTTCCTCCTTCTCGTCCTTCGTCCTCCGCACGCTCACCCTCTCCTTCATCAACCCGGGGAAGAACCGGTAACGGACCCCGTCCAATTAAAGACCGACAACGGGCAGCCGGCAACCGGTCATTGCCAATTGAAAACTGACAACGGACCACGTCCAATTGAAAACTGACAACGGACAACTGACAACCGGCCAGTTCCGACAGTTGAGCGGTTTTCAGTTGTCAGTTTTCCATTTGAAAATGTGGGCGACCGGTCGTCGGTCCTCGGTTTTGCACGTTACGTTCTCCGTTCGCCCACCTGCAGCAAGGCCATGAAGGCCTCCTGGGGGATCTCCACGCGGCCGACCTGCTTCATGCGCCGCTTGCCTTCCGCCTGCTTCTCCAGGAGCTTTCGCTTGCGCGTGATGTCGCCCCCGTAGCACTTGGCCGTCACCTGCTTCCGCAGCGGCGGAATCCGCTCCCGCGCGATCACCCGGCTGCCGATGGCGGCCTGGATGACCACCTCGAAGAGCTGCCGCGGGATGCGCTCCCGCATCCGCTCCGCCAGGAGGCGGCCGCGCGCGGTGGCCTGGTCCCGATGGATGATGCAGGAGAGGGCATCCACCGCCTCGCCGTTCACCAGGACGTCCAACTTGACCAGCGGGCTCTCCCGGTACTCGAGGAAGTCGTAGTCCAATGAGGCGTAGCCTCGGCTCACCGATTTCAGCCGGTCGTAGAAGTCCAGGACGATCTCGTTCAGGGGCAGTTCGTAGGCGATGAGAGCCCGGCTGTCCTGCAGGTACTCGATTCCCCGGTGCACGCCCCGCTTTTCCTGGCAGAGCGCCAGGATGCCCCCCAGATATTCTGTCGGCGACAGGATGGAGGCCGTGATATAGGGCTCCTCGATCATCGCAGTTTCCTGCAGTGGTGGGAGCTTGCTGGGATTCTCCACCTTGACCACCGTCCCGTCGGTACGCGTGATCCGGTACTCCACCGTGGGCGCCGTGGTCAGCAGCGTCAGGTCGAACTCGCGCTCCAGCCGCTCCTGGATGATCTCGTGGTGAAGCAGGCCGAGAAATCCGCAACGGAAGCCGAACCCCAGGGCCAGCGATGTCTCGGGCTCGAAGGAGAAGGAGGCATCGTTCAGTTGCAGCTTCTCCAGCGCCCCCTTGAGCCCGAGGTAGTCCTGGCTCTTCACCGGATACAGCCCGGCGAAGACCATGGGCCGAACCTCGCGAAAATCAGGCAGGGGCCTCGCCGTCGGCCGCTCCGCTTCCGTCAGGGTGTCCCCCACACGGCTCTGACGCACGTCCCGGATGCCGGGGATGATGTAGCCCACTTCCCCCGCGCGAAGCTCATCCGCAGCCTGCATGTGAGGAGCGAAGGTCCCGACCCGGCTCACCTCGAAGGTGGCCCCGGTGGACATGAACTGGATCCGCGTCCCCGGGGCCACGCGGCCGTCGTAGAGGCGGACGTAGGCGATCACGCCCTGGTAGCTGTCGAACCAGGAGTCGAAGATCAGGGCCTTGAGCGGCGCCGCGGGCGATCCGGTGGGCGGGGGGATCCGGCTGACGATGGCCTCCAGAACGTCCTGCGTCCCCCAGCCATGCTTGGCGCTGGCCAGAACCGTCTGCTTCGCGTCCAGGGCCAGGATGTCTTCGATCTGGGCCTTCACCCGCTCCACGTTCGCGTTGGGAAGGTCGATCTTGTTGATGATCGGCAGGATGGCCAGGTTGTTCCGCATGGCGAGGTGAACGTTGGCCAGCGTCTGCGCCTCCACTCCCTGCACCGCATCCACCACCAGCAGGGCACCCTCGCAGGCGGACAGGCTCCGCGACACCTCAGAGCTGAAGTCCACGTGGCCCGGAGTGTCGATCAGGTTCAGCAGGTAGTCCCGACCGTCCTGGCTCCGGTAGGTGAGGCGAACCGCCTTGGCCTTGATGGTGATCCCCCGCTCCCGCTCCAGGTCCATGCTGTCCAGGACCTGGTCGGCCATCTGGCGGGGCGCGAGGGCACCCGTCGCTTCCAGCAGCCGGTCCGCCAGCGTGGACTTGCCGTGGTCGATGTGGGCGATGATGCAGAAGTTGCGGATGTGATCCATCACTCGATGCAAAACCGACAACCGACGATTGAAAACCGGCCACTGCCTTCCATTGGCCGGTTGTCAGTCGTCCGTTTTCAATTTGAAATTCCGCCCGGGTGGATCACCAGTCGCGCTCGCGGACGAAGTCCACCAGGCGATGCAGGGAATGACGCGCCGGCGACGGTGACAGCACCTCGAGCAGGGCGCGGGCGCGGGCCAGATACTCATCCACCAGACGCATCGTAGCTGGCACGCCCTCGTACCGCTCCACCAGACCACGCAGCTGTGCCAGGTTCTCATCGCTGATGTGTTCTCGTCTGGCCAGATCCTCTACCACGACCCGATCCGCGGCGGACGCGGTCCGCATGAGGTGGATCAACGGGTAGGTGATCTTTCCCTCCCGGAAATCGCTCCCCACGGGCTTCCCCAGACGTTCCTCGCGGGCGGTGTAATCGAGGGCGTCATCCACCAGTTGGAATCCGATGCCGAGGTTGAGGCCAAAGGCCGCCATGGCCTCCGCGGTGGCCAGGGGGGCGGCGGCCACCAGCGCCCCGGTGCGGGCGGCGGCCGACATCAGCGCGGCCGTCTTCCCGGTGACGATTCGGAGGTAATCCGCGTCGCTGATCTTCAGGTCGCGCAGGAGCTGCAACTGGAGGACTTCCCCCTCGATCATCGCGACCGTGGCATCCGCGAAGGCCTGCAGGATACGCATGTCCCCGTCGGCAACCAGGATCTGGATCGCCCGGGAGAACAGGAAATCCCCCGCCAACACCGACACGTCGGAGCCCCAGAGGGCTGCGGCCGAGGGCCGGCCGCGCCGCTTGGCGGAATGGTCCACGATGTCATCGTGGACCAGGGTCGCCGCGTGCATCATCTCGGCGACCGAGGCCAGCGTCACGATGCGCCCCCGCTGGTCGGCGTCGCAGGCCCGAGCCGCCAGGAGCAGGAGGGCCGGTCGGATCCGCTTGCCACCGGAGCCGAGGGCGTAGCTTGCCACCACCGAGAGCAGGACTCCGCTGTCCCGCGCGGGCTCTTGGAGCCGATCCTCGACCGCGGAGAGCTCTGCAGCGATCACACTGAACAACCCGTCTTGCGTCCCCGAGGTGATCATGGCCTCAGGCAAGCCTCACGCGGAACTGCTCCGCAGTCTGCGGGGAGACAGCGCACCCGGAGCCGCCGACCGGCGCATGAAGGAATATATCGCATAGCCACCGCGGGCCTTCAAGCGAAAAAGCCCTGGCAGGGCATCCAATCGGGGCGCGTGCACAATACGGGTGATGACCACAAGGGGGCGGCCGGCCCTCAACAGCCGTCGGACCTGATCCACCCCATCCGGCGACCCGGGGCCGAGGGGAGTCACCGAGTGGTCCGCATAGAATACTATGGTTGGCGCGTTCAGTCCATAGACCACCAGCGTCCCCTCTCCGCCGAGTATCTGCCGGGCGTCCTCCGAGAATTCCCGCAGCGGTCCCTGCACAATGGCATACACCCGAGGCGCGACCATCCCTTCCCCCGTGAAAATGAGGAGGCTCATCATCGTCGCCAGACTGGCCGCGCGCCTTGGTCCCTTCATCCGGAGGCTCCCCGCCGTGCCCAGGGGCACAAGCCCGGCCAGCCACCACGCGAGGCCGACCGGGGCAGACGCGCCGTCGAGGATGCCGCCCGCCCGCGGCCGAATGGCATCCAGGATCCAGGGGACCATCCCGAACCCCAGGGCCAGCGCCAGCCCCGTCAGCCCAATGAGCCATAGCCCAAGGGTATCGAGCCAGCGCAGCATCTGACTCCTGCCAATTGAAAACCGACAACTGACAACCGACAACCGGGCATCCGTGTCTTCTATTGACCGGTTTCTAGTTGTCGGTTTTTCATTTGAAAATCCGCAGGCGCCGACGAGGAGGGCCATCGCCGGAAAAGCCGGAAACAGGTAGCTGGGCAGTTTCGTGCCCGCGAACGAAAAGAAGATGAAGACGCCTCCCGCCCAGCAGGCGCAAGCCACCAGCAGACGGTCGGCAGGCTCGCGTGCCTCGCGGCCGCGAGCCACTGTGCCGGCATGCCAGAGCGCTCGCGGAAGAAAGCCACTCCAGGGAAAGAACCCAACGAGCGCGACAGGGAGGTAGAACCAGAGTGGACCCGCGTGGCTCGAGATCACCCCCGTGTAGCGGCTCACGTGGTGCTTGATCACAAACCCTTCGACAAAGGGCCAGCCATTGGCCGCCAGGACGAGGACGTACCATGGGAGGGTGATCGCAGCGAACAGGGCCAGGCCCTGCCAGGGGAACAGACGGGCGAGCCCGCGCCGTATGTCTCGAAAAATGAGGAGCGTTCCACCCAGCGCCATGCCCGGGATGACGAGGCCCACGGGTCCCTTCACCAGGACGGCCAGTCCCATGGCCGCCCATCCCATCGTGGCCCAGCCTCTGCCCGGCGGCGATTCCCGGAGCGCCTCGACGCCCGCCAGGATCGCCAGCGTCACGAAGAGGGTCAGGAGCATGTCGGTCACGGCGGCACGCACCAGGAGGGCGGTGAGCAGGTTCGTCGTGAATGCCAGTCCCGCCAGGAGATCTGCGGGTGGCCCGAACCACCTCCTGGCCGCCCGGGCGATGACGAGCACCAGGATCACGGCCGCCAGGGCGGACCAGAAGCGCGCGGCGAATTCCGTGACGCCGAAGACCCGGTAGCTCAGGGTGATGAGCCAGTAGAACAGGATGGGCTTGTCGAACCGAGGCAGACCATTGAAGTGGGGCGTGATCCAGTCCCCGGCCTCCAACATTTCCCGGGCGGCCTGGGCGTAGGCCGGCTCGTCCGCGTCGAAGAGTCCCGGGGTCCCCAGCCGGAAGAAGAAGAGCGTCCCCGACAGCAGCAGGAGCGCCGCCAGTGTCGCCGCCCTGATTCGTCGATTGTCGGGAATAGAAGCGGAGGGAGGGGTCACCGGCCGAGAAGCTCCAGGGCCAATGAAAAACGGACAACCGACAACTGACAACCGATCATCCGAACCCTTCCCATTGGGCGGTGGTCGGTTGTCAGTTTCTCATTTTCAGTTCCACTGGCCGGCTGTCGGTTGTCGGTTCTCAATTTTGAAGTGCGCTCTAGCGCGCCCGATGCATCGTCTCAGAGCACGCATCCCGGACCATGAACCGCTGCGTTGCCGGGCCCGGGAGTAATGGGGTAGAGGACACGAGTCTCACGGAGGGCGCACCCCCAGGAAGGCGGGTCCTGTGGTCCCCGTCACCCCCTTCGCCGGGTTCCTGATACTGGTACTGGTAGAACAGATCGAAGCGGATCTCGCTCCCCGTCGTCGGCAGTGCCAGTTGAAAGGAAGTGGAGCGCATCATGCCGAATATGAGGCTTAGCGCCGCACCGCTGACCTCGGAAACGGTAGACCCGCGCGAATCCACACCAACCAGGTCGAACTCCAGGAACCGAATTTCCGATCCCGACCACGGGTTGAACGCCATCCCCTCCAGCGACAGCGTGTCCGGGTTTGGACGCGTACAGTTCCAGAAGAGCTCCACCGCCGGTGACGACACCTCATGGGCGAACCCGGGGGGAGGGTAGGGCGTGGGTGGTGTGGTCCGAAGCTCTAGCCCCCCATCCGCAGCGCAGGCGGACAGGCTGATCACAAGGAGTACCAACAACCCGGCACGATTCAGACATATCCACTTCATCTCCCAAACCTCCTCCGCGGCCGCCTCTTCCCTCAGGTGGTCACAGTGTGTGCTGTTCTTTCGGTTCCTCGGACGGCGGGAACATGCTGATAGACAGCCAGAGCGACTCCACTGCCCAGCAGGGCCCCCGCCAGAACGTCAGAGGGAAAATGTGCCCCCAGGAGAATGCGCGACAGCCCGACCAAAACGGCCAAGCCCACGAAGACAACCGCCTGCCGCGGATACCAGGCGGCCAGGACGACCGCGGTTGCGAAGGCTGTCGTTGCATGCCCGGATGGAAACGAGGCATACGCATAAGACGCCGGGAAACAGGGAAACTTCGCGAAGAACAGCCCGGCCCCGGCGGCCGACGGTCTGGCTCGGCAGGCGACGTTCTTCACAATGTGGTCCAGCACACCGGAAGCCGCCACGGTCCCGGCTCCCCAGAGGCCCCGCGTCCGGATGCCCGCCTTGCCCTCCCACCACCCGATCAGCGCTATCGTCAGGAGGACCCCGATGTCAACGGCCCCGTACCCCAGCCAGGTGAGGAATTGCATCAGATGGAGGAGGGGCGGCCACTGCCATGCCTGGATGAGCACCATCAGGCTTCGATCCATAAAGGCCACTGCTGGTAGACCCCCCACGCCGACCACAACGGCGGCCCACAACACGGCGGAACGTGGCAGCCTCTCCTTGAATCCCCGGCTACGTGCTGGCACCGACTCTGCCTTCAGTTTCGACCGGCGACGGTCCACGGGATGCTGACACTCTTTTAGGGTACCATGCTCTCGGCCTATCGGCAAACCGAATCGGCCGAGAGACACCCAATGTGTCATGGCCGACCGGCGATAGCCGGTTCCGGGGACGGAGCGCGATAATCGGGATAGGGGGTAACAGGGAGCGCCCTGCTACTCCCCTCCCACACCACCGGACGTACGGGTCCGTATCCGGCGGTTCAGAAGGTTGAGGTCAACCTGCCAGCCGCGGCAGGCCGAGCCGGTCGAAGGAGCGAGTGG
>JBIOJT010000110.1:0-12571 GCA_044451055.1 Methylomirabilales bacterium (SeqCode)
GATGTGGAGCGCCGCCATCTGGCGGGCGATTCCGCGTCCCAGGTCGATGTCGCGCTGTTCCCGCGCCGTGGGGGCCCGCCGCGTCAGCCGGCCAGCTTGCAGGAGCAGCGGACCCAGGAACCGGGGCGTTTCCAGGACCTGGATCCCCTCAGCCGCCAGGGCGTCCACGATGGCCTCCAGCAGGCTATCCCCGCGAAGATCCCGCGCCTTGAGCAGGACTTTGGCCCCCAGCAGGTCGGGGCGTGCCCGAGAGAACAGGCGGGTGATCTCGACTTTCCCCAGCAGGAGAACGTCAGTCACGCGCTCCTCCCGGAGGGCCCGGACGGCAGCCCCGAGCTCTCCGACATGGACCCAATGCATGGCATCCACCCGCTCGGCCAGCGACGGATCGGCCTCTTCTCTGAACGCCACGGCCACGACGCGCAGGCCCTGCCTCCGCGCCTCCGCCGCCGCCACGAAGGGCAACTGGCCGCTGCCCGCCAGGATTCCCAGCGACCCCATCAGCAACTACTTGCTGATCCCGCGCTGGGACCGTTTGACGAAGTCGATGAACCGCTGCACTTCGGCGAACCCGCCGAGCTCCTGCTCCAACTGGGCCAGCGCCTGGGACGTGTTGAGGCCGGAGGTGAAGAGGATGCGGTAGGCCTGTTTCAGGGCCTGGATGGCCTCGGCCGAGAACCCGTGACGGCGGAGGCCCACCACGTTGAGGCCGAAGGGCTTGGCCCGGTTTCCCTGGGCCTTGACGTAGGGTGGGATGTCCTGCAGCACGGCGGAGCACGCGCCCAGGAACGCGTACTCGCCGATCCGCACGAACTGGTGGACGCCGCTCATGCCTCCGATCACTGCGGAGCGGCCGATCTCCACATGGCCCGCCAGGGAGGCCTGGTTGGCCATGATCACCCGCTCCGCCAGCTGGCAGTCGTGGGCCACGTGGACGTAGGCCATCAGGAAGTTCTCCGGGCCGACGCGGGTCACGCCGGAGCCGCCGGTGCTGGCCCGGTGGATTGAGGCGAATTCGCGCACGAGCGTCCGGTCGCCGATGATGACGCGGGTCGGCTCTCCGTGGTACTTCACGTCCTGCGGCGGGGCGCCGATGATCACGTGGGAGCCCATGCGGCACTCCGCCCCGATCTCGGCCCGGCCCTCCAGGATCGTGTGGCTGCCGATGCTGGTGCCCGGGCCCACGCGCACCTCGGGACCCACGATCGCGTAGGCCCCGACGCTCACCCCGTCGGCCAGTTCGGCGCCGCGCTCCACCAAGGCTGTGGGATGGATGGTCACCACGCGCCGCTCCTAGACCGCCAGGGGGGCGTTCACTGGTCCCGTCGGATCGCGATCCACCACCACCGAACTCATCTCCGCCTCCGCGACCAGTTTCCCATCCACGTAGGCGGCGCATTTCATACGGCACACCTGGCGGCGGAGCTGAAGGATCTCGACCTCGAACCGGATCTGGTCCCCGGGGACCACCGGGCGCCGGAAGCGGGCCCGGTCAATCCCGGTGAAGTAGATGACTTTCTTCTCGGCCCGCGAATCCAGGCTGCGCATCAAGAGCACCGCGCCGACCTGGGCCATGGCCTCCACGATGAGAACGCCCGGCATGATGGCGTGGCCGGGAAAATGGCCCGGAAAGAACGGCTCGTTGATCGTGACATTCTTGATCCCGACCACGCGCTTGCCAAGCTCCATCTCCAGGATGCGATCCACCAGGAGGAACGGGTAGCGGTGTGGGAGGATCTCCTGGATCTCCTTCGGGCCCAACATGCTTCACTCCCTTCCTCCGCCGTCTCACTTCCCCAGGCGGGCTTCCAGCGCCGCCAGCCGTTCCTCCAAGGTACGCAGGAGCTTGCGCATCTCGGGCAGCCGCGCCACCGACGCCACCTGCCGCTTGAACTCACCGTGGGCGATCGCCGGCGATCCCAACACCACCGAACCGGCGGGGATATCCTTCGCCACTCCCGCCTGTGCCCCCACGATCACATCGTCGCCGATTTCGACGTGGTCCACCACGCCGACCTGTCCGGCCAGCGTGACCCGGGATCCGATGCTCGAACTTCCCGCGATCCCCGATTGCCCCGCGATCACGGTGTCCGCTCCGACACGGACATTGTGGGCGATTTGGACCAGATTGTCGATCTTCGTACCGCGCCCGATGCGCGTTTCGCCCAGGGTGGCCCGGTCGATGGCGACGTTGGCGCCAATCTCCACGTCGTCCTCGATCACCACCCGTCCGATCTGGGGGATCTTCACATAGCGCTGCCCATCCCGGGCATAGCCGAATCCGTCGGCGCCGATCACGGTGCCGCTGTGCACGATGACCCGGTCCCCCAGCAGCACCCCGTCGCGCAGGACAACCTGGGGGAAGATCCGGCAGCCGGCACCGATCCGGACCCCGGCCCCGACGCTCACGTGCGCGTCCAGCATCGTCCCCGCCCCAACCTCGACGCCCCGACCCAGGACGGTGAGGGGGCCCACGCTGGCATCCGGGGCCACGCGAGCATCCGGAGCCACCACCGCCGTGGGATGGATGCCGGGAGCCGGGTTGGGAAGAGGGTGCAGGAGCGTCAGGGCGCGGGCGAAGGCGAGGATCGGGTTGGGCGTGCGCAACGCGGGGCGGTCCACCGGCGGCCAGCCCTCGGCCAGGATCACGGCGCCCGCCGCCGAGGCCCGCAGGCGGGACAGATATCGTTCCTGGGCGACAAAACCGAGATCCCGTGGACCGGCGTCTTCCAGGCCGCGCACGGCGTTGATCTCGAGCCCGCCATCCCCTTCCAGCCGGCATCCCAGCCGTTCCGCCAACTCTCCCAGTCGCACCGCCCGCCGCTTCCTGTGTCTCCGCTACTCGTCCTGGCGACACACCGCGCCTCCCAGCTGTCAGCCCGTTGCCGACCGCCGAAGGCTGGCGACCGACCGCTTCCTACCTCTACCCTCTACTTCTGCTTGCCATCGTAGCGCTTGATGATCTCGCTCGTGATGTCCACGGCCGACGCCCCGAAGACCACCGTGCTGCGCTCCAGGATCAGGGTGTAGCCCTGGTCCTTGCCGTATTCCTGGATCACCCCGACGATCTCCCGCGAGATCTCCATCTCCGCCTCTCGGACCCGCTTGTCGAAGTCGCGGTTCGCATCCTCGGCTACGCGGACCGCGTCCCGCGTCTTGCGCTGGATCGCCTCGGACTTCTCCCGTTTGGCCTGCTCGCTGAGGAGCGGGGCCTCCTTCTGGAAGTCCGCCTGGAGCTTCATCACCTCTTGCTGCTTGGCGTCCAAGTCCTTCTGGCGGCCCGCACGTTCCTGGTCCAGCTTCTGCTTGACCGCCATACCCTTCTGCGACTTAATCAGGACCTCTTGCATATCCACGATGCCGATGCGGACTGCCGCCTGGGCCGCCCACCCGGGCATCTCCCAGCCGAGGAGAACCAGACACGCTAGCGCGGCGATTGTCGCTCCCCCGTATCTCTGGAATCGGACGCTCACGTTTCTTGCCTCCCATCTCCTCTGGGGTCTTGACCCCGCTGACGTCTCCCGGCAAGAGGCCGCAGACCGCACACACGGTGAGAGAAACTTCTGATCGGGCCGGAGACCGCAACAACCTTCCCGGCCCGTGAGAAACAGGCGCGCATCCTCCGTCAGTCTGCCGTAGATCTGCTAGAACGCCGTGCCAGCGCTAAAGTGGAGCACCATCGGCTTTTCAGGGTACCGAGGGGCCAAATCGAAGCCGAGCTCCAGCCGGATTGTGCCCAGGGGCGAGTTGAACCGGATGCCGGCGCCGGCCGCGCGCTTGACTGACCAACTGAAGGGAGTCCCCTCAGCGAACGCGTTTCCCATGTCGAGGAACACCAGGCCCCGCAATTTCAGGGCCTCATACAATGGAAACAGAACCTCGTTGTTGATGAAAAAGGCCTTGTTGCCTCCCTCCTGGTTATCGGTCACGGAATCTCTGGGGCTGACGCTGAAATTCTTGAACCCGCGGATGCTGTCCATGCCCCCCAAGAAGTACCGCTCCTGCACGGGCAGATTGGGTGTGCTACCGAAGGAGTCGCCATAGGCAATGTTCCCGCGGAGGTGGCCGACAAACTTCCACCACAGTGGAATGTACTGAGACAGATCCAGGCTGTACTTCGTGAAGTTCTCGTTGGCGCCCAGGAAGCCACCGGCATACTCGGCGGAGACCACGGCTGCGAGCCCCCGCGTCGGCTCGGTGAAGGAGTTCCGCGCGTCCCGGCTCAGGACAAAGGTCAGTGCACTGGTATAGGAGAGGCCGCCCGATTCGGCCGCCTGTTGTTGGATCAACTCCGGCGCGCTAGCCTCCACGTTCTTGATCTTCACCCGCTGGTAGCCGTAGATCAATGAGCCGAAGACCTGTTCCACCAAGTGGTGCCCGACCGTGAGGGTCCCCCCTTGGTTCGCCTCGTTGTAGCCTATGTCGGTTTGCAGGCCGCTCGTGCTATTCGCGTAGAGCTTGGGTTCCACCAGGAAATCCGTGTCCAGGAAGTGGGGGTCGGTGTACACCGCACTGCCGCGGTTGGCATTCTGGCCGATCTGCACGCTGATGGAGGCCCGCTTCCCCAGGCCGAAAAGGTTATTCTGAGAGATGCTGCTCGCGGCGAGTGCCCCGTCCACGGAGCTGAACCCGCCGCCGATGGTGAAGGCCCCCGTGGGCTTCTCCTTCACGTCCACCGTCAGGTCTACCCGGTCCGCGGCCGCAGCCCGTTTCGTATCCAGCTTCACGTCCTCGAAGAAGCCAAGGTTTTTCACGTTGACGCGGCTTTGTTGCAACAGGGCGCTGTTGAAGACATCCCCCTCCACCAGCCGGATATCCCGGCGGATCACCTTGTCCCGCGTCCGGACGTTCCCCGTGATGTCAATCCGGTTGATGTAGGCCTGGCGGCCCTCCGTGATCTCCAGGGACACATTCACCTTGGTTTCGTTCCGCAGGATGTCGATGACGGGCGCCACGTCGGCGAAAAGGTAGCCGCGCTCCGCGTACCGGTCGGTGATGGCCGTCACGTCGCCCTGCACCCCCTCCCGGCTGAAGATCCCCCCGGCCCGGCTCTTGATAAGCCCCCGGATCTCGGGCTCCGTGAAGAGTCGGTTCCCCTTGACACTGAGCTCCCCAATCCGGTACTGCGGACCCTCCTGCACCTGGATGAGGATCCGCACCTTCTTCTTCCGGGTATCCAGTTGGATCTCCGGCTCCTCCACCGCGATGTCCAGGAACCCATTGTCCAGGTAATAGGCGCGGATGCGATCCAGGTCGCGCCGCAACTCTTCCCGCTTCAGCGTCCCGCCGAAGAAGAACAGGTAGAGCTCCGAGGTCTGCATCTTGCCCTTGATGTCCTTCTCCTTCAGGTACCGGTTGCCGATGATCCGGATCTCGCCGACGTCGAACTTGTCCCCCTCGACGATGTTGAAGGTCACGTTGACCTCTTGCGGGGAGATGCGGTCCTCGACGCCTTCCACCTTGGCCTGGTAATAGCCCTCCTCCTCGTAAAACAGACGGATCTTGTCGCTGTTCTTTGCCAGAGTCCCGGGCGGGATGATCCCGCCCTCCACCAGATCGATCTTGGCCTTGACCTTGTCCGTCGTGAGCTTCCGGTTCCCCACGAACCGGATGCTCTGGATGCTGGGCTTCTCATGCAGGACGAAGGTCAGCTTGAGGCCGCCTTCGAAAATATCCGCCTGGACCACGATGTCCTCGAAGAAGCCCAGGCTGTAGAGCGCCTTGATGTCCTCGCGCACTCCCTCGGGCGAGTACGGGTCTCCCGCCCGGCTCTTGAGTTTGAAGCGGACGGTGGCCTCTTCGACCTTGCGGGCCCCGACGATGTCAATCTGCGTGATGAAGGGCTGGTCCTGCGCCCCGGCGCCCCGCGGTGGGGCGAGCAGAAGGAGGCAATTGCAGAGGAGGACAGCCAGCCGAACGTGTCGCAGCGACGTCACGGGCTCTCGCTATGGGGGACGAGGAACCTGGGCCGGAAGCCTGCACCCGGCCACTCGCCGAACAACGCCGGCGGACCTTATCACTATCCTTCACAAAAACCAAGCAGAAATTGCCTCCCCGCGCGCCGGGAGGCATCCGTGCAGGGTTGGTTAGGAGGGCGTCTCGACGGGCTCGGCGGCCTCGAATTCGAGCGTCGCGCCTTCGCCCTTCCGGATCCGGATGGTCCCGCCCTCCCCGAAGCGTCCTTTGAGGACCTCCTCGGCCAGGGCGTCTTCTATGTATCGCTGAATGGCCCGGCGCAGGGGGCGGGCGCCGTAGTTGGGGTCGAAGCCCTGATCGATGAGGAACTCTTTCGCCTCCCCCTCGATGCGGAGGCTCATCTGCTTTTCCTTCAACTGCTGCTCCAGGCGGTTGAGCATCAGGTCCACGATCTGCCGCATGTGCTCCTTGGTCAGCGGATGGAAGATGATCACCTCGTCGATCCGGTTCAGCAGCTCCGGATTGAAGGCGCGCTTCAGCTCGTTGGTGACCGTTTCCTTCATCTTGTCATAGGAATGGGGCTCGTCCCCGGCCTTGGCAAACCCAAGGTTGGTGTGGAGGGTGAACTGGCGCGTGCCGATATTGGAGGTCATGATGATGATGGTGTTCCGGAAGTCCACCACCCGTCCGTAGTTGTCGGTGAGCCGCCCGTCCTCCAGGATCTGGAGCAGCAGGTTGAAGACCTCCGGGTGCGCCTTCTCGATCTCGTCCAGCAGCACCAGGGAGAAGGGGCGGCGGCGCACCTTCTCGGTGAGCTGGCCGGAATCGTCATAGCCGATGTAGCCGGGCGGCGCGCCGATGAGGCGGGAGGTGGAGAACCGCTCCATGTACTCCGACATATCCACGCGGACCAGGGCGTCCTCGGTCCCGAACAGGAACTCCGCCAGCGCCTTGGCCAGCTCCGTCTTCCCCACGCCCGTGGGGCCCAGGAAGATGAAGGAGCCCACCGGGCGGTTCGGGTTCTTCACCCCCGCCCGCGACCGTCGGATGGCGCGGGCCACGGCCGTGATGGCCTCTTCCTGACCGACCACGCGCTTGGACAGCTCGGCCTCGATCCGCAGGAGCTTGGCCGACTCCGCTTCCTCCAGTTGCTGGAGGGGGATGCCGGTCCACTTGGCCACGATGTAGGCGATGTCCTCCTCGCTCACCGTCGTCTTGGCCTTGGCCCGCTGATCCTTCCAGTTGGCCTTGCGCTCCTCCAGCTCGGCCCGCAGCTTCCGCTCCGTGTCGCGCAGGCGGGCGGCCACCTCGAAGGCCTGGGTGCGGATGGCGTCTTCCTTCTGAACCCGCAGCCGCTCCACCTCGTTCTCCATCTCCCGCAGCTCGGGAGGCAGCACCATCCCCTTCAACCGGGCGCGGGCCCCCGCTTCGTCGATCACGTCGATGGCCTTGTCGGGCAGGAACCGGTCCGCAATGTACCGCTGGCTGAGGCGCGCCGCAGCCACCACCGCCTCGTCGGTGATGATGGCCTGGTGGTGGGTCTCGTACCGGTCCTTGATCTCCCGCAGGATGCGGATGGTCTCCTCCACGCTGGGTGGCCCGACGTGGATGGCCTGGAACCGTCGCTCCAGCGCGCGGTCCTTCTCGACGTACTTCCGGTACTCGTCCATGGTGGTGGCGCCGATGCACTGGAGCTCACCGCGGGCCAGGGCCGGCTTCAGCATGTTGCTGGCGTCAATCGCCCCCTCGGCCGCGCCCGCTCCCACCAGGGTGTGCAGCTCGTCGATGAACAGGATGATGCTGCCGGCCTGCTGGATCTCCTTCACCACGGCCTTGAGTCGCTCCTCGAACTGGCCGCGGTACTTGGTGCCGGCCACCATGCCGGCCAGGTCCAGCTGCACCACGCGCTTGCGCAGCAGGATCTCGGGGACGCTGCTGGCCACGATCTGCAGGGCCAGCCCTTCCACGATGGCGGTCTTGCCCACGCCCGCCTCGCCGATCAGGACGGGATTGTTCTTCTTGCGGCGGGAGAGGACCTGGATCACCCGCTCGATCTCTGCCTCGCGCCCGATGACCGGATCCAGTTTGTCCTGCCGCGCCAGGGTCGTAAGATCCACGCCGAACTCGTCCAGCGCGGGAGTCCGGGTGGTGGAGGTCTGCTTCGAGGCCTGCTCGCCCAGGAGTTCCTGCGCCTGCGCCTTGGCGGCGGCCACGCTCACCCCGAAGTCGCGAAGGACCAGTGAGGCGATCCCCTCGCCCTCGCGGATCAGGCCGAGCAGGAGGTGCTCGGTGCCGATGTAGTTGTGACCGAGGGAGCGGGCCTCGGAGATGGCATACTCCAGCACCTTCTTGGCCTGTGGGGTGAACGGGATCTCCCCGGCCGGAGAGAACTCTGTCCCGACGGCGACGATCTTCTCGATCTCGGCCTTGAGGGCGGAGACGTTGACGTTCAGCTTCTTCAGGATGGCGACGGCCAGGCCGTCCCCCTCGCGGATCAGGCCGAGCAGGAGGTGTTCCGTCCCCACGAAATTATGGCCCAGGCGAATGGCCTCCTCGCGGGCCAGGATGATGACCTTGCGGGCGCGTTCGGTGAATCGTTCAAACATGAGCGGCTCCTCGTGATCTCTTTCAGTGCTCCGCCTCCCCCATCGGATCTCCTCGGAGACCTGGCACACGCCAGCGTCATCGCATTATATCCGACAAGCCGCGTCACGGGAAGAGGCAATTTCTCGGCCCTATTCCACCATCCGGCCGTCCAGCATCCGCAGGATGCGATCCGCCCGGCTGGCCAGCGCCTCGTTATGGGTGACGATGACGCAGGTGAGACGGCGCTCGCGGTTGATCTGGCGCAGCACCTCGAAGACCTCCTGCCCGGTCTTGCTGTCCAGGTTCCCCGTCGGCTCGTCCGCCAGGAGAACAGCCGGCTCCCCCACGAGCGCACGCGCCATGGCCACCCGCTGCTGCTCACCGCCGGAGAGTTCACCCGGCCGGTGCCGCAGCCGGTCCGTCAGCCCCACCTGTGCCAGGAGGGCTTGCGCCCGACCCCTCGCCTGGGCCACCGGCTGGCGCCGGATAAGGAGGGGCAGCATCACGTTTTCCAGGGCGGTGAACTCGGGCAGCAGGTGGTGGAACTGAAAGACGAAACCCACCTCCCGGTTCCGGAACTCCGCCAGCGCCGCATCGGTCAGGCCGGACAGCGCGGTCTCGCCGTATCGGACCTCGCCGCTCGTCGGCCGCTCCAGCGCACCCAGCAGGTGCAACAGGGTGCTCTTCCCGACCCCGGAGGGCCCCACCACCGCCACCAGCTCTCCCGGCGCGATATGGAGGCTGACCCCCTTGAGCACCTCCACGCGCTCCCCGTCGCGCGGGAAGCTCTTCCACACGTCCTGGACCCAGATCTCGACGCTCATAGCTTGATTTCGGAATTCAAATTTCGGATTTCGAATTCTTCAATCCGTGTTCGGGCACCCTCTGGATGTTCCGCAATGGCGTTCGATTCATTCGTACCGGATCGCCACCACCGGATCCACCCGGGCCGCCTGGCGGGAGGGGATGATCGTCGCCAGGAAACTGATGACGAAGGCGGTGATCGTGATGGCCACCACGTCCGGCCACAGGACGCGAGACGGCAGCTTGTCCAGCAGGTAGACGTCCTGGGGGAAGGCCTTGAACCCGAAGATCCACTCGATGGCCGCCACGATGGGATCCAGGTTCTTGGCGATGGTGAGGCCCGCCAAGAGGCCCAGGATCGTTCCGGCGGTCCCGATGATCATCCCCTGCACGATGAACACGGCCATGAGGCTGCCCCCGGTGGCGCCCATGGATTTCAGGATGGCGATCTCCTTCCGCTTCTGCATGACCAGCATGATCAGCGTGCTGATGATGCCGAAGGCCGCCACCAGGACGATCATCGTCAGGATGACGAACATCACGATCCGCTCCACCCGGAGCGCGGAGAAGAAGTTCCGGTTCAGCTCCATCCACGTCCGGGTGAAGTAGGGGAACTTCAGGCGGGCGCGGATGGTCTCGGCCACCTGCGCCGCCTGGTAAATGTCCGTGACCCGGACCTCGATGCCGCTGACGGCCGATCCCATGCGGAAGAGCTGCTGGGCCGTGGGGACGGCGATCATGGCCAGCTTCGAGTCGAACTCCGCGAAGCCGACCTGAAAGATTCCCACCACCGTGAACCGGCGCATGCGGGGCATCACCCCCAGGGGGGAGAGATCCCCGCCCAATGGCAGGAGGACATCCACCGGGCTGCCCACGGTCACTCCCAGGCTGCTGGCCAGGTACGACCCGAGGATGATCCCGTCCGCGGGGAAGACGGGATGCGGGCTGGCCATGGCCTGGGTCAAGTCTGCGCTGGCGCTCTTCAGGGTCTTGCGGAAGTCGGTGGTCTCCACCGCCGAGGCCAGGTCGACGCCTCGCAGGACGGTACCCGCTGTCCGCCCCCCGGCCGTCAACAGGACCTCGTTGTAGGTGAAGGGCGATGCCGCAGTGACGCCCGGCACTTGCCGGATGGCCGCCAGCGCCGGGTCCGGCTCCTCAATGCCCCGCTCGCCGTAGCGCAGGACCCAGATGTGGGCGTTGGTCCCCAGGATTTTGTTGCGCAGATCGAATTCGAAGCCGCTCATCACCGCCATGACCACGATGAGGGCCATGACGCCGACGGCCACGCCGGCGATGGAGATGAAGGCGATGACGGAGAGGGAGCGCTGCCGCCGCTTGGCCTTGAGATACCGGAGGCTGATGAACACCTCGTAGGGAAGAGACCAAGCCATCCGCTACTCCCGGGAGGCGCCCCGGCCCGGTCCGCGCCTCGCGGACAGAGCCAACGGACAACGGACAACGGACAACGGACAACTGGCCATTTTCTTCGGCCCTGGACGATGACCGGTTGTCGGTTGTCGGTTCACCATTTGAAATTGCGAGGGCCTAGCCCTCGTCCCCCCGGGCCTCCGGCCGCAGCAAGGGGAACAGGATCACGTCGCGGATGGAGGGGGCGTCGGTGAGGAGCATGACCAGGCGGTCGATGCCGACTCCCTCCCCGGCCGTGGGAGGCAGGCCGTACTCCAGCGCCCGCACGAAGTCCTCGTCCATGTAGTGCGCCTCTTCGTCCCCGGCCGCCCGCGCCTTGGCCTGCGCCTCAAGACGGCGCCGCTGCTCCCGGGGATCGTTCAGCTCGGTGTAGGCGTTGGCCACCTCCAGCCCGGCCACGTACAGCTCGAAGCGCTGGACGTAGCGGGGATCATCCGCCCGCGCCTTGGCCAGCGGGGACAGCTCGGCCGGAAAGTCGGTCACGAAGGTCGGTTGGACGAGCTGCGTCTCCACCCGCGCCTCGAAGAGCTCGACCAGCAGTT
Organism: Methylomirabilales bacterium (SeqCode); assembly: GCA_044451055.1. Classification (GTDB taxonomy): domain Bacteria; phylum Methylomirabilota; class Methylomirabilia; order Methylomirabilales; family 2-02-FULL-66-22; genus 2-02-FULL-66-22. Next base: position 11,277 of record JBIOJT010000110.1, read on the forward strand.
TGGCCCATCCCCAGCCCGGCCTGATGCTGATGCCGCTCGCCTGGGCGGCGGCCCGCAGGACATCCTCCGATTTGGGGAGGCCTGCCAATCTGATCATGGCCTCCTCCTCTGGGCGGAGGCCTCCCAGTTTCATCAGCGCCTCCTCCAGCGACAGGCGCGGCCATGGCGGCGCGAAGGAGATCTCCCGGCCCTGATAGGTGACGGTGTCGCTGCCACACACCGTGCGAACGATCTGGGGGAGGAGTTCCTCGGTCAGGACCATCAGGTCCCGGAAGTCGGCGTAGGCCTGGTAGAACTCCAGCATGGTGAACTCGGGGTTGTGCTGGGTGGACAGGCCTTCGTTCCGGAAGTTTCGGTTGATCTCGTACACGCGCTCCAGCCCGCCAACCACACAGCGCTTCAGATGCAGTTCGGGTGCAATGCGGAGGTACAGGCTGAGATCCAGGGCGTTGTGGTGGGTCACGAACGGCCGGGCCGCGGCGCCTCCCGGGATCGGGTGCATCATGGGCGTCTCGACCTCGAGGAAGCCGCGCTCGTCGAAAAAGCGGCGGATCTCGGCGATGATCCTCGCCCGTCGCCGAAACACCTCCGCCACGGACGGATTGGCGATCAGGTCCACGTAGCGCTGCCGGTAGCGCACCTCCACATCGCTCAACCCATGCCACTTGTCCGGCAGCGGTCGCAATGCCTTGGCCAGGAGGACCAGGCTCTCGACGTGGATCGTCAATTCCCCCGTCTTGGTCCGGAACAGCCGACCCCGGACCCCCAGGAAGTCGCCGACGTCGATGCGCCGGAACAGACCGTAGGCCGATTCGCCCACCGCGTCCTGGCGAACGTAGATCTGGATCTTGCCGCTCTGATCCTTGAGGTGGGCGAAGGAGGCCTTGCCGTGCCCGCGGAGCGACAGGACCCGCCCCGCCAGCGCCACGGCTTCGGCCGCCGTCAGGTTGGCGTCATCGGCGGAGGCGTAGCGGCGCGTCAGTTCGCCTGCCTGGTGGGTGACGGGAAAGGTGCTGGGATAGGGATCGATGCCGTCGCGACCGAGGTCTTCCAGCTTCTTCAGGCGCTCGCGGATGAATGCACTCGACTCGTCCACTCGTCCTCCGGATCGGGCGACGGCGACTCAACGAAAACGGGTCGATTATAGGGAGGGGTCCGAGGGGTGTCAAGCCAACGGCAACGCCCTGTGGTAGATCAATAATTCTCTCAGGGTCTAACTGTTCAATGATTTTCTCAGGGTGAGGTCTGGGATGGTAGGTTCTCCCTCTGTGCAAAGCAGGGCCCATGACCCGCGC
>JBIOJT010000111.1:0-12504 GCA_044451055.1 Methylomirabilales bacterium (SeqCode)
CAGCTGGCGCCAGCGGCCCGTGACCAAGAGGCGGCGGAGGAAACCGCCCGCCAAAAGATCGCCGAAGAGGAAGCACCTCCTCCTCCCGCAACCGGACCCAATCAGGTCCGGGCCAGAGAGACTGCGGAGATGGTTCGCATCCCGGCTGGCACCTTCATCATGGGGGACACGCATGGTGACGGGGAGGACGACGAGAGACCCGCAAACCGCCTCACCCTTCCAGCCTTTTGGATTGACCGGACCGAGGTCACGAATGCCCAATTTTCCCGGTTCGTCCAGACGAGCGGGTACAGGCCACAAGGGGAGTGGCAGGAGACGGCGGCGGGCAAGGACCCGCATCCTGTGGTCTACGTCACCTGGCATGATGCCGTCGCCTATTGCCGCCGGGCCGGCATGCGTCTTCCGACCGAGGCAGAATGGGAGTATGCCGCCCGAGGAGCCGATGGCCGCAAGTACCCCTGGGGCGACCAATGGGACGACAGCCGGGCGCGCTTCTCGGGCAATCGCGGAAACCAGACCACTGCCCCCGTGGGCTCCTACCCCATCGGCGCCTCGCCGTTCGGCGTCCTGGACATGGCCGGGAATGTGTGGGAATGGATGAGTTCCCTGTATAGGCCATACGCCTACATCCCAACCGACGGCCGGGAAAACCCGAACGCCCCCGGCAGACGCGTCGTTCGGGGCGGCTCATGGTTGCTCAACCCGTGGGACCTGCGCGCCGCACACCGGGATTGGGCTGAGCCCGACTACCGGAGTCCCTACATCGGCTTCCGCTGCGCGCAGAGGTGACTGGTGTGTTTAGCCAAGGCCAGTCAGAAGCAATACGACCACAGGCCCGCCGCGAGGAGGCCGAATTGAATCGTGTCACCGGTTTGCTGGTTGCAGCTACGCTGGCGGCGGCTGGACTCACTCATACGATCAGCCGGGCCTTCGACGAGGAGCTGCAAACGATCCCGACGCGGCCAGGCGTGACCCAGGCCCTCCTGCTCCTCAACCCCACTTCCCGCCCCGTGGCGAGCGTGATCCTGTTCGCCGGCGGTCAGGGCCGCCTTGCGCTGTCAGACCAGGGTATCGGGGAGGGAGGGGATAACTTCCTGGTAAGGACCCGCACCCTGTTCGCAGAGCGGGGACTCCTGGTTGCGGTGGTTGACGTTCCGTCCGATCGGACAGGAGAGGGGTTGGCGAACTTCCGGTCGAGTGAGGCTCACGCGCAAGACATCGCGGGCGTGATTGCCTTCTTGAAGCAGCGGGCCAACGTACCGGTATGGTTGATCGGCACGAGCATGGGGACCTTGTCGGCGGCGAATGCCGCTGTACGTGTCCCGCAAGACATGGACGGGATCGTTTTGGCGTCCAGCGTCACGCGCCGGAGCAAGGTGCAACACGAATCCCTGATGGATGTGGATTTGAAGGAAATACGCCTGCCGACCCTGTTCGTCCATCACAAGAACGATGCATGCACGGTGACGCCCTACGCGGACATCCATGCCGTCATGCAGAAGCTGAAGCGTGCGCCGAAAGTTGGGCTCCTCAGCTTCGAGGGAGGTGACACCCCCCGCTCCGGTCCCTGCGCAGGCCTGTCCTATCACGGCTTCCTTGGCATCGAACCGGCGGTCGTTGACGCCATCGCCCGCTGGATAAAAGCCGCTTCGGGAGGTGGGTGAAGTCATGCCGGTTGTCGGAGGTATTGGGCGGGCCGGAAAATCTCCCAATGAGAGGTGGTGGGTCGTTCCGATCCTCGCCGGCTTATCGATCTTCGCCGCTGGGCAATCCTCCAAGGCATTCGACCTCCAGAGCATCGCTTTCTCACCGGACGGAGAGATCCCGGTGAAGCACACGTGCGACGGTCCAGACGTCTCGCCGCCCCTCCGCTGGACCGACCCTCCGGCAGGCACCCAGGGATTCGCCCTGATCGGTGACGATCCCGACGCACCGGGAGGAACCTGGGTCCACTGGCTCCTCTACGGGATTCCGCCCACGGTCCGCGAGATTCCTGAAGGTGTGCCGGCTCGTGACACGGTTGCGGGCATCGGCCGGCAGGGCGCGAATGACTTCAAGCGGGTCGGGTACGGAGGCCCGTGCCCACCCAGGGGGCCGGCGCACCGCTATTTCTTCCGGCTCTATGCCCTCGACGTACAGACCGCCCTTCCAGCCGGCAAGGTCAAGGCGGATCTGCTGCAGGCGATCGAGGGGCGCGTGCTGGGACGGGCGGAACTCATGGGGCGCTATCAGCGGAGGTGAACGACCACAGGACGGACGGGCATCAAATCGCTATCTCTGGAATGCGACAGGAACGACCTTCACCTCTTCACGCCGGCACGGGCTCGGCGACCGCGCTCTTCTTCCTCGCGAAAATGCGCACCACCCAGATGCTCACCTCGTACATGAGGTAGAGCGGGACCCACACCACGAACATCGTGACCAGGTCGGCATGGAAGGCGGCGACGATGGCGCTCGCCAGGACGGCGAACTTTCGCTGCCTTGCCAAGAACTGGGAAGTGATGAGGCCGACTCGGGCCAGGATCGCGGCGACGACGGGTAGCTCGAAGACGAGGCCGAAAATCAGGATGAGGCGGAGGCAGAAGTTGATGTAGGCGGTCAGGTTGAACCAGCTCCGTAGTCCCTCCGCCTCGTACGAGAGGGAAAAATTGATGATGACCGGCCAGATGATCAGGAGGAAGAAGAGGGCCCCGATGCAAAAGCTGACCGTTCCCGCGGTCACGAAGGGCAGAACCATTTGCTTTTCCTTCCGCGTCAGGCCGGGGGCGACGAAGAGCCAGAGCTGGTAAAGGATCACCGGAAGCGCCAAGACCCCTCCGGCGATCATGGAGATCTTGATCTGCACGAAGAAGGGTTCGAGGGGGGCGCTGTAATTCAGCTTCCGGTCTTCCTTGGACACCGGCGTGAGTTCATCCCCCAGCTTGTAGCGGTCATAGATATTCGGGTAGCGCTTCTTCACCACCTCATACACCTTGCCCTTCAACTGGACAAGATAGGTATGCCCGGTCAGGGGCCTCTCGACGAAGGTCAAGAGGTCGGTGGAGAAATTCCAGGCCACCCCCATCCCGATGATGAGCGCGATGAAACACCTGACCAGCCGTGTCCGCAGTTCCGTCAGGTGCTCGATAAGTGACATGACCTTCCCGTGTTCCATTCCCGTGCGCCCCTTCCACTCCTCGGGCACTACGGCCGCCCCGCCACAGTCACGTCCTTGAAAACAGCCGTCTCGTCGCCCACAGCGACAGTCACCGTGTGCTTCCCCTCGGGCAGAAAGATGCTGCTCCCGAAGTGCAGATCCTTTTGGCCTTCCTACACGTCATACATGGCCGCTATCGAAGCAAGCGGCCTGGCTGCGCCCGTCGCTTGATTCGTAACCATGATCTTGGGTATGACGTTGGTGACGACAGTGCCGGTTGCCTTGTCGTAGATGTGAACCTCCAGGTGATGATTCACCGGCTGGCCCTGATCAGTCATGGCCATCGGCATGCCCGGCAACTGACTCACCGTCTTCTCCCCACCACTCCGCCTATGCCGCCTGGCTCCGTGAGGCACCCGTGAGAGCATGCCCACAGTGAGCGCAGAAGGCCGCATTTGACTCGACCGACTTCCCGCAGGCCGGACAGTACAGTGGGGCCTGGATGGCCTTGGTGCCGGTCTGGGCCTCGTCCTTCCCATCCATGCTTGCCTTGAACCCGCGGATCGCCTGTCCGAGCGCCTTGCCCGCGTCGGGGAGCTTCTTCGGGCCAAACACCAACAGCGCGATGACACAAATGATTAACAGTTCGGGCAATCCTATGCCACCCATGACATGTCTCCTTCCTGTCCCGGCGGTCCTGCTGTCAGGCGTCCGTCCGCCGGGTCCAGAGGGCCCAGGGAGCCCCGAATTTCCCTGACCCCGGCCCTATGGAAATAATCGCCGCTCGATGCGTACGTTATCTCGAAGGCTCAAGCATCGGATCGCCAAGCCCGCCCCATTTCTCCAGATCGTTTCTACCCTCCAAAAAGAGAAAGATGCCCTTTGCCGGAATACAACGCGAGTCGGACGCCGAGGAGGAAGGGGAAGCAACAGAGGTAGCCCGTCCGGCTCGACAGGCACCCGCCCTAGGCTGGATCGTCATTTGGAGAAGTTGCGGGGAAAGTCTCCCGATCGAGGTACGTGCGGGGGAGGGAATGGCCTTGCCAGGCAGCCAGGGTTGGCGAGTTCGTCTGGCCTGCGAGGTGGCGGGATTCAGGATCGAAACCGACGGCGATGAAAGAAAAGACGGCAAGAGCATCTGCGGTCGAAGAGACTTGGTGGAGGAATCGCTTCGCAACTGCCGATGCCGGCTCCGCGGCGATCGCCGTCCCGGGACCGAGACCGCGCCGGTTCGATCCTTCCCGATCCAGAACCTCGAAGGCAATGGAGACACCCATGGCTAGGCAGACGCACAGGAAGAGCGCCCACCAGCCAGACAAGCGTTGCCCCTGGATTCCAATTACCCTCATCCGGATGTCCAAGTGCCCGGGCCAAACGACTGGCTCCGATGCTACACGGGCTCCGCCGCCCTGTCAACCTTGGCATCTGCACACGTCGCGAAACGTGATGTTCAATGAAGTCTGCGGTGCTTCGGTCGATTTTCCCCTTGACTTCGGCTCCAGGCTGCTGGTATTGGCACTATGCCACGAGGAGCCCCGCCCATGGCCGACCGAGCCAAGGTGCTCCGCAATCCAGAAGCACGGGCCGTTCGAGAACGTCCCGTGACATCTATGGCACCTCACCCCGGGCGAGAAGTCCTTCGTCCAGACCACCCATCAACGGAAGGCATCCATGAAATCGACCTCCATCAACCCAAGCAGGCAAAGGAAGGGGAGACCATGGCCGCCAATGAGATCCGCGTCGCATGGGATGTCCTGAAGAAATTCAGTCGTGAGGTGTTCACACGGGTGGGGTTCACTCCCGAGGGGGCCGAGGCCCAGGCGGATGTCCTCGTCTGGGCCAATCTGCGTGGGGTGGACTCCCACGGCGTCCTGCGGATTCCCTGGTATGTGCAGCTCGTGGACAAAGGCCAGATGAAGCCCAAACCGAACATCCAGATCCAGAAGGAGACGCCGGCCACGCTGCTCGTCGACGCCGACTTCGCGCCCGGCCCTGTGGTCACGGTGCTGGCCATGAAGCGGGCGATGGAGAAGGCGGGGCAGGTCGGCATCGGCTGGGCACTCATCCGTAACACCATGCACCAGGGGGCGATGGGGTATTACTCGCTGATGGCGGCCAAGGAGGGCATGGCGGGCATCGCCCTCGTCTGCAACCCACCCAACATGGCGCCGCACGGCGCCCGCGCCGTGGGAGTCCACAACAGCCCCATCGCGATCGCCGTGCCGGGCAACCGGCACCGCCCGCTCATCCTGGACATGGCCACCAGCGTCGCGGCGGGCGGGAAGCTCAGCCTTGCCATCGACAAGGGCGTGTCCATTCCAGAAGGCTGGGCGCTGGACAAGGAAGGAAAGCCCACCACCGACCCCAAGGTGGCGGCGATCCTGATGCCCGCCGGGGCGTACAAGGGATCCGGCCTGGCCCTGATGTTCGAATGCCTCTCCAGCCTCTTCGTGGGAAATCCCCTGCTGATCCCCGCGCTCCAGGGCAAGCCGGGGGCCACGAATCACCGGCAGAACAGCGTCGTGGCGGCCGTCAACATCGGAACCTTTACCGACGTGGAGGGTTATAGGGCGCACGTGGACACCCTCATCGACGGGCTGAAGGCGCTGCCGCCGACCGAAGGGGTGAAGGAGGTGCTGGTTCCGGGCGAGCCGGAAGACAACGTGCACGCGGAGCGCTTGCGCGACGGCATTCCCTTGCCCGAGGGGACTGTCCGGAATTTGCGGGCCGTCGCCGAGCGGTTCGGCGTGAAGTTGCCCGCCGCTCTGTGAGACGACAGCGACAGGGATAGCCACAGCGAACAGAACCGTCTGACAAGGACAGAAGAACCGTGACGAAGCGAATTGTGTTGGTCCATGCGGTGACAACGGCGATGCCGCCGCTCCTGCAGGCCTTCCGGGAGGGTTGGCCCGAGGCAGAGGTGAGCAACCTGCTCGACGACGATCTGATGCCCGCCCATCGGCGCGACGGTGGGCTGAGCGTAAGGATCACGCGGCGGATCTGCGAGTTGGCTTTGTACGCCGCCCGAACGGGCGCCGACGGGATCCTCTTCACCTGTTCTGTGTTCACGGCGGCCGAAGACCTGGCCAAACAACTCGTCCCGATTCCGCTGCTCAAGCCGGACGAGGCAATGGTCGCCGCCGCACTGGACCGCGGGAAACGAATCGGCGTGGTGGCAACCAATCCACCAGCCGCCTCCGCCGCGGAGGCCCAGCTCAAGTCTGCTGCGGCGGCTCGGGGGATGGAGATCGAGGTCATGACGGCTCTGGCGGACGGCGCCATCGCCGCCATGAAGGCCGGTGAAACCGCGACTCATGACCGTCTGATCGCCGAGGCGGCGCGAGTCCTCGAGGAGGGGCGGTACCCAACCCCGGACCTCGGCCGACAGGCACGGACGGCGGATATCAGCCGTGCCATCCTAGGTGCCCTGCGTTGGAGGTAAGACGCGACGGATACTGGTGGCTCTTATTGCCGGGGTCCCCGGGGACCACCCGGGCCTGGTCCCATCATACCCGGTCCGTATCCGCCGGGGCCGGAGCCCGGTCGCATCCGGTGGCCGATCTGCTTCAGCTTTTCGAGTTGCTCTGGCGTGAGCACCTCTAACCCGGCCCCGAGAGTCTTGATCCGCGCCAGGCGAAGGTCGCCCTGAAGCGTCGCGATCTGCTTCACCTTGGGCTCGATCTTCGCCAGGTCCCACCTGTCCTGTTCGAGCAGCGAATCCAGTTCGATCTCTGCCACGCGGATGTCGGCGCTGCGCCGCTCCGATTCTTTCGCAAACTCCGTCCGCAGGTCACGCAGCTTTCGCTCTTGGTCCAAGGTCAGGCCAAGTTCCTGTTTCTGTTCGAGCATGATGGTGATGAGCGGGCCTTCGTGGGACGACCACGCTCCCCCGCGGCCGGCCCTCGGTCCTGGCATCGCCCCTTGTCCCATCATGCCCGGCCCTTGCGACCCCATCGGGCCCCCCTGAACCGGCAGACCCATCGTCTGGGCCATCGCGGGCAGTGCGAGCGCGATCCCCAGGACAGCCAACCACACTTTCAACACTCCGGCACGCATGATGTCCCCTCCTTCCTGGAAGCTCCGCCATTCCTACCTTGTGATGTATCTCCCGGGATCCTCTCTCTTGGCCGATCCTCTCCTCCGGAGAGGGCAATTGAAGTGCGACCATGGCACCTGCGAGGAATACACACATCCCCGATGACCCTGGAGGTCTCAGGCGCGACCGTTCAGAGATCAAGTCCCGGCCACGCATGGATCGGATCGGCCGCCCGCACCACATGCATCCCCGCATCAGCGAACCGCCGAAAGGCCTTGTTCGCCTCGTCGGTGAAGTCTACGACTCCAGGGACAACGACCGGGGACGTGCAATCCTCCAGAAGGTAGACTTTCTCGACGAGCCTCGGATCCCGAACCCTGACCTCCGTGAGCAGGTCATCGATGGTCCAGGCGACGCAGTGGCTCTTGGCCTGGCCCGCGACGATTACCACGTCACAATCCAGCAGCCGCTGAAGGAATCCGGCGTCTCCCGCGGCGATCCGCTCACCGTCGGGGCCTTCCCGGACCTCCGGCTGCAGGACCGAGTAGTGCTCGGTAAGCGGGTTGCCTCCCTTGATTCGAAATCGAGTCTGGCTGTTCCGCGCCACGCAGTGGAAGAACAGCGCCTCCTCGACCGCCGATACGAGCGCGTGGCCGATCCCCCCGAGCATGGAATGGTAGGGCCACACCATGAGCGGGTACTTTCCCCGCTCGGTTAATTCCTTCACGTAGTGCTCCGCATGGCGTTGCAGCCGCTGGACATCTCCCTCCGTCGCGCTGGGGGCCACGGCCGGGTCGGGCTTCCACACCCCTCTCTCGACGTCCTCGAGGGAGATGGCCGTGTGGGGTGTCGGGTGCTCACCCGCACCGTTGATCCAGAACAGCGGATGGAAGATCTGAATGGCGGTGTGCGTATCCATGGTCGGAACGATCTCGCTGATGACGCCCAGGTTCCGATAGATAAACTCGCACAGCCGGACGTTGTCCTCCACCGCTCCCATGCCCGACCGGCCAGCGACGAAGAGCTCGAACTCGGGGATGCAGAATGTATTCTGGCAGTCGACGATCACCAGGCACACGCGTTTCCTGTCGGTCGCGGCGGCCGGGACGTTGTGGCGCTTCGCCCAGGCTGCCGCCTCATCGGCCCGCTGCTGGTAGGGCACCCGCCAGACCTTCCCCACCGCGCTGGGATCAAAATGCGGCGGGAGGGGAAGTCGCCGTATGCTCACGACCGATCACCCTTCTCTCCGCAGCAGCTCTCCGCTGAAGACGTTGGCGACCCGCCCCCCGCGAAGCACCAGGTCGGCCGGCCGCTCCCCCCGGGCGACCATGATCAACCGTCGGAGGTCCCGTATCTCCATCGTGTGCTGCGTACGCTTCGCCATGTGACCAAGAGCGTTCGGCGGTTTCCGGCTCTGGCGAATTCGGCGGCTCCGGGAGCTCACAAACCGTCGAGCAACCCGACTCCCGACCTGGCGAACGCTTTTCCCCCGGTTACACCACCTGCTCCCGCATCTTCACGATGGCGGCTCGTGGATCGGCTGCGCCGAAGATGGCCGACCCTGCCACCAGGATCGTCGCCCCCGCATCGGCGACGGCCCGGCAGTTCTCGATCTTGATGCCGCCGTCCACCTCGAGCTCCGGCCGCGGCTCTGTCCGTTGCAGCCGCCGCGCCAGCTCCTCGATCTTCTTGAGGACGAACGGGATGAAGGATTGCCCCCCGAAGCCGGGATTCACCGACATGATGAGGATCAGGTCCGCCTGGTCCAGGACGTGCTCCACCGTGTGGAGCGAGGTGGAGGGATTCAGGGCCACACCGGGTTTCACCCCGGCCTCGCGGATCTGCTGGATGGTCCGGTGCAGGTGCGGGCAGACCTCGGCATGCACGGTGAGATACGTCGCCCCCGCCTGGGAGAACGCGCCGATGTACCGCTCGGGGTTCTGGATCATCAGGTGCACGTCCAGCGGTACTTTCGTTCGCCTGTGGATCGCCTCCACCACCAGCGGACCGATGGTGAGGTTGGGGACGAAGTGCCCGTCCATCACGTCCACGTGCAGCAGGTCTGCTTCGGCTTCGACCTTGGCAATGTCCTCGGCCAGGGCCCCAAAATCCGCCGACAGGACCGATGGCGCGATCTTGACCATGATGCCTCCTTTGCGACGTGGCCCCGGCCCCAGGGGCCTCCGCTCAATCCCCGACAGTGATCATCACCTGCCCGCCAACCTTCACCTGGGCCCCGGGCGGCGGGTCCTGCGCGACCACCTGGCCCTCGCGTGAGACCGACCGCTCGAAGCTCACCCGGGCCGCCACCTGGATCTCGCGCAGCAGGTTGATGGCCGTGACCATCTCGCGGCCGCGAAGGTCCGGCATCGTCACCATCTCTTCCCACGGGCCCAGGCTCTGCAGCAGCCTCATGGTGGCGCCGCGGGTGGCTGACGCGCCGGCGGGCGGGTCCTGGGCAATGATCGTCTCCCGCGCGTGGGCATCCGAGTGGATCGCCGTGACCGGCCCGAGGGCCAGCCCGGCCTCGGCCAGGCTCCGTTGGGCCTGGACCAGCGTGATGCCTGCCAGGTTCGGCACCTCGAGCTGATCCGTCCCTCGGCTGAGGAACAGGCGCACCACGCTCCCGTTCTTGGCCCGGGTGCTGCCGATCGGGCGTTGGGTGGTGACGCGGCCCTTGGGAATCTTGTCGCTGAATTCCTCGGCGACAACCTGCGGCGTGAGCCCCACCTCCCTGATCAGTTGGCCGGCGGCGACGGAATCCACCCCCACGACGCGCGGGACTTCGACCCGGTCCCGCTCCATAGCCAGCTGCATGGCGATGTGCGCCGAGGTGAGCCACACCGCGAACAGGCCCGTGAGGATGGCGGCGACCTTCACCAAGCGGAAGGTGAAGCGATACAGTCGTGACGGCTCGCGGCGAAGTTTTCGCATCAGCGTATCCGGCGAAGTCGCGCGACGAAGAACCCATCCGTCCCGTGGCGATGGGGCCACGCCCGCAGGTACCCCTGGCTGTCCACGAGCTCGGCCGCCTGCAGGAGAGCCGGCCGGGGATCGTCCAGACGAAACTCCGGATGGGCCGCGAGGAAGGCCGTCACGACCTCATCGGTCTCCTCCGGCTCCACGCTGCACGTACTGTAGACCAGCAGGCCGTCCACGGCTAGTGCCCCCGCCGTGCCCTCGAGCAGCTCGCGCTGGAGCGCCGCCGCCCGCAGCAGGTCCTCCGGCTGGCGCCGCCATCGGATCTCCGGCCGGCGGCGGATCGTGCCCAGGCCGGTACACGGCGCATCCAGCAGGACCCGGGGGAATTGGCCGGGCCACTGGCTGCCTGCGGCGCACGCATCGGCGAGGTGCGGCCGCACCGTCGCCAGCCCCAGCCGCCGGATCGCCGCCTCCAGGCGTCGCGCGGCCCGAGGGCTCCGATCCAGAGCCACGACCTCGCCATCAGCCCCGACCCGCGCGGCGATGAGCGCGCTCTTGCTTCCCCCGCCGGCGCAGGCATCCAGCACCCGCTGCCCGGGCAAGGGATCCAGGGCCAGGACCGGCAGGGCCCCCGCCTCGTCCATCGGGATCAACCAACCCGAGGCGAAGCCGGGCAGGTCGGCCGGGCTTCCCGCTCCCCGCATCGAAAACGCTCCGGGAGCCCACCGGGCGGGGACGACCTCGGGAACTGCCTCTGCCAGGGCGCGGCGGACATCCACGACCTTCGCCTTGACCTGGTTCGTCAGGACCGTCAACGGCGGCACCGTGTTGTTGGCCTCCATCAATCGTCCCGCATCCTCGGGACCCAGCCGCGCCGCCCACCGCTCCACCAGCCATCGCGGGTGCGAGCCGACGCTCTCCCAGTAGCCGACCGGGTCTGCCGTGGGGTCGGGAGCGGGCCACGCGCGGCGTCGGGCCACCGAGCGGAGGACCGCGTTCACGTAGCCCGCGCTCCTTCCCGCCCCAGCCCGGCGGGCCAAGTGCACCGCCTGGTCCACCGCGGCAAAGTCGGGGATGCGCGTGAGACAGCAGAGCTGGTACGCCCCGAGGCGAAGGATCTGGCGGACGGGGCGATCCAGCGCCGCGATCGGCCGGTCCAGGACCTGCGCCAGGATCCAGTCCAGCTTGCCGCGCCAGCGGAGGACGCCGTACACCAACTCTGTGACCAGGGCGCGATCCGCTCCCGTGAGCCTGCTCTTGCCGAGGCGCGCATCCAGGAGCAGGTTGGCGTAGGCGTCGGTCGCTTCCACCCGCTGGAGGATCTCCAGCGCCAGCGCCCGGGGGTCCTCTCCTCCCCGTCGGAGAAACGGTGAAACGGAGCGTCGGAGAGACGGGGCAACATCTCTCGTTCTGCGTTTCTCCGGTTCGCCGGTTCGCCGGTTCGCCGTGACGAGCCTAGGCAAGGTGCCCTCCCACCCGGAGGCGCTGGCCCCGCGCGAACTCGGCCCCCGTCATTCGACGCTTCCCTTGTGGCTGCACCTCGTAGAGCGCCACCGCGCCGGCTCCCGTTCCGCACACGAGGGCCTGCTCTTCGATGCGGAGGATCGTGCCGGGCGGTCCGGCATCCGGTCGCTTCTCCGCCCGCAGGACCTTGAGGCGCTGCCCGCTCCACAGCAGATACGCGCCCGGGGCCGGCGACAGGCCGCGCACCCGGTTCACGAGGGGCACCGCCTCTCCCGCGAGACCCAGCCAACAATCCTCGTCGCGGATCTTGGGCGCCTGGGTCGCCTCAGCGTCGTTCTGGGGCGTCCAGACCGCCTCCCCTCGCGCCAGCATCTGCAGGGCATCAGCCAGGGCCGAGGCCCCCAGGGCGGCCAGACGGTCGTGAAGCGTCCCGGCATCATCCTCGGGCGCGATCGGGATGGCCCGCTGAAGCAGCATGGCGCCCGTGTCCATCCCTTCCTCAACCCGCATGATGGTTACGCCCGTCTCGGCCTCCCCCGCGATCAGTGCCCAGTTGATGGGCGCAGCGCCACGATACTTCGGAAGCAGGGAGGCATGCACATTCACGCAGCCGAGGGGCGGGAGCTCGCGCACCGCCCGCGGCAGGAACTGGCCGAAGGCGGTCACCACAATCACATCGGGCCGCGCGGCAGCCAGCTTTTCCAGGGCGGTCAGGTCGTTCAGCTTTTCGGGTTGGAGGAGGGGAAGGCCGTGCCGTTCCGCCGCCACCTTCACCGCCGGCGCGCGGAGGCCTTGCCCCCGGCCCGCCGGCCGGTCCGGCTGCGTCACCACGAGGGCCAAACCATCGAGGAGATCGGCCGGCAGCTCGGACTCGAGCCCAGCGCCACGAAAAACAGCATCTTTCGTGCCGTGCAGAAGCTGCGGCGCGCGCTCGAGCCGCTGCACA
>JBIOJT010000112.1:0-12351 GCA_044451055.1 Methylomirabilales bacterium (SeqCode)
CCCGCAGACATGAAGGCAATCCCCCAGGCGAGGGCATACACCCGGTGGGCACTCACGCCCAGGGAGAGCGCGGCCATTTCGTCGTCGGCTGTGGCCTGCATGGAGAGCCCCCAGCGGGTGTACTTGAAGAAGGCCACGAAGATCACCAGCATGGCCATGGCGGCGAGGAAGCTCCATACGTACACCTGGCCCACGACGATCGGACCCCACCTGATCGGCTCGGAAGAGAAGACCGGCGGAGTGAACACCCGGGTGTCCGCCCCCCAGATCAGGACGACGATCCCCCGGAAGAAGAAGGACAATCCGGCCGTCACCATGATCACCGCGAGGATGGATTCCCCCACCATACGGCGAAGAAAGAGCCGTTCCGTCACCAGCCCTAGGAAGAAACCGACCACCAGCATGCCTACGACCGCCAGGGGGAAGGGGATGCCCCAGGTGTAAAATGCCAGGCACACATACGCCCCCACTAGTGTGAGGTCCCCCATGGCCAGGTTCAGCACCCCGGAGCACTTGTATATGAGAGTCCAGCCCAGAGCAACAAGGGCGTAGATGCTGCCTACCAAGATGCCTGTGATCAGGAGCTGGATGAACACGTCCATGGACTCACCGCCCTCCGGCGTCCGGGACATCCACGACGCGCAGCTCCGCCTTCACCTGGGCCACCCGGCCGTCCTCGTAGGTGATGGTCGTCCCCATCCCCACCCGCTCCTCCCCGGCATAGATCGCCTGCACCAGATCCTGGTACCGTTCCTCCAGGAAGGCGCGGCGGAGCTTTCGCGTCCGGGTCAACTCCTCGTCATCCGCGTCGAACTCTTTGTGGAGGTTGAGGAATCGCCGCACCCGCGCCGCCGCAGGCAACTGGGCGTTGGCCTTCCGAATCTCCGACTGGATCAGCTCATGCACCTGCGAATTCTGAGACAGTTCCTGGTAGCTGGTGTAGGCAATATGGTTGTCCTCGGCCCACTTGCCCACCACGCTCCCGTCAATGCAGATCACGGCTGTCGCGAAGGGACGCTGGTGCCCCAGGACCCACGCGTCCTTCACGTAGGGACTGAACTTCAACCGGCTCTCCAGGAACATGGGCGAAAAGCGACTGCCATCGTTCAGGAGGAAGACGTCCTTGGTCCGGTCGAAGAAGACCAAATGCCCGTCCGGATCGATGAAGCCGGTGTCCCCGGAGTGGAGCCAGCCATCCCGCAGCGCCTGGGCCGTCGCCTGCGGGTCTTTGTAGTAACCCTTGAACACCGAGGGGCTGCGGGAGAGGATCTCCCCCTCGGGAGTGATCCGCACTTCCGTCTCCGGAATCGGCTTGCCCACGGTGTCGCACTTGATGTCGTCGCTCCGGTGGACGACGGAGATCCCGGCGATCTCGGTCTGGCCATAGATCTGCTTGAGGTTCACGCCGATGGCGTGAAAAAAGCGAAAGTAGTCGGGCCCCAATGCGGACCCACCGCTGTAGGCGTTGCGGATCCGCGAGAGGCCCAGGTGGTCACGCAGCTTCTTGTGGACGATCCGGTCCGCTAGGTGGCCGAGGGCGCGCCAGGCCCAGGGGGCGGGCCGCTTCGCCAGCTTGCAGTCCGCCAGCCGGTGACCGACGCCGAGGGCGAATTCGTAGGTCTTGCGCTTCACGCGGCTGGCGTCCAGGTACTTCACCTGCACCGTGCGCACCATCTGCTCGTAGAACCGCGCCGAGGAGAAGATGGTGTGGGGCGCGATCTCGCGCAGGTTGGCCAGGACCGTCTCCGGCTCCTCGGGGAAATTCAGCGTGAAGCCCGCCATCAATCCGCAGGAGAGGGACATCATCTGCTCCCCGATCCAGGCCATGGGCAGGAAGGAGACGAAGTCATCGCTGGGCTGGGAGGGGTCCACGCGCATCAGGTTCTGGCCCATCTTCAACATGTTGGTGTGGGTGAGGAGCGCGCCCTTCGGCTTGGCAGTCGTCCCCGAGGTGTAGAAGAGCAGGCATACGTCCTCGCCCCGGCCCCGCTCCACCATCGCCTCGAAGCGGCCGGGCTCGCGTGCCTCCAATTCCAGGCCCAGTCGCTGGACTTCGCTGAACCGGATAAGGGCCGGGTCCTGGTAGCCCCGCATCCCCTTGGGGTCGTCCCAGATGATCCGTGTGAGCTTGGGACAGCGCTCCTTGATGGCCAGGGCCTTGTCCACCTCTTCCTGACCCTCCGCCACCAGGAACCTCGCATCGCAGTGGTCCACGATGTACTGGACCTCTTCCAGCAGCGCGTCCTGGAACAGCCACACGGCCACGCCTCCCGCGCACAGGGCGGCCATCTCCGCGAAAAGCCCCTCGGGGCGGTTGTCCCCGATCATGGCCACCTTGTCCTCGCGCCGGAGGCCGAGGGCGGCGAGGCCCAGGGCAAACAGCCGGACGTTCTCCAAATACGCCGCCCAGGTGATGGGGCGCCAGACACCGAATTCTTTCTCGCGGATGGCCACCCGCCGCCCGTACCCCCGCGCCTTCTGCACGAAGAGCTTCGGGATGGTCAGGTCAGAAGGAATCTTCATGGCTTCGGTATCACCGCCGCGAGACATACACATCCTCTGCCTCGCCCAAATAGGCGTGGACCACCTCGGGATTGTGCTGCACCTCGGCCGGCGGCCCCTCGGCGATCTTCTCCCCGAAGTTCAGCACCGCGACCCGGTGAGAGATATCCATGACCACGCCCATGTCGTGCTCGACCAAAACGCAGGTCACGCGCCAGCGCTCCTCCTCGCTGACGTCCAGGATGAAGCGCGCCATGTCCTCGACTTCCTCCAAGTTCAATCCGGCCATCGGCTCGTCCAGGAGGAGGATCTTCGGCTGCAGCGCCAGGGCGCGTGCCAGCTCCACGCGCTTCTGCAGTCCGTAGGGAAGCATGCCGACGATCTTGTCCCGGATGTGGGCGATCTCCAGCAGGTCAATGATCTCCCGCTCGATGAACTCGCGGTGGACCCGCTCCTCCCTTGCCGCCTTCCCGAGGTAGCATGCGCCCGAGAGGATCCCGGTGCGCATGTGCAGGTGCCGCCCCAGCCGGATGTTGTCCAGCACCGTCATGCCGGAGAACAGCTCAATCTTCTGGAACGTCCGCGCGATCCCCAGGGCCGCCCGCCGGTGGGGGGGCACGCCCGTGATATCCTGCCCCTCGAAAAGGATGCGACCGCCATCCGGCCGGTACAGCCCGTTGATACAGTTCAGCAGGACCGTTTTCCCGGCGCCGTTGGGCCCGATGAGCGAGAAGATCTCTCCTCGACGCACATCCAGGGTGACCCCGGCCAGGGCCTGCACGCCCCCAAAAGAAATCCGCAGGTCATCTACCTTCAGGTGGATCTCTTCCAAAGGGGCCTGGCTCATCCCCGGTCTTTCCAATCCGGTGTTGTCATCGGACATGCTCTGGCTCACCCCTCAGCGGGTGGCCCGCATCTTCTCTCCGCGGATGATGATGCCGGTGGGGTCGATCTCATGACGCAGAACCCGGAGCTCGTCCTCGGTGGGAGGGGCGAGTTCCTCGACCGTCTTCGCCACCAGCGGCCGGCACTCCATCCCCTGCAAGACGTCCGCAGCCGATAACCCCTTCAGGGCTCCCAGGAGCGTCAGGCGCTTCGTGTCCTCGTTGAAGCCGAAGAGCGCCTTCGACGTGACCACGCGCCACGGTCCGGTGTTGCGCGGCAGCCCCGCCTTCTCCCGCGCGTCCGGGCCGCTGAGGTACCCGGGCGTGGTGACGAAGTCCACCCGCTCCACGAAGCGACGTGGCTCGTGCTTCATCACCAGGATCGTCTTCCAGCAGAGCGAGGCGACCTCGTTCCCGCCGCCGCTGCCGGGAAACCGCCGGCCGGGCCGCTCGTACGTCCCACCCAGCAGCGTTGAATTGACGTTCCCGTACCCGTCAATCTGCGCCGCGCCGATCATCCCGTAATCCACGTAGCCGGTCGCCGCATAGGAGAATGCCCAGTTCATGTTGCTCCACTGCAGCGACCGGTACACGTTCGTGGGTCCCCCCATGGTTCCGCGGACGAAGGGGGTCTGGCTTTGGGGCCCGACCGCCCCGAACTCGAAGAGCTGTACGAGCTGTGGCGTGTACAGCCGCTCGGCCAGCATGGCCACGAGTTGGGGCATCCCCCAGCCCACGAAGACCGTCTTCCGGTCCTCCAGCAACCGGGCGGCCGTGCAGATCATGAGCTCGGTGTCCGTGAACTCGACCATGATTTCAAATGCGGAATGCGGAATGTAGAATGCGGAATGTTAGCAGCGATGTTCATTCCGAATTCGCCATTCCGAATTGGGTTAGTGATAGCCTTCCCGGATAGTGGCCCGCCGCACCATCTCCTGCAGGCGCCGCCAGCCCACCTTCCTATCCAGGAACTCGGCGTGATCCTCCACTCCGTACACGTACTCCGCCAGGTAGGCCTGCATCTGCTCCTCGGTCTGGATGGCATTGAGCTTGTCAATGTGCTCCAGATCCAGCTCGTAGCGGGCCTGGACGCCCGCGGGGTACGCCCCGAAGGGCAGATGGACGACGGCGTCCACCAGGAAGTACGGGATCGTCGTCCGGGCGGGATCCTTGCGAAACTCGAGCGGGTCCAGGATCTCCTCGGTCGAGAGGATCACCTTCCTGGCTGCCATGGCGGCCTCGAGGGCGAACAGGTTCGTTCCGAAGATCCGGGCGTTCCCGAACGGGTCGGCCTGGTGGACGTGGAGCAGACAGACGTCCGGGTTCAGGGCGGGCACCAGGCAGATCGGGTCGCCGGTGAACGGATCATTGACCACCCGCGCCCCTGAGTAGCGCAAGGTGTCGGTCCCGAGCAGGCTCCGCACGGGCATGAACGGGACCCCCCGGGCCCCCGCCAGCATCCGGGACGCCAGCGTCCCGTTCGTCCAGTCGAAGACCCGCACACGGCCCTCGCCGACCGCCCGGCCGATGTAGTTGCCATAGCCCAGGAACCCCACGTCAATCCGGCTGGCGCATCCGCCCCCGACGAGAAGCGCCGTCTCGTGGAGGGTGAACTCGGCGCAGATCCACAGGTCCTTCCGACGCTGGCGAATGATCTCGCGCACCAGGGCCTGTGGCCCGCGCGTCAGCGACGAGAAATCGTAGGCGATGTAGTCACCGTCGGCGACGAAGCGGGCAATCGCCTCCCGCTCCGGCAGCAATTTCTCCACCATCTCCCGCCGCTTGTGCTGCCGCACCCATTCGCGAAACGCGTCGGGATGAGTGAACCGGATCTCGGCCGTGCCCCGCTGGATCGTCTCCATGCTTCACCCTCAGATCACGCCGCGCTTCCTGAATCCTGAAAGCGTGCTTGGACCGAGACCGAGATATGTCAGATAGACGTACTCGTTGTCGTGGCCCACGGGACGGCAGGCCCACTTCATGCGGGGAGGCGTCCCGGTGGCCTTCCAGGGCTGCCCCTGCATCGGCAGCTCACCGTAGATCGGGTCGTCCACCTTGGTGAGGGATCCTCGCTCCCACCAGTGGCCCTCCCGGAAGGTCTCCGCGGGGGAGTTGACCCGCCCGGTGGCCACGGTCCCCGGCCCCCGCTTGCTCAACATGTAGTCCTGAACCTTCGCCAGGATCTCTCGCGAGGTGTACTGCTGGCTCCACCGCTCCACTTCGGCGTGGAGGGCCAGGCGGTTCTGGATGCGCTTGACGAAGGTGTTGAAGCGGGGATCCTCACGCAGCTCGGGCCGTTCCATGATGTTGGTGAGCCCGGTGAAATTTACATCGGAGAAGCCGGCGATCATCTGGTGCCCGTCCTTGCAGCGGACGAAGTAATAGGGTGAGACGGACGTATCCACGACGCCGACGCGCTCCCGGATCGTCCCGGCCTTGTCGTAATAGAGGACCGCGTCCTCAATGAAGCGCATGAGGGCCTCGGGCGGGCTCACGTCCACGAACTGCCCCTCGCCCGTCCGGTGGCGGTGCTGCAACGCCGCGAGAATCCCGAAGGCCGCCCAGGCACCGCCGGCGTACCAGCCCATCCAGTTACCCGCTTTGGTGGGCGTCTCGTGGGGTTGCGGGTGCTGAGGATCTTTTGCAGGCTCGCCGGTCATGTACACCAGTCCGGAGAGGGCCTGGTTGGCGACATCGTAGTCCGGCTTCCGGGCGTTCCTGGCCGCCTTTGGCCCGAACTGACCATACGTGCTGATGCCGGCATAGACGAGACGCGAATTCGCCTGGCAGAACTGGCGATAGCCGATCCCCCAGGCATCCATCTGGCCCGGCTTGTATGTCTCGATGACGACGTCTGCCTTGGCGGCCAGCCGGCGGAACAGCCTCCGCCCCTCGGCCTTTTCGAGCTCGCAGGTGATGTGGAGCTTGTTGCGTCCCTCCACGAGGTAGGCGAGGCCGGTCTCCCGGTGCTCCAACCCAAAGGGGGAGAAGCGTCGGGTGATATCCCCTCCCGGCGGTTCGATCCGGACGACCTCGGCCCCCCACTCCGCCAGGATGGAGGAACAGAAGGGGCCGGCAAAGCTCCCGCTGCTCACATCCAGGATCAGGAGGTCGTCCAGGGCCTCAGGCCTGCCAAACGTTTTTGCCGGCTCGGTCTGCGAGCGGATCCACTCCGCCCATTCCGTGGCCGGGGTCGAAGCCTCTCCGATCAACTCGTCGTTCTGTTCCGCCACGGTTCTGCCTGACGGTGAAGCACTGCGTCCACCCGCTAAAAAATCTGGCCCCCACCGGGCGTCCAATCCTCCGGCGGCTTGGCGCCAACCCGGTCCGCCCATTTCCCGATGACCTTCCTCTCCTCCAACCCTTTGATCTGCGACGAAGCCAGACCCAGCAGCTTTCGAAACACGTACTCGTTGTGAAACCCGACGGGCCGGGAGAGCCACTTGATCCGGCCGGGAGTCTTTGAAAGCTTCGGCGCCGATC
Source organism: Methylomirabilales bacterium (SeqCode) (assembly GCA_044451055.1). Lineage (GTDB taxonomy): Bacteria > Methylomirabilota > Methylomirabilia > Methylomirabilales > 2-02-FULL-66-22 > 2-02-FULL-66-22. Next base: position 6,870 of record JBIOJT010000112.1, read on the forward strand.
CGTACTCCACCACCTCGCCGTACAGCGGATCCTCGTACTGCCAGACCGCGCCGCGCGCCCGCAGGTGGGCATCCCCGTGATGGTCTTTCGCATTCTGGACGGGAGCGGCCGCAAAACCAAACTTCTGACCGAAGGCATCCACCTCCTTGACCGTGCGGGCAGCGGCCCAGCTCCCGATGATCTTGTTGAGCGCGAGATTGTGCTTTTCCACAAGCCGGGCCTTCAGCGTGCCGAACCGCTTGTCCTTCGCCAGCTTCCCCTGCCTCATCGCCTTACACAGCCCTGCGAATTCCTCGTCGCGGCCGGCGGCGATGGCCACGAGGCCGTCCTGGCAGCGGAAGACGTCCGATGGGCTAATGGCGACATCCCGGTTGCCCGAGCGCTCCCGCTCCTTCCCGGTGAGGGCGTGGTAGATCCACGTCCAGTCCATCGCGCGCATCAGCCCTTCCGCCTGTGAGAGCTCGATGAATTGCCCCTGGCCGGTCCGTTCCCGGAAATGCAGGGCCGCCATGATGGCGACGCAGTTCAGCAGGGCGCCGAAGTAGTCGCCCACGAAGATCCCGCTCTTCATGGGTGACCGTCCCCGGAAGCCCGTGATGCCTGCGAGGCCGCTGGCGGCCTGGGCCAGGAGGTCGTAGGATGCCCTCCCCACCGAGAAAGGCCCCCACTGGCCGAAGCCCGTCGCCGCCAGGTAAATGATGCGCGGGTTGACCTGCGAGAGCTGGCGGTAGCCCAACCCCCAGCGATCCATGGTGCCGGGGCGGACGTTCTCCACCACTACATCGGCTTTTGCCACGAGCCCGTGGAACAGCTCTTTTCCCTCGGCGTGGTGCACGTCTATGGCCACATGGTACTTGCCGTGATTCTGCGTGGCGAAACCGAAGCAGAGGTTGCGCCAGAACCAGCCATCGGGCGGCACGTACCGCATGGTGTCACCCACTCCTGGCAGCTCCACCTTGATCACTTCCGCCCCGAATTCGCCCAGGAAGTCGGCCGTGGCGGGTCCCAGGATCAGCGTGCACAACTCGATGACGCGGATGCGTTCGAGCGCCTCCGGCTTGTCGAAGATCTCGCGCACGTCGAAGGTGCGTTCCGCCCACTTGAAGTATCCGTTCGCGCCCCTGGCTGTCATACGGGCATACGACTCCCCTCAAGGCGGATAGCAGGTGTGAAAAACACCAGGAGATGTTTCGAGATGTCCGTCGGATGTGAGAGATGAGGCTCGGCGTCCGGAGTGCGCATGGAGTCCTGGGCCTACAATCCCGCCTTCTTCAACACCTCTTCAACGGCCGAATATGGGTCGGTCTCCCGCGCCGCGATCCGCTCGATCAGGCCGTCCAGCGTGCCGTTGGTCGCCACCTTCTCGATGACCCGCGCCGTGGCCCGCTCCTGGAGAAGTTCGTAGAAGACCCAGTGGCTGCGCTCCTTGCTCTTCTGCCGCCGCCCCTGGTGCTCTTGCAGGAAGGCCTGGTGCTCCAGGATCGCCTCCGTCAGCTCGGCCACACCCTCCCCCTTCACCGCCACGGTCTTCAGCACCCTGGGTCGCCAACCCTCGGTCGCCTTTCCGAGGTGAAGCGTCATTTCAATTTCCATGGCCGTCTTGTCAGCGCCATCGCGATCGGCCTTGTTCACGACGAAGAGATCCCCAATCTCCATGACGCCGGCCTTGATGGCCTGGATGTCGTCCCCCATCCCGGGAACCGCCACCACGATGCTCGTGTGGGCCGACCTCACGACCTCGATCTCATCCTGGCCGACGCCCACGGTTTCGATGAGGACGTAGGCCTTGCCCGCGGCATCCAGGACGTCCACCACGTCGTTGGTGGCGCGGGCCAACCCACCGAGATGACCCCGGGTCGCCATGCTCCGGATGAAGACGCCTGAATCCAGACTGTGCCGCTGCATGCGAATCCTGTCGGCCAGGATGGCGCCGCCCGTGAACGGACTGGTAGGGTCCACGGCCACGATGCCGACCGTCTGGCCCCGACGACGCAATTCCTCCGTGATCCCATCGGTGAGCGTGCTCTTCCCTGAACCGGGGGGACCTGTCACCCCGATGACATATGCCCTTCCGGTGTGGCGATAGAGGGATTTGAGGGCAGAAATGGATTCGGCGGTCCCGTTCTCGATCATGGTCATCAGACGGGCCGCAGCGCGTGGATCGCCCTGCAGGATCTTTTGCACGAGGTCCATGCGGGATGAGCCTTCGCTTCAAACCAGTGTTTGTGGTCAGGGAAGCTACCATATCAAAAACCAATGTGTCCACAGAAAACAGGAGAGTTCGCGTGCAGAAGGAAGGCAATACCAAATTCCGGAAAGAGAAGAACCGCCGCTACCAACGGCACCGCCGTTGGTGCCCCAAGTTCGTAAATTAGAGGGACATCGCTTTGCAATGGACCAAACAGTACAATTCTAGCCATCTGGAATTCAATGCTCCCGCTCCATTCCCAAATGGCGTTTCCGTCTTGGGAGTGCTCCACGCCGTGGCGGTTGACCTCCCCGGATCGGGGTTGACCCGCCCACGTACCGGGTATATACAAGGCGAGTAGCAGTGAGCAGCCTGGTCGAAGAAAAAGGAGCAGAGCAAAATGATACCCTTTGACGCCAAAAAGCTCGAGGGCCTCATGGAGGAGGCAGGTCTCGACCTCCTCGTCGCCAACACTCGCCACAATGTCCGGTACCTGACCGGCGGGTATTACTTTCACTTCCACGCCTACGCAACACGCATGGGGCGGAGCCAGTACCTGCCTTTCGTTGGTCTGCCCCGTCGGCACTTCGATGATGCGTTTTACATCGGGCGTCCCGACGAGCAAGGTCAGATTCAGGCAGAGGGCCTCTGGATCGAAATCCGCCCCCCCGCCATGCGCGGCACCCTGGGTGCGGCCGAGGCCGCGGCGCAAGCGATCCGGACGCTCGGTTTGGCCGAGGCCACGATTGGCCTCGAACTCCCCTTCCTTCCGGCGGATGCTCTCCTGGCGCTTCAGCAGGCCCTCCCGCGGGCGAAGTTCGTGGATGCAACACCCATCCTCGACGGCCTACGGGCCGTGAAGAGTCCTGCGGAGTTGGCCCACCTTCAGACGGTGTACGACCGGACGGCCCAGGCGATCCAGACTGCGTTCGCCTCTGGAACGCCTGGCGTCACGACCGCAGCCATTTCTGAGCGTGTGACACAGGAGATGGCGAATCGGGGACTTACCTTCCTCTGGGCCTTCACCTGCGCCGGGCCGGGCACCCTGCGGGCACCGTCAGGGGCGCGCTGGGAGCGGGGCCGCGTGCTACACATTGATGCCGGAGGAGAGGACCGGGACTATCTGGCAGACATCTGCCGGATGGGGTGCCTGGGCGATCCCTCACCCCTCGCCCGGGACCTCTTGGACGCCTGCCTCGAAGTGCAAGGATGCGTACGGAAACTCGTCCGCGCGGGCCTGCCGTGCAGAGAGCTGCTTCGCGAGGGCGAGCGCACCGTGCGCGAGCATCGCTTGGCGCCCTCCGGACGCTTCGTCGCCCATGGCATCGGCATGGTGTCGCACGAACAGCCCAACATCACCCCCACCAACTCGCGCCCCCTGGAGGCGGGGATGGTCCTGTCCATCGAGACGGAGTTCATCCATCCAGAGGTGGGGCACGTGAAGATCGAGGACGCCGTGGCGGTGACGGAGATGGGCTGTGAGGGGCTCGGGGACCTCGGCCGCGAGTGGCATGTGGTGCCGGTGTGACGATGCTATGTCGCCTCTGTGCTCAGCGCCCGGATGATGTCCACGTTGTTGGGCGGACAGCCCCGCACAAATCGGGGTAGGTGTCTGGCCTGTGGCAAGCTGCACGAGCCGATGCTGACCAACGCCTCCTGCTGAATGCCATCCGGGATCGCCGCTGGCCCCACGATGATGGTGAACCCGCGCGCACGCTCTAGGGTTCCCTCCCCCCGCATGTCGAAGAGGGAACTCAAGAGTCCGTTCCGGCAGCCGGTGCAGGTACCCTCGCTGTGGACGATGGTGATGCCCTCCCGGTCGATACGGTGGTCTTCCTCGCAGCGGACAAAACGCCGTCGCACGGAGTCCACCTGCTCCCCCACCACCTCGATCTGCGCCGGATCCAGCGTGCCCAGGCCTCGCTCGGCCGCCGCCTTGGTGATGGGCACCTCATCCGCTTCGAAGCCCATGACGCGGCTGGCGATGGCATCCACCGCCACAAGATCGCGCCCCGCCAGCACCAGTCCAAGTTCGACGGGCAACCCCATGAGTGGCCCCATACCCTCCTGGCCGATGATCCCATCCACCACGGCAAAGATCGGCTTGAAGTGGCTGACCAGGTCCACCACACCCTCGAACAAGCCCTCCAGGTGGATGCGCCGCTTCTCGCCGTCGGTCACCAGGCCTTTCAGGTTCTTCAGAGCCAGCGTGGCTTGCCCCTGGTCGTGGGTCTTCATCACCGGCACGCTGATGATGGCATCCACCTGGGTGACCAGTTCAAAAGTCGTGATCTCCTGCAGCACACGTCCGCCGACGATCTCCACCCGCACGGTCCCATCCTTCTTCAGATCCACCAGGTGATAGCCCTGCTGGCGGAGTTCCTCGTAGCCCATGATCTGCAACGCGGCCTCGGTGTCCGCGCCCCTCGCGGAGGACTCGGCGATGACTGGCTTGGCTCCCAGCTCACTCACCAGATCGGCCACCGCCTGGCAGACCAGGGGGCTGGTGCAGGCCCCCGCGTGGGCCGATGGGGGTGGCGCCACCAGGTTCGGTTTCACCATCACCAGCATACCCGGGCGGATGAGGTCCGCAAGGCCTCCGGCCATGCTCACGGCCCGCCGAACGGCGCCAGCCACCTGATGGCGATCCCGCCCATCGACCCTGGCTATGGACACCCTGGTCATCGCCCACCCCTTTCTCATGAGGTCACAGCCCTTGGCGCACCTACCTTAGCATGGTCCTGTCGACGAGCCAAAGGAGATCGTCGCATCGTCTCAGCCTTCGGACCACAGGCGCTCAGGCGGAAAGCAGCATGGAGAGAGTCGTGGACCCTTCGCCGCCCAGAGGGATCCAGCAGCAGGAACTGAAAGAGTCGGCAACAACTGGATGACGCTTGGCAAAGGTATTCGGCAGGAGATGTGTAAGCACAATCCGGTATGTGCCCCCTTTCCCTCTGTACTCTTAACCCCGCATCGACAACAGTAGCTTGCCGATCGTGTGGCGACCTTCCAGCAGTCGGTGAGCCTCGGCCGCCTGCGCCAGCGAAAGTACCTTGGCGATGCGCAAGCGCAACCAGCCAGCGCGGATTCCAGCAACCACATCGCCCGCCCGACGCAGCAATTCCTCGCGGGTGAGCAGGTAATTCCCCAGACTGCCACCGGAGACGGTGATGGACCGCGCCATGAGCGCATTGGGAACGATTGGGTCTGCGGGTCCGCTCGCGGCGCCGAAAATCACGATGTGCCCGCGCAGGGCGACCGCCTCCAGGTTGCCCGGGAAGGTGGTCTTGCCCA
>JBIOJT010000113.1:0-12100 GCA_044451055.1 Methylomirabilales bacterium (SeqCode)
AGTGCCAGCGGGTCAACAGGTAGCCGAAGGCGGATGCTACCCCGATGATGAGCATCACCATTCCGGCCGTCACCGTCGAATCCACCAGGATCCCGAGGAGCTTGTTGGGCTTGAGCGTCCGGAGAACGAAGAGCCCGACGATCAGGCTGTAGACCACGGCCACGATGTCGGCCTCCGTGGCCGTGAAAGCGCCCGACAGGATCCCGCCCAGGATGATCACGGGCACCAGGAGCGCCCAGACGGCTCGACGGAAGCTGACCTTGAGATGTCGAAGGGATCCTCCCTCCATGGGTGCGCCGAATCCCCCCCGCCGGCAGAGAATGACGTTCACCAGCATCAGGCTGAGGCCGATGAGCACACCCGGGATGACGCCTCCGAGAAACAATGCGCCGATGGAGACGCCCGTCATCGAGCCGTACAGGATCATCAGAATGCTGGGCGGAATGATCGGGCCCATGGTGGACGCGCAAGCGGTCAGGCAGACGCTGAATTCTACCGGGTAGCCCTTCTTCACCATGGCCGGGATGAGGAGCGTCCCGGTGGCGGAGCAATCCGCCACGCAGGATCCGGAGACGCCTGCGAGTATCATGTTGGTCAGGACATTCACGTGGGCGAGACCGCCTCGCAGGTATCCCACCAGATCGTTCGAGAACTCCACGATCCGCTCCGTGATCCCGGACCGGTTCATGATCTCACCGGCCAGGATGAAGAAGGGAATGGCCATCAGGGGGAAGGAGTCCATGCCCCCGAAGATCTTAGAGCCTATCCGTGAATAACAATCATCTGGCGAAACACGATCAGCGCACACGCTAACTCCAGGAGTGCCAGGTGACTGACGCGCAACTTCTCGAAGCGCACGAGCAGCTTCCGGAACCGATTCAGCCAGGAGAGCGTGCGCTCGACCACCCAGCGCCGAGCCCGGCCCGGCGGAGGGCGCCGGCGCGGGGGCTCTGCGCCCCGCTGGGGCACATGGGGACGATACCCACGGTAGACCATCGCCGTCCAGGCGGGCTGGCCCGTGTCCCCCGTATCCGCACCCAAGTGGTGCCGGACCACCGGGCGAGCCACGACCACCCGGTCCAGTGTCGGCGTCAGGAGGCGGACATCATGCCGGTTCGCCCCGCTGACGACTAGCGACAGCGGGATTCCACGGGCGTCCACGAGGAGGCTGCGCTTCGTGCCCTTTTTTCCCCCGATCCGTCGGGTTGGCGCCGACAGCCTCTTGGGCCAGGGGGGCTTTCCCGAGGGCCGCATCGACGCTCTGCCACGCCCAGGCAATGCCTTCGAGGTCATCGTATTCCGCCAGGCCCTGCCGCCAGAGCCGGACGAAGACCCCGGCACGCTTCCAGGCGAGAAAGTACTTGTGGATGGAGCTGGGGCTGCCGAACTGTTCCTTGGGCAGGGCCTTCCACTGGCAGCCCGTCCGCAGGGCATATACAATCCCCTCGAAGATGCGCCGGGGGTCCAGGGGTTTCCGCCCGCCCCCCGGTTTGCGCTGATACCGCTGCCCCTTCCGCCGTTTCCGGGGCGGGATCCATGGGGCGACTTTGGCCCACAGCTCGTCGGATACGGTCCAGGATCGGTGTGCGCTCATACTGGAACACTACCATGAGCGCAAGGTTGACACAATACCTATTTACGGATAAGCATTTAGTGACCATGATGGATAAGGGGATCTGGCTGTTCACCAGAAGCGCCAGGAGGGATGAGGCTCCGATGCCGAAGACGATGGGCATCCCCAGGGTCAGAAATGCCCCGAAACTGAGGAACAGGATTCCGATCATTCCACTGCCACCGCGATCGGCTGCGGGGAAGTCTCCGGTGTGCCACGCCAAGCCTGGAGGAGAATCCCAAGATACTCCCCCAGCATCAGGAGGCCGCCCACTGGTACGGCGAGGTAGATCCAGGCCATGGAAATCTCCAGGGCCGAGGAGAGTTGGCTCAGGTTCACGCGGACCATGACCACTCCCTGGACAACGAGCACGACCAGAAAGGCCAGGATCACCGCCCCGTTGATCAGGGCAATCCCCCGCCGGGCCCGAGGAGGCAGCCACTGCACGAAGATGGCCAACTCCAGATTAGCCCTGCGACGGATCACCAGGGGAGAGACGAGGAAGACGGACCAGATGAACGAATAGCGGATCACCTCCTCGGCCCAGTAGGGGACACCAGGCCGCCCAGGAAATAGCGAGCGACCACAGCGGCGAATCCCGCGACGATCATCAGCGTGAGCAGCACGCCGATCAGGACCTCCAACGTCTTGGTATATATGCGAGATATGGTTGCCACGCATCTTCCCACACTGCACCTCGCGGCCCCTGGTCGGTTTTCGACCTCAACCTTACGTGGCTCCCTTGGAGTCAGGAGATCCTGCGCCCCCACGCTCCGGGCGGACCTTCTGCCGCAGCTCGATGGAGACCCCATGGAAGGCCGTGGGATGAACGAAGGCGGCCAGGCCATGCGGGCTCAGCCAGGCATGCCGGTCCACCAGGCGGAGGCCCGCCGCCTCCAGCTTGCGCAGGACACCCTCGATGTCCTCCACCTCCAAGCAGAGGTGTAGGAGCCCCTCGCCACGCTTTTCCAGGACCTGCGCCAGGAGGCAGTCACTTGTCATGGGCTCCAGCAACTCGATCTGGCCGTCCCCAGCGTGGAGGAAGACCACCCGCACCTGCTGCTCCGTGAGTTCGACCGCCGGATCCGCCGTAAGCCCCAGAAGCTCGATGTAGAGCGGAAGCGCCTCCTGGATGCTTCGGACCAGGATCCCCACGTGGTCGAGACGGATCATAGCGCTCGCCCCACTCCCCGCAGGATGGCGTCCAGCCGCTCGAAGACCGCGAAGACCTCGTCGTATCGGGCGTGCGTCTCGGCCTTCGGCTGGATCAGCTCTCCCGCACCGCTCATCTTTTCGGCGGCGGAAGCCACCTCGGGAAAAAGTCCGGCGCCCACCGCCGCCAGGATGGCTGCCCCGAGGGCCGAGGCCTCCCGGACCGACATCCGACGGATCGGCAGCCCGAGGACATCCGCCCTGATCTGCGTCCAGAGATCGCTTCGGGCCCCGCCGCCAACCAGCCTGACTTCCTTCACCGGCTCCCCCATACGCACGATGGCCTCCACGACCCTCCGGACGATGCAGGCGCCGCCCTCCAGGATCGCGCGGACTAGGTGGCCTCTCCTATGGCCCAAGGTGAGCCCCACGAACGCCCCTCGGGCCTCGGAGTCCCAGATGGGGGTTCGCTCCCCTACGAGGGCCGGGAGACAGATGAGGCCATCGGCTCCGGGAGAAACTTCGGCTGCCTCCCGATATAACGCGGGAAGGTCCGTGGTTCCGACGGCGCTCTCCGCAAACCAGGTCAAGGTACCACCGGTAGTCGTGGTCGGGCCTCCGAGCAGCCAGGAGCCGGGGCACGCGTGGGCGTTCGTCACCACCCCGCCGTCTGGATCCATCCGCGGTCGGTCGAGGCACGCGAAGACAACGTCCGTCGTCCCGGCCACGTCCGCAGCGATCCCCGATCGCGTGAGACCCGCGCCGAGGGCGGCCAGCGTCCCATCCGGTCCCCCGGCGACCACGGGAATTCCGACCGGCAATCCCGCTTCTCGCGCAGCGGTCGTCTGGACCGTCCCCACGACCGCTGGAGATGGAAGCACCTCGGGCAGGCGCGACGCGGCGACGTCGGTCAGCCGACAGAGGTCCACGTCCCAGTGCCGCTTGGCCACATCGAAGAAGAGACTATAGGATGCATTCGGCTCATCGGTGGCGAGGCGCCCTGTCAGGCGAAGCGCCAGGAAGTCCTTCACCGTGCACACCGAGGCGACGCGGGACCAGGCGGCCGGCTCGTGCCGCTGAATCCAGCGGACGATGGCCGCGGGCCGTTCCGCGGCCGCCCGGCGTCCCGTGATTCGGGCCAAGCGCTCGCGCCCCGCCTCGGCCTCGATTTCGCCCGCCTCCGCCGCGGCGCGGCGGTCCAGCCACGGGAAGGCGGGCAGGACCGGTGAGTCCGTCACATCCAGGCAGAGGGTGGTAAGCTGTGCCGAGATGCCGACCCCGGCCACACGGGCCATCTCCGCCTGGCCTGCCAGCTCTTGCAGGAGCTGGACCGTGGCCTTCCACACGGCTTCCGCATCCAGCTCCGCCCACTCCGGCCTTGGCAGGTGGGGCGACCAGGCCCGACTGGCCTGCGCCACGGGGCTCCCTTCGACATCGAAGAGGATAGCCCGCCCCCCGCTCGTGCCGATGTCCAGCCCGAGCAGGAGCCGATCCTCGGCGCGTCCCGGCATTGCTCCTGCCTCAGGTCACCTTGGCCTGGAGCCACACACCACGTGGGTCGATCTGCGTGCGGATCACTTCCACCTCTTTGGCTGTCGGCGGGGGGGTCACCGGGATCGGATTCGGGAACTCCAGGGCAAATCCGGTGTTGGCCTCGATCTGTTCCCGGGACACACCGGGGTGGAGGGACTGCACCCGCATTCGCTTCGTCTGCGGATGAAAGTCGAGGACCGCCAGGTTGGTCACGACCTTCCCCGGGCCCCCGCCATGGTGCTGGTACCGCTCGCGGTATCCCGGGCCGTCGCCAAAACCCAGCCCGGAGATGTAATCCACCCGCTCCACGAAGACGCGCCGCTCGTGGGGGACGATGATCATAGTGTGCCGGGCGTGGGCGCAGTGATCCGTCTGGGCGATAGCCCCCACCAGACGCACCTTGGGTTGCTTCTGGTCGCCGATGCAGACGCTGTTCAGGTTCCCGTAGGGATCGATCTGCGCCCCCGAAACGAAGCCCCAGTCCATCATCCCTCGCCGGAACATGTCCAGGCAGTCCTCCACCAGGATCATGGCGCGGCAGGGCCAGGCCAGCAGGCCAGCATCGGTGAAGCAGTCCGGCACCTCCGGAATCTGCGGCTCAAGCTTCACCCCGTACTGGGCAATGAAGTCGATCCCCCGGTGGTGCGCCAATTCGATGGCCACGCTGGGGATGCCGACGGCGTAGATGAAGGCTCGCCCTCCCGTGCCCAGTCCGATGAAGCCCAGCTCCCCGTCCTTCAGTTCCCGCGAGACGGCGCAGGCCATCAACTCTTCTACGGTATAGGTTGCAATTGTCATCGCGCCACCCTCGTCCGCGTGAGCCGCATCAGCCGCTCGACGCCGATGCGCTCCAGATATCCCATGTGATCGGCCACGCCGCGCAACGTGCCGTCCAGGTAGGCCTTGAAGCCCCCCTCGCTCTTGGAGGCCTCGTAGTATTTCCCCACCTCGTCCAGGTCGTAGTCGTAGCGCGCATCGCAGGCGCAGGGGTGCGCCCCGTAGGGAGCCTCCACCACGGCCGTGACGAACCTCCGCGGGAGGACCGTGAGCAGGGAGTTCCGGTAGATCTCCTCGTCGCTCACGATCTGCTCCACGCTGACCACGGCCGTGCGGGCGGCCTTGGCGATCAGGACGTCGGCGCTCTGGTCGTTCCAGCGTTGGGCGTCGAGCTGTACGTTCCCGTACTTGTCCGCAGTGTGGGCGTGGATGATCGCCACGTCCGGTCGGGCCGCCCGCACGGCCCCGAAGGGCTCGCCGGTGAAGGGGCAGGTGATCTCGGCCAGATGCTCGTTGGACCGCATCAGGTCGGAGCCCAGAGGGGTCTTGGTGGGAAAGAAGCTCATTCCCATCACCGTGGCTCGGAACATGTCCAGGCCGGTGGTCTCGGAATGCTCGATGACGTGCAGTCCCCCTCGCTCGCAGGCCCGGCGAAAATTGAGGGCCAGGCCGAAGGCGGAGATCCCGATGTACGAGGTCTCCACCGAGGCCGCGCAGCCGGCCCCGATGAGCATGTCCATATCAATGCCGTTGTTCCAACCCTGTAGCTTGAGGCCCCGCCGCCCCTGGCGGATGATCTCGTGAATGAGCGCCATTGGATGCCGGCGCAGGGTGTGCCCGCCGATAGCGACCGTATCGCCGTCCTTGATGAGGGCCACGGCCTCCCGCAGCCCCATGACTTTCTCGCGCACCGCGCCCTCCTCTCCCTCCCCGATCCTCAGCCCTTGCTCCCGATGTAAATGCCTTCCGGGTCGATCCGCTCCCGGAGCAGCCGGACCTCCTCGGCGCTGGGCAATGCCGTCTCGCCGACCCTCGGCGCTCGCAGCAGGGGAAAGCCCGTGCGCGCCTCCACGTCCTCCACCGTCACCCCCGGGTGCACCGTCGCCACGCGCATCCGCTTGGACGCGGGGTCGAAGTCCAGCACCGCGAGGTCGGTGATCACCCGGGTCGGGCCTTCTCCCCGGAGCCCGGCCCGCTCCCGCGCCCCGGGCCCGTCGAGAAAGCCCGGCGTGGTGAGATACTGCACGCGGGGAACGAGGCGGCGCAGCTCGTGCGGTACCATGATGAGCAGGCGCCGGGCCAGGCTGCCGATGTCGTTGGCTCCCCCGCTCCCGGGCAGCCGCACCGTAGGGCGCCGGTAGTCGCCGATGGCGGTGGAGTTGAGGTTCCCGTACTGGTCCACCTCCGCCGCTCCCAGGAAGCCGATGTCGACGAAGCCGCCCTGGAGCAAGCTCAGGGCGTAATAGAGCCCTGTCGCCTTGATGCACCCGTGGAGGAGGCGCAGGTCGCCAACCCCCGTGGCCAGCTCTTTGGGCTGGGCGCCCACCACGCCGGACTCGAAGATCAGCACCGAACTCGGCGCGTGCGTGTATTTCGCCAGGTACGCCGCCACCATGGGAAGGCCCGTCCCGATGAAGGCCACCTCCCCGTCCCGAATCTCCCGGGCGGCCGCGACGGCCATGATCTCCTGTCGGGTGACATCGGTCATTGCAGCGTCCTCGCATGCATCCGCGCCAGCCCAAGCCCCGGGTCCGCGCGCAGGTCCATCAGGCGGCGAATGCCCAGCTTCCCGAGATACGCCCAGTGATCGGAGACCTTAAACACGTACTCGTCCAGATGTCGCCTGAACGTCTCCCCATCCCGCGACGCCACGTAGTACTCGCGCAGAAAGGCGAAATCCGGGTCGTAGTACCGGTACATCCCGGTAGGGTGGGCGCCGAATGGAGCCTCCACCACGGCGTCCACCAGGAATCCGGGAAGGATGGTCAACTCCGGCTGCTCACGGATGACGGCATCGTCAACGATCTCCTCGACCGTCACGATCACCCGCTCCGCCGCGCGCGCCTGCTCGTCAAGCACGGAGGTGTACCCGAACAATTGCGTATTCCCCTCGCGATCGGCCCGGGAGGCATGGATCACCGCGACATCCGGCCGGACCGCCGGCACCAGGAGGACCGACTCGCCGGTAAACGGACAGGCGAACGGCCATGCCTTCTCCGCGTCGAAGCTCTGCTTGCGCATCAGGTCGGTGCCCGCCATGGACTTGATAGGCAGGAAGGGGATCCCCAGGCCCGCCGCCACCAGGCGGGAGGTGATGGCAAAGTGGCTGTAGTCCTCGACCAGGATGTCGCCCCGCTCCACCCCACGGCAGAAGTTGTAGCAGCGGCCCAGCCCCTCGAACATGAAGTTGGAGAACCGCGCCCGCTTCAGGATGCCGGCCCCAGCGAGGTAGTCCGCCACCCAGCACTCGGCCACCGAGGTCATCTCGATCCGTTGCTTCCGTTGCCGGATCATCTCCCGGACGAAGGCCAGAGGGGTGAAGTAAGCCGCGAAGCCGCCGAAGGTCATGTTGGCGCCGTCGGGCACGCTCGTCACCGCCTCCGTAAGCGACACGACCTTGCTGCTGCCCATGAGGCGACTCCTAGAGCCACTGCGGCGCGAGCAGCCGCGGGAGGAAGAGCACGATGTCTGGGAACAGACAGCACAGCACGATGATGATGAACTCCGCCAGCATGATGAGATGCAGCATGAGGAGGATCTTCCGAACTGGAACCTTGGCCACGCCGCACGCGATCAGGGAGCACAGACCGTACGGCAGGGTCAGCAGGCCAAAGGCCATCGTCATTACCACAATGACCCCGAGATGCACCGGATGGATTCCGGCGCCCACCGCAATCGGCTGGACGATCGGGACGAAGATCAGGATGGCCGGCGTGGCATCCATGAAAGTGCCCAGGAAAGTGAACAACGCCAGAACCGAGAGGAGGATGAGCACAGGTTGTTTGGTGAAGGAAAGGAACACTTCGGTAATTGCATCAGGGATTCGGTAAAAGGCCAAGAGCCATGCAAACACCGTGGCGGCCGCAACCATGATGTAAATCAACGCCGTAAGAAGCCCGGCTTCTCCGAATAGCCTCGGGAGATCCCTCCACCCGACCGTCCGATACACCACCATTGTGATGAGCATGGCATAGAGTGTTGCTACAACGGCTGATTCAGTCGGCGTGAAGTACCCGGATAAGATCCCCCCGACGATAATGAAGGGAACTCCAAGAGGGAGAATCGCCTCTCCGAACCCTTTCAACAATGCACGGAGGCCCAGCCATCTATCAACCTCCGGCGGATACCCATGCCGCAGAGCAATGACATATCCTTCCGCGATTAGCGCGAGACCGATGAGGACCCCAGGCACCGCCCCGCCGATCAGCAAGGCGCCGATCGACGTGTTGGCAACGGCCCCATAAATGACCATCAGGATACTTGGAGGGATGATGACACCCATGGTTGACGCGCAGGCGGTGATGGACACGGCAAAATCCGTTCGATATCCCTTCTTGATCATTGATGGGATGAAGAGAGTTGACAGGGCGGCACACTCCGCTACCGAACTTCCGGAAATCCCGGCGAAGAACATTCCGACAACAACGGTGACGTGCGACAGGCCCCCTCGAATGTGTCCCACCAGGGCCATGGCGAGCTTGAGGAGCCGCTCGGTGATGCCGCCGGCGTTCATGATGTTCCCGGCCAGAATGAAGAAGGGAATGGCCACCAGAACAAAGCTGTCGATGCCCGACACTGCCCGCTGGGCGACCACCCACGCCGGCGTCGCCGGGTTCATCAGGAAGACGATTAGCGAGGACAGGAGCAGGGCAAACGGAATTGGAACTCCGCCCGCGATGAAGAGGATGAAGCCGGCAAAGAGAACGCCGCCTGGGCTCATGTGGTCTGCGCTCCCGTCTGAGAATCCTCCTGCGGAGCCGGGTAGAGCCACCCTTCGATTAAGAATAGCAGCATGAGAGTGCCCCCCACAGGGACCGCCGCGAATCCCCAGGTCTGACGCACGCGGGTTATTGGATACACCCGACCCATCGCGATCTCGGACAACTGCCAACCAGTCCACAGGAGAAGCAGCACGCCGATCAGGACTCCTCCTTGAATTCCGACGTGGGCAATCCTCCGAAGATTCAGAGGGAGCATCTCAACCAGCAGGTCAATCACGAAATGGCTCTTCCGGCGAATGGCGACGGCGCTGCCCAAGAACGTGAGCCAGAGCACGGAAACCCTGATGACTTCATCGAGCCAAACGAAGAGCGCAATCCCCACGATTCTGCTGACGACTTGGACCGTGACGCTCACAAGAATGCAGCCAACCAGGATGGCGATCACCCCAATCAGGACATGTTCGAGCCGGCTGCACCACGCCCGAAGCCGCTCCATGCTCATCTCCCAGCCACTCTTCCCAGAGATGCCGGTTGGTCCACCCCGGCATCTCCGGGAGTCCGGATCTATTTCCCCAAACTGTAGATCTCTTGAAGGGTAGATTCGGCGCCGACGGACTTGGCGAAGGTCTGCCGGACCGGCTCGCTCCGCTCGATGAAGGGCTTGGTGTCCGGAGTGCTGATCTTGATCCCGTATTTCGAGACCAGCAGGTCCCGGGCAACCTTGTCTTGCTCAACCTCCAGCTTTACCTCGTTGGCGGCGGCCTCGTGGCCCGCCGCCCGGACCACCTCCTGATCGGGCTTCGACAGCTTGCCGAAGCTCTTGGCGCTCAGGAGACACGGCCGGATGGTGATGCTGTGCTGGGTCAGCGCGACCGTCTTCGCCGCCTCCGCCCACTTCGCCGTGGTGAATGTCAGCGATTCGTTCTCCGCGCACTCCACGACGCCCGTCTGCAGCGCGTTGTACACCTCCGCGTAGGCCACGACGGACGGAACCGTCCCCAGCGCCTTCCAGGTGTCGATGACCACCGAGGACTGCCAGACGCGCATCTTGATGCCCTGAATGTCGTTGATGGAGTTGATTACCTTGCTCCGGCAGATCATGTTCCGCACAGATCCACCGAAATACCCCATGACGACCACATCCGCCTTGTTCTCGACGTTCTCGGCATAGCGTTTGCCGACCGGGCCGTTCGCCACCGCGTCCCGGTGGGCATGGCCCTTGAACAGGAAGGGCAGGTCGAGGAGGTCCATCTCTTTAAAGAAGGGAGCCAGGTTCCCCGGCGAGGTCACAACGAGGTCCAGGGCCCCCTTCCGGACCTGCTCGAACATTTCGATCTCGCTCCCCAGCACGCCGTCCGAGTACACTTCGACCTTGACCCGCCCGTTGGCGCTCCTTCACCTTGTCGGCGAAGTACTGAGCCCCCTTGGTGAAGGGGTAATCCTTCGAGACCATGATCCCCGCGCGCAGGGTCACCTCCTGCGCCATGGCCGCACCCACCAGCAGGACCAACCCCAGGACACTCACGCCCGCGCCAACGATCCAACCCCTCATGACCCTTCCTCCCTCATCTGCTCGCGGATTCTCACCGCGAGTGCCGCTCCTATGCTCAGGAGCGGCGGTTCCATCGGTCCCCTCTGCCTCTCAGTTCAGAGCCGGGTTCGCAGAATAGCTTGCCGAATCTGCTTGATGTTCCTGATCACCTGCTGGTGGAGGCGGACGCCTACCCCGACGTAGAGAACATCCACGATGGTCAGGGCCGCGATCCGCGAAGACAGCGACTCCCGGCGGTAGGCCGTCTCCCTGGCTATGGTATACAAGACCACATCCGCCAGCTTCGCGGTCGGCGATGCGCCGTAGTGCGTAATGGCAACGATCCGCGCCCCGGCAGACTTCGCGACCCGCAGCACATCCAGGAGGTCGCGGTTGCGGCCCGTATGGCTCACCGCCACGACGACGTCCCTGTCCCCCAGGAGGGAGGCCTGGATGAGCTGGAGGTGCTTGTCCGTGTAGACTGCGATGGGCTTGCCGGTGCGCATAAATTTGTGGGCGGCATCCTGCGCCACAATCCCCGACCCCCCCGAGCCGAAGAAGGTGATGCGCGGGGCCGCGCTCAGGAGATCCACAGCGTCGGCCACCGCCTTCTCCTCCAACCCCTGTAGGGTGTCGGTGAGGGTCTGGATGTTCCCGTGGACGACCTTCCGAGTGATCCGCCCGACCTTGTCGCCGACCGTGATGTCTTCGTGGATGTCGGCCATGGGCGATGCCAGGTCATGGGACAGCCTGATCTTGAAGCGCGGGAAGTTGTCGAACCCCAGCTTTCGGCAGAAGCGGCTGACGGCGGCTGGGCTGGTGTTGCTCCGGCGGGCGAGGTCGGTCACCGACTCCAGAGTGACGGCGTGGGGATCCCGAAGGATCGCCTCCGCCACCAGCCGTTCACCCCTGGACAGAGAGCTGAAGCCGTTGCGAATGCGGATGAAGCATCCAGGAACGTGGGGATGGTAGGAAGCGTGGGTCGAGCGCCGGGACGACATGCTCGGGAAACTACTCCGGATTGAAAATTTGTGTCAAGTCATTTTTTCTGGAAGTGAAACTTCCTAACGAACCGTTCGAGCGGGAAAGAGGGGGCACGGATGAGTGGCCCGCTCGAGGTGCCGAGCGGGCCACTCCAGAGGAGGATGCGATCCCCGGGAAGCTCGGAAATTTCCGGGGAGGGTGGATCTACCCAAGATCGGGCTACACAGTACTTGACCATAAGTCAGGCAGCTTGTGGGACAGTCCCTTCAGTTGTTGCAGGGTCATCGTCTTGGCCAAGCCTCCCTTTAGGTACATCTCGATGGCGTGGTGGAGTAGGTTGGCCGCGACTGGGATCTGCCCAGCCAACACGGCGTAGCGACCGGTCACGTAGTACTGGGTTGCTGCGGAAAAGAAGAGATGAAGGCTATCGGTGCTCACGGCCGACGCCTCCGATCAATCTGCATCATCGCGGCTCCCTGTCCTTCCCGAAAACGCATACCGCGCGAGCCTGCGAAGTTCCCACCCCCGGAGATCATGCAGCCACCCGCTCGTAGTGATGATGTAATCCAC
>JBIOJT010000114.1:0-12025 GCA_044451055.1 Methylomirabilales bacterium (SeqCode)
CGCCGATTGGCCCCGGGGTTGTCCAGGGTGTTCACGATGACCGATCTGCGTGTTCACGATGACCGATCCGGGTGTTCACCATGCCGATCCCGGCGTTCACGATGGAGCGATCTGAGCGTTCACGATGGGCCGAAACCCGCATCCACGACCACCCGGATGGCCTTGATGCCCTTCAGGGTGGCTCGCTCTGCTGGAGAATCAATAGGCCGCGCCGGAACAGGGAGCCCGAGTAGAAGTAGGGTCATTAGGGTAAAGGTCAACCGAGCGCGGGGACTAGAGGCGGCGGGGTGCATGACGGTGCCCTCCTCTGATAGAGCGAGCCCTCTTGCGTGTGGAGGCTATCAGTTACGGATAGGTCCGTCACAACAGGGATGGCCGTCTACGTTAGTCGCCTGGCTTCTTCGGTGGATAGATGTGGTCAGCGGGAACGCAACGGGCGTAAATGTAGCTGGTTATCACCTGGTTGATAAACCTTCGGGCTTTTTCATCTTCGGGTGGCTTTTGATCCTGCGCCCATTTCTCAAATGAGGAGATCTTTTCCTTCTTTCGACCCTCGCAGGCGGCGGCTGTGTCGAAAGCTTCCTGAACTGTCCAGGTAGCCACAGGGGCCTCTACCTTGACCCCACCGTCGTCAGCCGGCGGCAGCATCAGCAGCCACCCAGAGAGCAAAACCGTGGCGAATGCGTCGCGGTTCATTCCACGTCCACCAACGGGCAGTCGAGGGGCGCCTCCAAGCATTTGGAGGCTATTACAGGCAGGCTACGCAAGTCAAGCGCGGGATTCCCCCTTGACAAGCATAAAGACGGTGCTGTCTTATAGGACAGCATGCAACACAGAGCGATAGCCGAGCAAGTCCGAGAGTGGCGGAAACTCCGGGGGCTGAGTCAACGGGCGCTGGCTGAGCGAGCGGAAGTGGGATACGTTTTGGTGGCCCGGCTGGAGCTGGGCCAGACCGACCCCCGCCTGTCCACGCTGCACAGGCTGGCCGAGGCCCTGGGAATAGACGTGATGGACCTGCTCACCGGCCCACTAGAGTGGAAGCGGCCTGCACGCAAGCGGGCAAGGGAGAAGTGATGGACACCGAGCGCACACAGGCAACGGTGATTCCTGAAACGGCGAAACGCACCAAGCGGCCCCCTGTCAAAGCCCGGGGGATTTTTGAGCGGGCCGGCGCGTGGTGGATTTCCTGGTGTTGCACCGAAGGCCACCGGCACCGGCAGCATGTCGGCCCTTACGGGCTGGCGATCCAGGAACACGGAGCCCGGCGAAAGGAGGTGGAGAAGGCGCAACGCCTGGGACTCCCCTTCTGTCCCGAGGTGGAGCGAGCGCGGCGGATGGCTGACAGGCGAAAGCGCGTCCCGTTCAAAGAGATTGCCCAAGACTTCCTGGGCTACGCGAAGGCCAACAAGCGAGACCAGAACGACGGACAGCGGATGACCCGCCTACTCGGCACGTTCCGCGACAAGCTGGCGGCGGAGATCACACCTCAGGACGTGGAGACCTACAAGGCCACCCTGGTGGCCCGGCTCTCTCCCGCCACTGTTAACCGGGACCTCTCCTTGCTCAAGGCGACCTTCAACCGGGCACTCAAGGCTGGAAAGGTCGAAAGCAACCCGGTCAAGGCTGTCCCCCTCTTCAAGGAGAACAACGCCCGGACCCGGTGTCTCACCGACGAGGAAGAGGCCCGGCTGTACGAGGCCCTGCCCGATTACCTCAAGCCGTTTCTGACCGTGGCTCTCAATACTGGGATGCGCTGGGGCGAGCTGGCCCGGCTGACCTGGGCCGACGTGGATTTCTACACGGGCACCCTTCACGTTCGAGAGAGCAAGTCCGGAGAGGGCCGGCGTATTCCCATGAACCGAGTCGTAAGAGAGACCCTGCAAGCGGTCCGGCGGGAGCAGATTCAGGCGGCCCGGGAGCAGAAGGACGGCGAGCAGGAGATCCTGAGTCCGCTGGTGTTCTGCGCGCCCCGGGGCGGCTTCTTGCGGAATTTCTCTCGGGACTGGTACCCTGCCCTACGGAAAGCGGAGATCCCCGATTTCCGGTGGCACGACACGCGCCACACCGCGGCTTCCCGGCTGGTCATGGCCGGCGTGGACCTCTACACGGTCAAGGAGATCCTGGGGCACAAGACACTGGCGATGACGGCCCGGTACTCCCACTTGAGCCCCGGCCATCAGCGGCAGGCACTCGAACGGCTGGCCGACCGACAGACCGCTTGCCCGACCCCGAATCCGGGGGAGCAAGTGGCACTTTTAGTGGCACCGGGGAAATAGGCTGTGAGAGGCGAACGCGGTAACCGCCGGAAAGTATTGGCGGCCCTGGAGGGACTCGAACCCCCGACGCAGGGCTTAGGACGCCCTCGTTCTATCCATCTGAACTACAGGGCCACGTCGGACCGTTCAGCAAGTCTCCCTAATATTGCAGGAGCGAGAAGACGGAATAGCCCTTCAACTTTTCCCGACCTTTCAGCGCGGTGAGTTCAATCAGAAACGCTAGCTCCACGATCTCGCCTCCGAGTTGTTTCACCAGGTCCACCGCCGCCGAGACCGTCCCGCCTGTGGCCAGGAGGTCATCTGCGATCAAGACGCGTCGCCCCGGCTTGAAGGCATCTTGGTGGATCTCCAGCGTGTCGGTACCGTACTCGAGCGCATATGTAGTCCGGTGGGTCTTGTAGGGCAGTTTCCCCGACTTGCGGATCAGGATGTTGCCCGCCCGGAGCTTGTACGCCAACGCGGACCCCATGATGAACCCGCGCGCCTCCACCCCGACCACGACGTCGATTTTCTTGTCCTGGTATCGTTCTCCGATGTAGTCAATTGCCTGGCGAAAGGCCCGGCCGTCTGCCAGTAGCGGCGTGATATCCCGGAAGAGGATTCCAGGCTTAGGGAAATCGGGGATGTCCCGAATCCTGCGCTTCAGGTCGTCTACGCCCACGGCGTGCCTCCGTTTACAGGGTGGAATGAATGGTGAAGGTCGAGTGCGCTCCGGTCGCTGGACCCCATGTGATCCGCACCTCCCGCACCCGCGCCCCACCCGGTCCCTGCTGGAGCGCGCGCAGGAACTGTTCCAGGGACCCCCGCGGCCCTTCCGCGTACGCGCGCACACCCCCGTCACGCGTGTTCATTACGTAGCCGGCGAGACCGAGCCGCCGGGCGACCTCCAGCGTGAAGTATCGGAAACCGACGCCCTGTACTCGCCCAGTCACCCGCACCTCCAAGGAGACCAGGCCGGGAGTCGGCGCGAGGGGGGACCAATCCGATTGCATAATTCCTGGCGCCATCCGGGGAAAAACGAAAGGCAAGCCAGGCGCGGCTTGCCCTCCCATCGCGCATCCTTCGCCTCTGCCCGTGCCCCACGCCGGGTGCACCGCCAACGGCGAAAACTGATCGGTGAGGCGCCCGCAATCCGCTGGCCACCTCTCCAGGAAATTGGTCGGGGCGACTGGATTTGAACCAGCGACCCCTTGGTCCCGAACCAAGTGCGCTACCAGGCTGCGCTACGCCCCGACATTCGCTATCGTGCTGAACTTGCACTGGCTATTCGGCCGGCCATCCTTGGTCGCCGATCAACTTCACAAAGACACACCCACCCAGGTCTGCCCAGCGCATTCCGTCGTCTTCTCGGATTCCCTTCCGCAAGACCTGGCCGTAGACGTCACCCACTGGAACCACCAAGCGACCCTTCGAGCTCAACTGCTCGACTAGAGCATCCGGGATCCCCGGCGAGCCGGCCGTCACCATGATAGCGTCGAACGGCGCTTCCTCGCGCCAGCCGATGGAACCATCACTCACCCGCACGAGGACGTTGTAATACCCCAAACTGTCCAAGGTGCGAATGGCGCGGTCCGCGAGGCTCTTGATCCGCTCGACCGAGTAGACCTTGCTGCAAAGCTCGGCCAGGATCGCTGTCTGATACCCGGACCCGGTTCCGATCTCCAGGACCCGCTCATGCCCGACCAACTCCAGCGCCTCGGTCATCAAGGCGACCATGTATGGCTGAGAAATGGTCTGGCGTTCCCCGATGGGCAACGGGTAATCGCCATATGCCCGACCGGCCAGCGCCTCATCTACAAAGCGATGCCGGGGAACTTTGCCCATCGCCCGCAGCACCCTGGCGTCCCGGATTCCCCGGCGCACAAGCTGCTCGGCGACCATGCGCTCCCTGGGGATGGCAAACTCCATGGGCTTCTCGATTCTGCACCATACCACAACCCTGCTGCGAAGGAAAGCCTCTTTCAGCGCGCTGGTGGCCGGGTTTCGCTGAAGCGGAAGGGCTGGAGAAACCGGGTGTCGTTCAACGCCCGGACCTCGCGTCAGGAAGTTGCCGAGACCTTGTCCGCCTCGGATCCATGGCAGCGCCGCGGGTCGGATGCTACTGGAGTCTCAGGCCGGAGGACCTCCGTTCAGGGACAGGCCCCATGTCTTCAACTCGTCGATGACCCGATGGTTCGTGAGATCCAGGTGCAGCGGGGTCAGGGAAATCCAACCGGCACTCACGGCCTCGTAATCCGTCTCTCCCAGGCGTTCCCACACGGGCGCGCCGCCGCCAATCCAGTAATAGGCCTTGCCCCGCGGATCGATCTTCCGCACAACCGTTTCGCCATATACCCGGCGCCCCTGACGAGTCACCGCGACGCCCCGGATCGCCCCCGGAGGCAGATTAGGCACATTCACGTTGAGCAAAGTGTCTCGCGGGAGCCCACGCCGCAGGATCTCCTCCGCCAACCGCTTCGAGAATTGCGCTGCGGCGCGGAAATCGAAATCGCCATCGCCGGCCACCGACATGGCAAAGGCCGGAATGCCTTGCAGGGTCGCCTCGATGGCGGAGGATACCGTTCCTGAATAGGTCACATCGTCGCCCATGTTCGAGCCGTGATTGATCCCGGCGGCCACCAGGTCCGGGCGCCTCGGCAGGAGCCCCATCACGGCCAGAGTAATACAATCCGTGGGTGTGCCGTCCACACTGTACCATCTCTCGTCCAGGTGCGACGCGCGAAGCGGGCGGCTGAGAGTCAGTGAGTGACCGGCCGCGCTCCGCTCTCTGTCCGGAGCCACGACCACCACCTCTCCCAACTCGCTCAAGCTCTCCGCTAGCGTCTTCAGGCCCGCGGATCCGATGCCGTCGTCGTTGGACACCAGGATGAGGGGACGCTCCTCCCGTCCCATCTCTCTCCCCATGCTGTGTCAGGTGATGGCGAACCGGGTCGTCCGCCAGGTTGAGGGAATTGGTCGGGGCGAGCAGATTCGAACTGCTGACCCCTGGCCCCCCATGCCAGTGCGCTACCAGGCTGCGCCACGCCCCGAATGTTTGTCTAGGCTGACTTGCCGGATCATCTCGCAGTGGGCTCTTTCCGCGAGAAGGATGGACGCCCCGCTGACGAAGCACATGCTGCCAGGGATGACCCTGCTACCGACGGCGGCTCACGATAATTGCTTGAGGATGCCCTCGAGTCCGGCCCGCAATCGCTGGAGCGCGGCCCGGGCCTCCACGCGTCGTGTTCGCTCTTCACGCTCTGTCAGGCGTCGCCGCGCGCCAGCCACCGTGTACCGCTCCTGGTACAACAGCTTCTTGATCTCCAGGATCATGGCGACGTCCCGCTTTCGGTAGAGCCGCTGCCCTCCCCCGCTCTTGCGGGGCTGCAGGGCGGGAAACTCGCTCTCCCAGTACCGCAGGACATACGGCGGCACGCCCGTAATGGTCGAAACCTCGCCGATCCGGAAGTACAGGCGGTCCGGGACCTCCGTTGGAAGCTCCGCCATGACTGGGGATGGCCGCTCCCTCAAAGGAGCGTTCCCCGGCACGGGATCCGGCTGGCTCCGAGGGGGTCTAGACATTTTCCTGCGTCGCGCTGGCGGCGTTGACCGTTTGATGCAGCGCCTTGCCGGGTTTGAACTTCAGGACCTTGCGCGCGGTGATCGTGATCTCGGATCCGGTCTGAGGGTTTCGACCCTTCCGTGCACGCTTCGCTTTCACCTGGAAGGACCCGAACCCGACCAACTGGATCTTCTCGCCGCGGCGAAGGGCATTCTTAATGATCTCCAGTGTCGCCTCGACGGCTTCCATGGCCTGCTTCTTCGTCAGGCCCTTCTCAGCCACCAGGGATGCGATGTCTGCCTTGGTCACTCACCCCACCTCCTTCCCCGCGCGTGGTCTGGGCGGCAGGTCCATCGAACATCTGGAACGCCAAGACAGCGTGTCACTCGCGAACGACCAGGAAGCTGAAGCCTTTGCCCTTCAATTCCTCCCCTCGTCTCACGGCGGCGGCGCGTGAGTGGAACTTTCCATGCCGCACCTGAAACACAACCGTGGTGGCCGGCTTGGAGGTGACCTTCGGGGGGTAGTTCTTCTTCTGAAGCTCCCGCGCCAGATCAATGGCCTCGTCCAAGTTGAAGAACGCGCCGATCTGCGGCGTATACTTGTCACCGACGGCCAGCAATTGGGACGGGAACCCATCCACGTTCAGTCGCCGCGAGAGGTCCTCCGCCTCACGCTTCCCGGTCGGCTCTCCCACCGTGACGATTTGTTTCGTCACGTAGGCCGTTCCCTTACGGGTGACGGCTGGGTAGCCACCGGCATCCAGCTTTCGCTTCAGGGCCTCGGCGTTCTGCTCCATCACCATAGAGCCTATCTGGAGGCTATAATTGGCCGGTGTGGCTTTCGGTGCTGGCTTCTCCGTCGGTTTGGCCTCCGCTTTCGCGGGAAACACCGCTTTCTCTACTGGGGCTGCTTTGCTGGCCCCGGCCTTCCCTGGCACTGGCGGTGCGACAGCCACCTTCGCCGGAGGCGCAACTGGTACCGGTTTCGCTTCTTCCTTGGCCGGCGGCTTCACCGGGGCAGGAGGAGCCGGCGCCGCCTCTTGGGTCGGGGCGGCTGGAGCGGGAGCCTTCGCTGGAGGCGCCGGGGTTACCGGACGGACAGGTCCGGCAGGAGGAGGTGGTGGTGGAGCGAAAAACAACGGCTGGGCCAGATACCACCCGCCAATCAGAATCACGCCGATTCCCGCGGTGATCAGAATCCGGCGCAACCCCCCAGTCCGTCCGCCACTCTCCTCCGGGTCACTGACCTCAGTTCCTTCTTCTTCCGGAAGCCCTTCCTCTTCAGTACTTCGCTTACGAAAGGTGGACTTGGCCATGAGCCCTCCATTGTTTTCCGGCGCGTATCATAGGGAGGCCTGAACCGGATGTCAATGTATTTTTAGCTACTTACGCGCAAGCGATAAGGACCCCCTTCAAGTGATGCGATGTGGCATCAGTGATTTCAACATCTAGGAGGCTCCCCTCCTCCACACTCTCTCCGCGGAAATGCACGATTTTGTTTTGTCGGGTTCGTCCGGACCCGAGGCCAGAGTCCCGCTTCTGCAGCTCGCGATCACTCAGCACTTCTACCGCCTGTCCAATCAACGCACGATTCCGGTCAAGCGAGCGACGCCATTGCAGCTCCTGGACCCTGCTCAAGCGCTCTGCCTTGAGCGATTCCGGCACCTGATCCGGAAGGTCGGCGGCCGGTGTGCCGCCACGGGGCGAGAACTTGAAGGCAAAGCAGCTATCGAACCCCACCTGGTCCATGAGACTCAGGGTCTCGGCGAAGTCGGCGTCCGTCTCGCCTGGAAAGCCCACGATGATGTCGGTCGTGATGGCCAGATCCGGGACCGCTGAACGAAGCAGGGCCAGCTTCTCCAGATACTCCTCGCGCGTGTAGTTTCGTTCCATACGGGCCAGGGTGCGCGTGGAGCCGGCCTGGACCGGGAGATGAATGTGCTCGCAGACACACTCGAGGCTGGCCATGGCCTCGGCCAGCTCCAGCGTGACGTCCCGGGGATAAGAGGTGGTGAAGCGCACCCGGATCCCTGGACCCACCGCAGTGTCAATCCGCCGGAGCAGCTCGGCGAACGACACCGGGGGTTCCAACTTCTTGCCATAAGAGTTGACCGTCTGGCCGAGAAGCGTGATCTCGCGGTAGCCTGCGTCCCGGAGGCGAATGACCTCCCGCAGGATGTCATCGGGCTGACGGCTCCGCTCGCGCCCCCGGGTGAACGGCACCACGCAGAAGGTGCAGAAGTTGTCGCAGCCCTCCATGATTCCCACCCAGGCGTGGACGCGGCTGTCGCGGTGGATCTCGGTATCCTCGGGGAAGAGGCCGACGGGCTCGCTCGCCGCCACCGCGGGCTGGCCCGGCGCGATGGCGAGAAGCTGGGGGATCTCGGCCAGATGCTCGCCGTTGCCGACCACGAGGTCCAGGTACGGGAATCGCCGGAGGAGCGCGGCCCCCGCGCGCTGGGCCAAGCAGCCCGCGACCCCCAGGCGCAATCGGGGATTCTCTGCTTTCAGCGCCTGGAGGGTTCCAAGCCGGCTGAACAGCTTCTGCTCGGCCTTCTCGCGGATGCTGCAGCCGTTGAGAATGACAAGGTCTGCCTCCCGCTCGTCCTCGGTGAGGGTGTAGCCCTCCTTGGCGAGAATGCCGACGATCCGGGCGGAATCCAGTTCGTTCGCCTGGCAGCCGAATGTCACAACCTTCACCTTGGGCATGGTCGATTTGCCTGAAAGCGGAAGACCATCTCAGGGAACAGGATCACTCGGTGACACCCGTCATCGAAAACGGCTCCCAGATGGCGTCAGTAGAGGTGACAGGCGACCCAGTGCCGGGGCGAAACCTCGCGCAGCACTGGCTCCTCTTTGTCGCAGCGGTCGAAGCGCTTGTGGCAGCGCGTATGGAACCGGCATCCATGTGGAGGGTGAATGGGGCTGGGCGGATCACCCTCGAGGATGATGCGCTGGCGCTTGGTGGTGGGATCAGGGATGGGGATGGCTGACAGGAGAGCCTCGGTGTACGGGTGGAGCGGTTTGGCGTACAGCTCCTGGCTGTCCGACAGTTCAACGATCTGGCCCAGGTACATCACGGCGACGCGGTCGCTGATGTGCTCGACCACGCGGAGGTCGTGGGCGATGAACAAATAGGTGAGGTCGAACTGCTCCTGCAGATCCTCGAGGAGATTGATGACCTGCGCCTGGATGGACACGTCGAGGGCCGAGATGGGCTCGTCGGCGATGATCAGCTTGGGATTGACCGCCAGGGCGCGCGCGATGCCCACGCGCTGGCGCTGCCCGCCGCTGAACTCGTGGGGATAGCGGTTCATCTGCTCGGGACTCAACCCCACCTTGTGGAGCAGGTCTGCCACGCGCTCCCGCCGCTCCGTCTTGGTCTGGCAAAGCTTGTGAATGACGATCCCCTCGCCGACGATCTGCTCCACCGTCATGCGCGGGTTCAGCGAGGAGTAGGGATCCTGGAAGATGATCTGCATCCGCTGGCGGAGGCGGCGCATCTCCGCTTTGTCCGCCTGGAAGATGGGAACCTTGTCGAAGATCACCTGGCCCGACGTCGGCTCGATGAGGCGGAGGATGAGGCGCCCCGTGGTGGACTTGCCGCAGCCCGATTCGCCCACCAGGCCCAGCGTCTCGCCGTGCTTGAGGTCGAAGCTCACCCCGTCCACGGCGTGGACCTTGGCCGCCTCCCCCCAGAAGAATCCCCGCTTGATATCGAAATGCTTCGTGAGGTTCTGGACCTGGAGCAGCGTCTCGTTGGCCATGCACAGGTTCCCTTCAGTAGAGATAGCAGCGCACGCGGTGATTGGGGGCAACTTCCTTCAACTGGGGCTCTTCCCCGGAACAGGGTTCGAAGACCTTGGAACATCGCGCCTGGAACTTGCAGCCCTTGGGAAGTTCCAGCATGTCCGGTACCATCCCAGGAATGGCCTGCAGGCGAGGCCGGCGTTCCGACTTTTCGATGCGGGGGATGGAACTCAGAAGCCCTTGCGTGTAGGGATGCTTGGGGTTGGCGAAGAGCTCCATGACCGGGGCCTCTTCCACCACCCGTCCCGCGTACATCACCGCCACGCGGGCCGCGGTGTCCGCCACCACTCCCAGATCGTGCGTGATGAGCATGACCGCCATTCCCAGTTCGGTTTTGAGCTGGCTGAGCAGCTCCAGGATCTGGGCCTGGATCGTCACGTCCAGGGCGGTGGTGGGCTCGTCGGCGATGAGAAGCTGGGGGTTGCACGACAGAGCCATGGCGATCATCACGCGCTGCCGCATGCCGCCCGACATCTGGTGCGGGTACTCCTTCACCCGCCGATCCGGGTCCGCGACGCGCACCAGGCGCAGCATCTCGATCGCCTTGTTCCAGGATTCGCGCTTGGACAGTCTCTGGTGGAGGCGGATTCCCTCGGCGATCTGGTCGCCGACGGTGAAGACCGGGTTCAGGGACGTCATGGGCTCCTGGAAGATCATGGAGATGGATGCCCCCCGGACCTTCCGCATCTCATCCTCGGGAAGCTTCAGCAGGTCCCGGCCATCCAAGAAAATGTTGCCGGCCACGATCTTCCCCGGAGGGTTCGGGATCAGCCGGAGCACCGAGAGCGCCGTCACGCTCTTCCCGCAGCCCGACTCCCCAACGATCCCCAAGGTTTCGCCCTTGCGGACCATGAGGCTGACCCCGTCCACCGCCCGAACCGTCCCGGCCTCGGTGAAGAAATGAGTCTGCAGTCCCTCGATCTTCAGCAGGATGCCGTTCTTGCTTTCCTGGGTCGCTTTCATGGATCGCCCTTTGTGTGAAGTCCGCAGAAGGAGAGCGGGGGGAGTCTAGCATCGCCGCCAGAGCAGTTCAAGCGCAAAAATACATCCTCATGGCGTGCCCCGCCCGCCTGCCGTGGGTTCGTCCCTTCCGCCTGCCGCGACCTCCCTTTCCCCGGCGCGGCCATCCTCAGCGTCGCGAGGTGATCCGCGGGTCCAAGGCGTCCCGGAGGCCGTCCCCCAGAAAGTTCAACGCAAGCAACGTCGCCGTCAGCGCGAGGCCCGGGAACAGTATCAACCAGGGGTAGGTCTCCATGGCGGCCGCCCCCTCCGACGCCAGCGATCCCCAGCTCGCCATGGGCGGCTGGACTCCGAGGCCCAGGAAGCTCAAGAACGCCTCCTCCAGCATGACGGCCGGCACCGTGAGGGTGGTGTAGACAACGATGGGCCCCAGGGCATTGGGCAGGACGTGCCGCACGAGAAGGCGCGCTGGCGAGGCACCGATGGCCTGGGCGGAGAGAACGAACTCCCGGCCCTTCAGACTGAGGACCTGGCCGCGCACGATCCGGGCCATGGTCAGCCACTGCACTGCCCCCAGGGCCACGAACAAGTTCAGGATGTTGCGACCCAAGATCACCACCAGGATGATAACGAAGAACATGAAGGGAAGTCCGTAGAGAATGTCCACCACCCGCATCATCAGGTGATCCACCCGTCCGCCCTTGGACCCCGCAATGGAGCCGTAGGTCACGCCGATCGTCAGGCTCACCAGGGTGGCCAGGATACCCACCGCGAAGGAAATGCGCGCGCCGTAGAGGATGCGCGTCAGAAGGTCCCGGCCCAGCTCGTCGGTCCCCAGCAGATGCGTACGGCTGGGCGGGTTCGCCCCGTACCGAAGGTTCGTCCTGTCGAATGGGAACGGGGCAATCCACGGCGCCAACACGGCCGCCAAGACGAAGCCCGCAAGGACCAGCAAGCCTAGCATGGCAAGCCGGTTCCGCTGCAGTCGTCGCAGCGCGTCGTGCCACGGCGACGCCCCCGACCCTCTCGATTGCGGATTGCGGAACACCCAAAGGGTACCCGAGTGCGGGATGACCGGGCCGCCCCTCGGGGAGGGTGTCCCGCCCTCCGCATTGCCCCGTTCTCGCCTCTCGGCTCGCGACTCTCCGCTCACGGTTCTCGGCACTTCACCGCACCTGCACCCGCGGGTCCAGGTAGGCGTACAACACGTCCACGATCAGGTTAAAGACGAGCAAGAGGACGCTGTAGAAGACCACCGTTCCCAGCACCATGGTGTAGTCTCGGTTGAGGGCGCTGCCCACGAAGTACCGGCCGATTCCGGGGATGCTGAAGATCGTCTCCACCACCACCGAGCCCGTGAGGACCGCCGCCGACGCCGGGCCGAGGTACGTCACGACCGGCAGGATCGCCCCGGGCAGGGCGTGGCGCAGCACCAC
>JBIOJT010000115.1:0-11966 GCA_044451055.1 Methylomirabilales bacterium (SeqCode)
CCCCCCCCCCCCCCCCCCCCCCCCCCCCCCCCCCCCCCCCCCCCCCCCCCCCCCCCCCCCCCCCCCCCCGATACGTCCAGCCGAGCCGGGAGGGGGTCCCAAGGGACGGCAACACCGGGTCCCCGGTCCGCGGCGTTTGGTGACTCGGATCTCCGGAGGTTCCGTTTGAAGCGTCATGTCAGGGAGGCTAGCCTAAAAATGACCGTTATCAAGGGCTTCAACCATGTGAGTTTCACAGTGAGCGACATGGGTCGGTCGCTCGCGTTCTACCATGATCTGCTGGGGATGACTCTCGAAGCGGATCGGGAAATCCAGGGGCCACACATCAGTCAGATCACCGGTTTTTCAGGTGCCCGTTTGCGGGCGGCGAACCTACGCCTGGGTGGACTGATGGTGGAGCTGATCCAGTACCGGGAGCCCGTCGGTGAGCAGCCCTCACTTCGGACATGCAACGTCGGGAATGCCCATGTTGGTTTTGATGTGGAGGACCTCCCCCGATTGGTCCGGGAGCTATCAGCGAAGGGGGTGAGCTTCCGTTCAGAACCGGTGGCCATTCCATCGGGCCCGCTGAAGGGTGGGTACGTCGTTTACCTCAGCGATCCGGACGGCATCACGCTTGAGTTCATTCAACGGCCCAAGGCGGAGTAAGGAGGTGCCTGCATGGGATGGGAGACGATACTCTGCAGGAGACCCGGGCCCCAGACGGCCTGGAAGAATCCCGACCGTCAGCTCAAGCGGGAACAGTTTTTCTATTATCTCGACAATTCATTGGCCATCCGCAACACTATCAAGCCGACCGTCGTCCAGGTACCGGGTCCGTGGGTCGCCACCAGTCTCATGCCGGCCTGCATATGCGACCTCCTCGCGGCCGCTGACGAGGCGGCGGTGGATCTGCCTGGGAGAGTCTAGAGATGAGAGCCGAGAGTCGAGAGCCGCGAGGGATCAGGGAGCGCGCAAGCGGGGAGCCTCCGGTTACGGGGTAGCGGTGTGGAGAAGGAAGGAGAGGCGACGGTGGCAGCAAGGAAGGGAGTTGTGGCGCGGTACGAGAACATCGTATTGGGAGAGGACTTCGGCCCCATCGACGTGGTCGTGGACGACTACCTGGTCAAGAAGTTCGCGTTCATGATGGATGACTATCATCCCTGGTACTTCGGCGATTCGCCCCTCGGCAAACGGATCGAACACGCCGCAATCCTGGCCAACGATCTGCTCCAGCTCTTCACCCAGGTGTACGACTCCAACACGGTGGTGGGGCTGCATACGCAGGAAGAGCTGTGGTTCGTGAACCCGGTCTTTGTCGGCGAGCGGGCGCGCCTGTATGGGAAGTACGTGGAGAAGTACGAGCGGCGCGGGAAGGGCTACGTGGTAATGGAGGCGGACGCGAGAGGCGAGGATGGCCGGGTGCTTCTCCGGCATCGGGGCGTCGAGATCCTGCACATCCAACCCGGACCCGTGGTGGGCAAGAGCACCGCCGAGGCCCCTGAGAAGCGGGTGACCGGGGAGTACCGCAAAGACGCGGAGCCGGTGACCAGGGCCCGGCGGGGCATCCTTCCCGGAACGCCCCTGGCTCCCCTGGTCAAGCGGGTCATGCAGGATCAGATCGCGGTGTTCTCTCTCATAGGGAAGCACCTCAAGAACATCCATACCGACCTGGATGTCGCGCGGAAGGCAGGCTTGCCCAACACCCTCGCCCAGGGCATGATGGAGACCGTCTACCTGGCCGAACTGCTCACGAGCTTCTTCGGCCCATCGTGGTTCACCACCGGCTGGGAGAAAATGAAGTTCATCGCGCCGGTGCTCTCGGGCGAGACGGTCACCGCACGGGGCGTGGTCACCGGCGAGAGCAAGGACGCCGAGGGGACACGCGTGGAACTGGAGATCTGGTGCGAGAACTCGGCGGGCAAGATGACCGCCGCGGGGTGGGCCAGCGCACGAGTCAACGAGTCGTGAGCTGGGCGAGCCATCATCGGCCTTCGTCTGCCCTGACGCTGACTGCCGAGACCAAGCTGGCTTGAATTGTGGTGAGGGAATTGAACGAGCGGTGGAAGTAGGAGAGCAAACGATGGGGATCAATCGAGCCAGCAAGCTGAAGCCCTATACCTGGGAGAACATGGAGATCGGCGAGGAGTTCGGCCCGGTGGAGGACATCCTCTCCGAGCTGAAGGTCAAGCTGCATGCGTTCGCCGTGGACGATTACGGCCCGTGGTATTTTCAGGGGTCACCCTTCGGAGCTCGGATTGGCCATCCCACGCTGTTGGTCACCGATATCCTGATGCTCTTCACGCTCAACTACGACGCGAACCCGCCCACGTTCGAAGGCGGACTCCACGCCCGCAATGAGCTGGAGTTCTTGAGGCCCATCTTCGTCGGCCAGAAAGTAACGATCAAGGGGAAGACAACGGAGAAGTACCAGAAGCGCGCACAGAATTACCGGGTCCTGGAGGGAGAGGTGCTGGATGCGGTAGGGCAGGTGTGCCTCCGCATGCGGGCCACCGAAACGGTCGGTCTG
Source organism: Methylomirabilales bacterium (SeqCode) (assembly GCA_044451055.1). Lineage (GTDB taxonomy): Bacteria > Methylomirabilota > Methylomirabilia > Methylomirabilales > 2-02-FULL-66-22 > 2-02-FULL-66-22. The sequence continues at coordinate 2,510 of JBIOJT010000115.1, forward strand.
GCCGCCAGCACCCCCGTGGGCAAGGGAATGAGCACACCGCCGCCGGATGCCATCACTGGTGAGGTCCCTCCGAGCACGCCCATGGTCACCCACGCCAGCCGGTGGGTTCCGGTCGGGGCCACCCTGCCGTCGCTGACGAAGCACACGTCCTTTGAACAGAGCGTGGCCTACTCAGGCTTCCCCCATGGCTGGGCGGAAGGCGGCGCCAGGCGAATGTGGGTGAACATCCACACCGATCCGGAAGATGGCCGGCGGCATGGGCAGCCGCATGCGGTTGTGCAGGGCCTGTGCTCGGCGGCCTACATCTCCGAATTGTGCGTGAACTTCTTTGGGCCGTCCTGGGTCACCACGGGGCGGTTTTCCACGGCTTTCATCCGACCGGTGATCGTCCGGGATACCATCACGGCGTCGGGGCTGGTGAAGCGGCTGGAGGAGGAGGGTGGGCGAAAACGGCTCTGGCTCGATGTCTGGTGCAAGAATCAGCGGGGCGAATTGACCACGGTCGGACGAGCCAGCGCTCTCGTGGAGCAGCGCACCTGCAGGCCGCTCGGCCGCGAGACCGGCGCAATACGTAAGTAGGGGAGAAAACATGGGGGCGATTGCCTTGTCCGAGTTCGTCAGCCAGCCGCCGCCTCGCGCCCAGCGTCTGAAGACGAGCTTAGTGGCCATCGAGCGGGAGATGTGCGTCGAGAGGGCCGTCCTCGTTACGGAAGCCTATCGCGCCCACGAGGCCGACCCCGTCGTGTTACGCCGGGCCATGGCGCTCGCCAAGGTGCTGCGGGAGATGACCCTCCTCATTGCTGAGGATGAACTGATCGTCGGTCATTTCTCAAACAAGAGACGGAGCCCTTCCGTCTTCCCGGAGTACGGGCTGCATTGGGTGGAATACGAGCTGGATCTCTTTGAGACGCGGCGCCATAACCGGTTGCGCGTGCCGCCGGAGGCCAAGCGCGCCCTACGGGAAATCTCTCCGTACTGGCGCGGGCGCACGCTGTGCGACCGCATCCGCGCGGTGCGCACCCCAGAGCTGCAACGGGCAGTCGATCATGGTCTGTTTGCCAACCCTCACGAGTGGACCGGGCTTGGCCACGTGGCCCTGGATTTCCGCCGGGTGCTGCACGAGGGCATCGAGGGTGTCCGGGATGAGGTGGCGGCGCGGTTATCTTCGCTCAACGGGGCTGCTCCGTTCTCTCTTCACCAGCGCACCTTCCTCGAAGCGCTGTTGCTGCTCTGCGAGGCCACCGTTGACTTTGCTGGCCGCTACGCAGCCCTCGCCCGGGCAATGGCGCATGAGACCCATGACACCAGGCGACGGGAAGAACTGTTGCACATGGCGGCTGTGTGTGAACGGGTTCCCGCCAAACCCGCGCGCACGTTCTGGGAAGCCCTCCAATCACTCTGGTTCATCCAGCTCATTCCCCAAATCGAGGCCAATGGGTTTTCGATTACTCCGGGCCGCTTCGACCAGTACATGTACCCATATTACCGCGCAGACATGGATGCAGGTCGGCTGAGTCAGGAACAGGCCCAAGAGCTTCTCGAATGCCTCTGGATCAAGTTCAGCGAGCTGGCCCGCGTGGATGATCGCGGGATGGCTGAGATCAGCGCCGGTTACGCGTCCGGCCAAAATGTATGCATCGGAGGCAAGACAGCCACTGGCGAAGACGCCACGAACGAGCTCTCCTTCATGTGCCTGGCGGCCAACGAGCATCTCCAGCTGCCCCAGCCCAACTTTACGCTTCGCCTGCACAAGCAGACCCCCCAAGAACTCCTGAATGCAGCCGTGCGCGTGATCGCCCGTGGCAACGGTATGCCTCAGGTTCTCAACGATGAGCTCATCATCCCCGCGCTCCTCAACAAAGGGATCCCGCTGTATGAAGCGCGGGAGTACATACCCGTGGGCTGCGACGAGATTACTGTCCTGGGGATGTGGGGGAGATGCAACGGGGGCTATATCAATCTGGCCAAAGCGCTTGAGCTGGGGCTGAACGATGGGCGCTGCCGGCTCACTGGCGAGCCAGTAGGGCCATCCACGGGCAATGCCGCAGATGTTTCGACTTTCCCGGACCTCTTGCAGGCTGTTCACCGGCAGGTTGATTACGCGGTGGGCTGCATGATCGCCGAGGCCAACGCCACCGATCTCGTTCATGCAGAGATCGCGCCGCTTCCCTTTGAATCCCTCCTGGTGCCAGGGTGCATTGAAAATGCCCGCGATGTGACCCTCGGCGGAGCGAGATACAACTTCACCGGACCTGTGGGGGTCGGCTCAGCAACCGTCGGCGATTCTCTGGCAGCCATCAAGAAGTTCGTGTTTGAGGAGAAGCGCCTTTCCCTCTCCGACCTGAACAGGATGCTGGATGCCGACTTCGCGGGTGATGAGGCATGGCGCCAGAGGCTCATTCATCGTGCCCCGAAGTTCGGCAACGACGATGACTACGTCGATGAGCTGGTCGTCTCCCTGACCAATCGGTTCTTCGATCAAGTCGAAAAAGGGCGGAATCCCCGAGGAGGGGGCATGATGCCAGCCCTGTACTCAGTCACCGCGCATGTGGGCGCTGGCAAGCGGGTCGGCGCAACCCCGGATGGCCGAAATGCCGGAACCCCCCTCTCCGATGGTTTATCACCAACCTACGGCCGGGACCTCAAGGGGCCGACGGCAGCCTTGCGCTCCGTGGTCAAGGTGGATCTCGTGCGGGCTCCCAACGGAGTCATTGTGAACCAGCGTCTCGCTCCCGGCCTCCTCGCTACTGAAGTGGGACGGATGAAGATGAGCCAGTTGCTGCGCAGCTTTGTCGAGGCGGGGGGCTTCCATTGGCAATTCAACGTTGTCCCGACCGAGACCCTGCTGGAGGCCCAAGCCCATCCCGAGCAATACCGCGACCTGGTCGTGAGGGTGGCAGGGTACAGTGCATTTTTCGTGGATCTATCGCGCGCGGCGCAGGACGCCATTGTCCAGCGCAGCGCTCCCGAGTTATAGCGCTGATGCGAACGAGCGGCTAGTGTGGCGAGTCAGAAATCCACAGCAAATCCCGGAGCCCCGAAGGGGTGCCTCCCGGGGCTGCGGCCTGTGGAACGAACGTCAGACTCAGCACGCTAGGGTTAGATTCCCGTGAGCAGTCCCCAAGGCATGATATTCGATATCCAGCGTTACTCCATCCACGATGGAAGCGGCATCAGGACTCTGGTCTTCATGAAGGGCTGCCCACTGGACTGTCTTTGGTGCTGCAACCCCGAGTCGCAATCCACACCCCCTGAGCTCGCACTCTTTCCTTCTCGTTGCATCGGCTGCGGCTCTTGTCTTGAGGCCTGTCAAAATAACGCCGTGACAGCCAACGAGTCCGGTGTCTTCGCGACTGAACGCTCTGTGTGTCAGACCTGCGGGCGTTGCGTCGAGGTGTGTCCAGCAGACGCGCGCGCCTTGCGCGGGCGCCTTGCCTCGGTAGAGGAAGTGCTGCGCGAGGTAGAAAGGGATCAGATATTCTATCGCACCTCTGGCGGCGGGGTGACCATCTCGGGCGGGGAGCCGCTGCTCCAGGCCGCCTTTGTGGCCGAGCTCTTGAAGGCTTGCCGGCGCCATGGAATCGACACCGCCATCGAAACGTGCGGTCATGCGCCTTGGGAAGACTTTGCCCTCGTGCTGGCCCACACGGATACCGTGCTCTTCGACATCAAGCACGTGGATACCATCGCCCACCGTCGCTTTACAGCTGTCGGGAACGAGCTCATCTTGGCCAATCTCCGCCGGGCAGTAAGGAGTGGGGCCGGGGTGGTGCTCCGCCTCCCCCTCGTGCCCGGGTACAACGCCGATGCGGACACTGTCCGCGCTATCGCCGCTCTGGCAAGGGAGTTGGGCATTGCCGAGTTGCACCTCCTTCCCTACCACCGTCTGGGCGAGTCAAAGTATCAGGCGTTGGGGCGACGTTCTCTGCTCCAAGGCCTCACACCTCCCTCTGCGGAGGAAATACAAGGCCTGAAACGGATTGCAGAGAACGGCGCCGAGTTGACCGTCCGTGTCGAGGGTTAGGTGACGATCACACCTATCCGCAGATTACGCAGATTGCTCTGAACCTCACCATCTGTCATCCCGTGGGCTGGAGCACCCAATATCACGAGTGAGCTGAATCGGCGTCCGGTCAGGATGCGTGGCATTTCGCTTGTGTTCTCGCCGAGGGATTCGGTATGGTTCTTCGGGATGCCTTGGGCATCCAAGCCTCCCAGCATTTTCGCAGCTTGCTCCTGTGATCTTCCGAGCAGGGGGTCCGGACGATGGCGCGCGGCGACCAATTGATCCGGCAGTGGAAGTTGCTCCACATTCTCGGCGTTCGGGGTGGCCGCAGTGTGGACGACCTGATGCAGGAGATGAAGTGCAGCCGGCGCACCGTCTGGCGGGACCTGGCCGTCCTTCAGTCGGTCGGATTCCTCGCCACGGCGGAGCGGGATGGGCGGGAGAGCCGCTATCGGCTGGTCGAGGGACCCCGGGGGACGCCTGTCCTCCGCAAAAACGTCCGCCCGGTCACGCCGCCAGCCTCTCCAAGCCGTACTCATGATGGAGCCCGCCCAGGATCGGCCGCGCCACGACGCGCGAGCCATTCGGCAATCGATGCCCGGCGAGTGCAGGTGCGGGTAGGCCGGGTGGTGGCTCCGGCAAGCCCGGGCCGAGACGGGAGTGAGGGCGGCCGCGATTGTAATGGAGCCGCCAGGCGCGAAGGATCTCTCGCAGATGGGCTTCGCCGAAGGGAATCAGATAATCGAGGCACTCCCTACGGAGGCTTCCGAGCAACCGTTCACAAACCGCGTTCGCCTGAGGCGTCTGGAGCGGGGTGCGGAGGACCCGGACGCCCAGCGCCGTGACGGCCGCGTCCAGCAGGGTCCACGCCGCCGTGGGGGGGTTGGTGACGTTCACGTGGTTCCCGATAATTCGTGCCGCTTCCGGGTTCAGTGTGGGTACCCCCAATAGGTTGTGGTCGGTCCGTTTGCCATGGATTAGCCAGCCTCGGGGCGTGGGTACAGGTCGAGCCCCCCGCAGTGGAAGAGAATGGCCGTCTTGTAGTGCTCTCGATTCCGGTAGCCGCAGGCCATCAGCTTGAATGTCTGGATCTTGCTGTTGATGCCTTCAGACGTGGCGTTGGTAATCCAGTGCTTGCAGTAGGTCAGGAGGTTCGGTAAGTGCCGCTTGAGGGTCCGGGCCGCCTCGATGATCGGGGTGAGGCGCGAGTGGGTGGCCCAGAAGTACCAGGCGGTGAAGTACTTCTCGGCGCACTTCAGGTAGAGGTAGTTCCAGAACCCGCGGAGGGACTCCTTGATCGCCCAGGCGCGGCTGGTCTTGAGCTCGGCGTGCTTCAGGGCGTCGAATTCGGCCCGGCGCCACTCGGGGACGTTCTCCTCGTTCCACAGCCACAGGTGCTTCGTGCCTTTGAGCCGCATGTCGTCCTGGGCCTGCAAGGCCTTGTGCTCCTGGCGCCGGACCGTGTCCACGGCCTCGGTCACGTACCGTGTCGCATGGTACTTGTCGAAGACGATCTTCGTCGCGGCGTCGGGGACCCAGGCGTGGGTGGCCAGGATGTACGGCTCCCACATGTCCATGGCGATGGCCTCGATCGTGGCCAGCTCCGCGGGCGTGAACTGCCGGTAGTAGGCCTCCAGGCTCGCCTGGGTGCGATCGTCGAGCACGGCCTCCACGGTGCCGGTATCCAGGTCGACCACGAGCGTCTCGTAGTGGTGCCCCTTGCGGATGGCCTTCTCGTCGATCCCGAGCCGGGCGGGGACGCGGCGCGGCTTGCGGGCCCGCCCGCGGGCGACGGCGCGCTCCAGGACGCCCCAGGTCGCGTCCCAGGTCGTCCGCAGGAGCCGCCGGACCCCCGTCACATCGCACTCCTTGCCCGTGTCGATGATTCGCATCTCGAAGAGGCGCGTGTACTCCGAGCGCGGTTCCGCCCAGGGCGCCGGGACCTGCTTTACGCCATCCCCGGGACACGCCGTCCGCGGCAGTCGGGCGTGCACGTAGGTCGCGCACTGGCAGGTGTCCAGATGGCGCCACACCTGCTCGGGCGTGTGGTCGTAGACGGGCGCCGGCTGCGCGCACCCTGCACAAGGGAACTTCGTCCCCGGCACCTCCTCGACCCACACGTCCACCCGCTCAGCCGCCATGTTCACATGCACCCGCGTCACCCGCCAGGGGGACCGGATGCCTAAGAGCGTGGTGTACAGCTCGGTATCGTCCATGGCATGGCCTCCTTTCGGGCCGGGACGATACCACGTAGCAAACCCTGGTGGCCACAGTCCTCCCCCAAGATGTTGGGGCTACCCACACTCAAGCCGGAAGGACCGGTATTCATAAACGCCTCCCGATTGATGTACTCAAAATTCCCCGCCCAGCCACGCGCCATCCGCCTGCAACGACTAAGGAAGGCTCTCACCGACCACGCTGACGCCGTCGTCGACCTGGAAGTTGTGGCCGGTAGTCGTGGGGTTGACCGTGACGTTCGAGAAGGTGCCGCTCATGTACCGCAGGTCCATGGGTTTGACGCTGCTACTGGCCTGCCCGATCGTGACGTTCGTCAGCGTGACGTTCAGGACCCAGGATTCCGGCAGCCCGGAGATAAAGCTCTGACTGGTCGCGCCGGTCGCGGTCAAGTTCTGGATGGTGATGTTGCTGACGAACGGCGTGGTCGGCGTGATCGCCGGAAACGGAGGCTTCTCGCAGCAGGGAGGCGGGCTGCTCGCGGGGTAGTACGAATTGATCACGATCGGTTGCTTGACATTCGTCATGGTCAGATTCTGGACCGTGATGTCTTGGATATGGCTACCCCGATCGCGCCCGGTCTTGATGCGGAACCCGTTCGACGTGCCGCTTAAGGCGACGTTCTTGATCAGGATGTCGTGCGCTCCGTTGATCGCCTCGCTGCCGATCGACATGCCATGCCCGGCAGTGAACGTAGCGTTGGCTACCGTCACGAATTGCGACGGCGCCTGCGGCATGGGGGGCGCATTGGGGTCCTGGTAGGTCGGCGGCAGACCGGACTTGATCGCGACGTCGTCGTCGCCGGATGCGAAATTGACGTTCGAGATCGTCACGTGGCTCGACGACACGACGTCCACCGCGTCGGTGTTGGCGGAAGTCGACGGCGCGCTGTCGCTAATGCCCGCGATCGTCACATCCGTGGCGTAGCGTGCAACCAGGGTCCACATGGGGGAGTTCTGCAGGTGAACCCCTTGCACGACGACGTGGTCGGTGTTCCAGAACTCCACGAGCCAGGGACGCGGCAGCCCATTGCTGCTCGGCGCGAAGGGGAAGCTAGCATAAGGGAACGTTGCGGAGTGCGCCAAGTCGTACCAGCTCTTGGCGCCGACTCCGGGCGGGGTGACGGCGCCCTGGCCATCGATCGTGCCATTCCCGATGATGCCGACATCAGTCGCATCGGCGGCGGAGATCAGCGCCTCGTTGGGTCGATACCGCGTGCCGATATAGGCGGGGACGTACCGCGACTGGTCGGTCGTACCAAGAATTGTGGCGCCTGCGTTTACCCGGAGCAGAATGTGGCTTTTCAGCGTGAATGGACCGGTGAGGAAGATGCCGCTATCGAACGGCACGGTGCCGCCACCTTGCGCAGCACAGGCGTCGATGGCGGTCTGGATTGCAACCGTGTTGTCTGTCACACCATCGGCTACGGCCCCGTAGGTGAGAGGGTCGCACAGATTGGGACGACCTGCAGCATGAACGAAACCACCGCTGGCGGTCACGAGTAGCCACATGGCGACGAACGCAAATATCTTGGCTTTGCTCGGTATGCTGCTTCCCGTCGGCAGAAGCGCGTTCAACGACCCATATCGCATTATGGCGTGCATAAAATTCTCCTCCCTTGGTGTCACTCCCGCCAGAATCGATCATAACTTCGGGGACGACGGTAACCTCCGGCGCCTGGGCAACCGCTGCCCCGATGCCGATTCACCCCTGATCATCCCCGATAGAATAGTCCAGGATAGTTTGCGCTTGGTTTATCATTCGTCAAGGCGGCAAACCGGTCGGTATGCCGAACCGCATAGAGCAAGCATGGTTGCACATGCAGTCACCTCGTGTATGAGCCGGTTTCTAATTCGTCGCGTTTGTAGCTCAGGCTAGCTCGTTGCGGGCTGGACCTGTGCCCACAGCCCTCCAATCCTTCATCTCAGGGGTCGGCACGTATCGTCCGGAAAAACTCCATCAGCTGTTCATTCCGTGCTGATAGACTCCCGTCTGGCGCTAGAACTGGATACATTGCGGTCATGTCCAGCCGGAAGCGGGGGAGGACGTGCGTTCGGGCTGTGGCGGTATTCCCCCGGTTTGACCGGCGACGGGCCTGGAAACCACCACACGGATCAGGAGAGTCAGCCACGCCCTCATCGCTTTCATGGCAGAACCCCCCGTGTCTGGCCCCTCGGGCGGGCCCACTGAACATAACACCCGACGCGGATACCGCCCCCCGGCCAACACTCCCTCGGAGAGCACGGGTGCTGATCGGGCCTGCCGGCGCTCGTCCGGCTAGGTTTTCGGTCCTTTGAGATCCCTGCAGCGCAGCCGCCCATAGCGTCTGGGTAACGACGAGGGTAGAATGGCCAGGAAGGTATGCTCGGGGCGGGTCACACGCCCTTTGCTTCGTAGGACTTTACCAGTTAATCTATCAAGCCTGAGGCTGAGGACCCCGGGCGTCAGCCCGGGGGTGAAAGCCTCCAGCCGAAGGCTGGGCCGGCGTAGCCGGCCAGTTCTCTGATATGATGGGCGCATGGAGATTCGGCTGAGCGCCCATGGGGCCTACCATCACGAGTACCACCTGGTCTGGATTCCGAAGTACCGTCGGCGGGTCCTCAAGGGACCAGTGAAAGACTTTCTGGCGCAAAAGCTGGGGGAGATCCGCGAGTACCATCCTGAGGTCGAGATCAGGCAAGTCAGCATTCGCCCGGATCACCTCCACCTGGTGGCGGTGATCCCGCCGAAGTACGCGGTCTCCGCCGCCGTCGGGAAGATCAAGGCGAATACGAGTCGCGAGATCCGCCACCGCTTCCCCGAAATCAAGAAGGTGTACTGGCGGCACGAGTTCTGGTCGGTAGGGTTCTTCTCGTCCACCGTCGGCGTCGACGAGGACGTCATCCGCCGGTACGTGGAGTTTCAGGAGAAAGTGGATACCGGTCAACTCAAGCTCCAGTTGGACTTCGGGTTCGGATCCCCAGTGCCACGGGCGTAAGCCCGTAGGTATCTACTCCCGCGGGGAGGTTCGTCAAGAGCAAATGCCCACCCCTCACGGGACTATTCATCTCGGGCGGTCTCCTCACTCCCGTGGCGATCTAAGAGGCATCGCCGCTAAGTTAATTTGAGCAACTTACGGCCGCCTCGCACACGGGCGAGCGATTTCCACTTCCGGCGGGCTGCGCAGAACCGACGTTTCCGACGGCGGCCCGCACGTGGCTCGACGCGGATCGCGTC
>JBIOJT010000116.1:0-11880 GCA_044451055.1 Methylomirabilales bacterium (SeqCode)
CTCCCATCCCGCCCTTCCAGTCAAATCCTCTCAAAGTAGCGCCGTCATCCCCTCCTGTCTCAAGCTCGAGCCGAATTCGAGAAGCCGATTAACGTTCTGAGCTGTCACGGTTGGCCCGGCTTGAAGTTACCCAACGGTAACACGGGGGCAATTGGTGTTGCCAGAAGGAAACTGAGGCTGAGGGATGAAGCCTGTAAGGCGTTGTTTTTCAATGGCATTTCCCGCGACACCTATCGGCAAGGTCTTTGCTAACAGCAACCTATTGGTAGCAGGCCAGGCGGTTTGTTGCCGCTATAGGGAGGGGTCTGGCTGTTCCCTGAAGGGAGGCGGACATGGAAAAGACAAAGTTTATTCGGAACACCGAGGACTGGTGGGCCCTGTGGATCGGCCTGGGGGTCTTCCTCCTGTCCCTCGGTCCCCTGGTGGGGAAAGACCTCCTGGGCTTTGGAGTCGCCACGAGCGTGTGGCTTGCCCTCGGCAAAGCCATGGCCCCGGTGTCCAAGGCCTACGCGGGGATGCCCGGGATCGTCGCGCTCCTCCTGACCTATCTCTTCATGCTCCTCATCATGGGGATCGGGGCCAAGGCGCTGAAGTTCAACCTGACGGAGTTCGCCATCGGCTTCACGGTCATCTTCTGGGTGAGCTACGCCTGCTGGCTCATCGGCAATAACGCCTACATTGCGGTAACCCCGAATCAGCGGGCGGCCTTCAAGATCCCCTGGTCCCTCGGGCTCACCGGGGAGGCCGGCTTCATCGTGGCCCTCCTGGTGGGCCTGATTCTCGGGAACTTCTTCCCGAGTGTCACCACCTTCCTCAAGGAGGCCACCCGGCCCGAGTGGTACATCAAGACGGCCATCGTGATCCTGGGGGCGTCCCTGGGGGTGCAGGCCGCGGGGGCCACCGGCCTAGCCAAGGCGGTCATGTTCCGGGGCTTCGCGGCCATCGTGGAGGCCTACCTGATCTACTGGGCCCTCGTCTACCTGGTGGCCCGCAAGCTCTTCAAGTTCAGCAAGGAATGGTCGGCCCCCCTGGCCTCGGGGATCTCCATCTGCGGCGTCTCCGCGGCCATCGCCACCGGGGCGGCCATCAAGACCCGGCCGGTGGTCCCGATCATGGTCTCCTCCCTGGTGGTGATCTTCGCCGTGGTGGAACTGCTGTTCCTGCCCTTCCTGGCGGAGACCTTCCTGTACCGCCAGCCCCTGGTGGCCGGGGCCTGGATGGGCCTGGCGGTGAAAACCGACGGGGCGGCCGTGGCCAGCGGGGCCATCACCGATGCCCTCATCCGGGCCAAGGCGCTCTCCGTCACCGGCGTGACCTACAAAGAAGGCTGGGTGCTGATGACGGCGACCACGGTGAAGGTATTCATCGACATCTTCATCGGCATCTGGGCCTTCATCCTGGCCCTGGTCTGGGTGTACGCCATCGAGAAGAAGTCCGGGGAGAGCGTCTCGGTGGGCGAGATCTGGGAGCGCTTCCCCAAGTTCGTGATCGGCTACGCCCTGACCTTCCTGGCGATGCTCTGGTTGGCCCTCCAGCTGCCGAGCCTGCTCGGCGCGGCCAAGGTCACCACGGCCGAGAGCAACATCTTCCGGGTGCTCTTCTTCGTGATGACCTTCTTCACCATCGGGCTCGTCTCGAACTTCAAGAAGCTCTGGGAGGAGGGCATCGGGAAGCTGGCCCTGGTCTACGTACTCTGCCTCTTCGGGTTCATCATCTGGATCGGGCTGGTCATCTCGTGGGTCTTCTTCCACGGGATCATGCCGCCCACGGCGTGAGGCGGGTTGAGGACCAGCATGCACGAGTCCTAAGAAAGAAGGGGGCCATCATGGCACTACAAGCTCAGCAGCCGAAAGTCGCCGAGGAGATGGCGAAGATCCCGTACGAGCCGTTCTTGCCGGTGGAGAGAAAGCTGATCACGTGGAGCTTGATCCTGGGCGCGGTACTCCTCGTGGTCCTCGTCTGGATCAGCTACACGTTCTTCGGCGGCTAGTCAGGACTCAGTCTCGTTCATGGCGCATGAGGGTGAATGCGGGCGGCAGCCCCTGGGCTCCCTGCCGTCATCGATCATGAAGGACGGGGCGGAAGAGCGCGAGGGCTGCCTCCGCATCAGAGATCGTACCGGTTTGCAGTGGCCCGTAACTTCCGAGGAGAAAGCAGGAGGTTTGGCTGTGGCATCAGGTGCTACCGACGTCCAGCACCGGCCCCTCGGGAAGGTGAGGGAACAGGCAGAGCGGGAGCATATCATCTCTGTCCTGAGGCTCACGAATGGCAATCGGATTCAAGCGGCCCAAATCCTGGGAATCAGCCGGAAGACCCTGTGGAAGAAACTGAAGCACCTCGGGGTGTCCTGGCCTCCCACTATTACCTGAGGGTAACGCACTCCAAGTTACTGTTACCCTTCGGTAACGTGATTCGGTCGGGCTGTTTGGCTGCGAGGGCTGATCCATAAGCCTCTTCACTCTCTTGGTGAACTGGCAGATTCTTTGCTCACCAGCGCTGGTAGCGAGAGGCCAGTTCCAAAACTGCTTCGAGAGGCTGTCGAAGAGCTAGAAAGGAGATTTCAAGCGTGCCCGTTGTCGTCAAGAAGGTCCGCAAGCTTGGGGCGGGGGGTGCGGTGGGGCCGAGCGACCGCATCACCTCGCCGCTCCGACCGCTCTACGTCCTCAAAACCCCGCCATGTTCCGATGGATGTCCGAACCACACGGACATTCGGGGAGTCCTCACGACGATCGCCCAAGCCGAGAAGCATGGCATTACCTATGACGAGGCCTTCGAGCGGGCCTTCTGTCTCATCACGGAGAAGAATCCCCTTCCGGCAGTCTGCGGTCGGGTGTGCCCGCATCTCTGCGAATCGCAATGTAACCGGGCCCACCTGGACGGACCGGCGTCCATCAACTGCTTGGAGCGGTTCGTAGGAGACTACGCCCTGGAGAAAGCCCTCCCTCTGACCCGCCTTACAGAGGAACGTCACGCCGAAAAAATCGCGGTCGTCGGATCGGGCCCTGCCGGCCTCTCGTGCGCCTATCAGTTGGCTCGTCGGGGCTATCCGGTGACCGTGTTCGAAGCCTTTCCCAAGCCGGGGGGCATGCTGCGCTACGGCATCCCAACCTATCGTCTGCCGCGGGCTGTGTTGGACACGGAGATCGCTCGGGTCCTCTCCCTGGGCGTCGAACTGCGCTGCGGCATGGTCGTGGGAAAGGACGTGCCCTACGAGGATCTTCGCAACGGCTTCGCCGCCATCTTTGTCGGGATCGGCGCCCACAAGGGCATGCGCCTCGGGGTGCCTGGCGAGGAGGCCCCGAACGTCCTGTCGGGCGTCGAGTTCCTCCACCGTGTCAACGCCGGTGAGCGGCTGGACGTGGGACAGAGGGTCGTGGTGGTAGGCGGCGGGGACACCGCCGTGGACGCGGCCCGCGTAGCGGCCCGGCTGGGTGCCAAGACCACCATCCTGTACCGCCGGACCATCCAGGAGATGCCGGCCGTCAGGCAAGAGGTGGAAGAGGCAAAGCAGGAGGGCATCGACATTCAATTCCTGGCTGCGCCCAAAGCGGTTGTGACCGCGAACGGTTGCGCCAGCGGCCTCACCTGCCTGCGGATGGAGCTGGGAGAGCCCGACAAGAGTGGCCGCCGCCGGCCCGTGCCCATCCCGGGCTCGGAGTTTTTCGTCGAGGCCGACACCATCATCGCCGCCATCAGCCAGGAGCCGGATTTCGGCGACTTGGAATCGTTCCGGGGAGAGCGCGGGAGAATCCCAGTGGATGAGCGCGGGGAGACGACGGTTGCCGGCACTTTCGCTGGCGGGGACATCCTGGAGCTGGGGATCGTCACCACCGCCATCTACCACGGCCGCCGCGCCGCCGAGACGATACACGCCCGCCTGCGAAGCCTCCCGTTGGAGGCGTCCGACCCGCCCCCCATCATTCACCATGACAAGATGCGGCTGGATTTCTACCCCAAAGAACCGCGGGCCGAGATGGCGACGGTGCCGGTGGCGGATCGCTTCCAGGATCCGGAGCGCGAGGTCAACCTGGGCCTGACCCGGGAGCAGGCCATCGCCGAGGCGAAACGCTGCATGAGCTGCGGCCTCTGCTTCCAGTGCGACAACTGCTGGAAGTACTGCCAGGACCAGGCGGTGGTCAAGCCCTTCGACAAAGGACAGCCGTATCGGTTCAAGTTGGAGTTCTGTCAGGGCTGCAAGAAGTGCGCGGAAGAATGCCCCTGTGGGTACATCGAAATGCGGTGAGCCCGAGCGTGCGGGCGAGAGGAGCGACAATCATGGGCGATGAGAAGAAGATCCCGAAGACGCCGAAGCTGGACGAGCTGGAAAAGGGAAAGTGGCCCAGTTTCGTGCGGGAGATCAAGAGGGCCGCTGAGAAAAGCCCCATGAGCCGAGGTCTCCTCGGCGTCCTGGAACGCTCGTACACCGACAAGGTCGGGCACTGGAAGCACGGCGGCATCGTCGGGGTGCGGGGGTACGGCGGCGGCGTGATCGGCCGCTATTCCGAGCTCCCCGAGGAGTTTCCCGAGATCGCCCACTTCCACACCATGCGCATAAACCAACCGGCGGCCTGGTTCTACACGTCGGCGGCCCTGCGGACCATCTGCGACCTGTGGGAGCGACACGGCTCTGGTCTCACCAACCTGCACGGGTCAACCGGGGACATCATCCTCCTCGGGACTCGGACGGAGGAGTTGGAGCCCACATTCTCCGAGCTGACGCAGGCAGGGTTCGACCTGGGCGGGTCGGGGTCGGATGTCCGAACGCCGAGCTGCTGCGTCGGGCCGGCCCGCTGTGAGTGGGCCTGCTACGACACGCTGAATTTCACCTACGACGTCACGATGCACTACCAGGATGAATTGCACCGCCCGGCCTTCCCGTACAAGTTCAAGTTCAAGGCCGCTGGGTGCCCCAACGACTGTGTGGCCTCCATCGCCCGGGCGGACCTCAGCATCATCGGCACCTGGCGTGGGCCGATCCAAGTGGACCAGGGGGCCGTGCGGGACTACACGAAGAACGGGATCGACATCCAGGCAGATGTTGTGGACCGCTGCCCCAGCAAGTGCATGGCCTGGAACGGGAAGGCGCTTGAGATCGCCAACGAGTGGTGTGTCAAGTGCATGCACTGCATCAACGTGATGCCCAAGGCCTTGCGTCAGGGGCCGGAGAAGGGCGCCACCATTCTCATCGGCGCCAAGGCCCCCATCGTGCAGGGCGCGATGCTCTCGTCGGTCCTGGTCCCATTCATGAAGATGGAGCCGCCCTACACAGCGCTCAAGGAGATGGTAGCGAAGATCCTGGACCTCTGGTGCGAGGAGGGCAAGAGCCGGGAGCGTGTCGGGGAGTTCATCCAGCGGGTGGGCCTGGGGAATTTCCTGGAGGCGATCGGGGTTGAGCCCCAGCCAGAGATGGTGGCCCATCCCCGGGAGAACCCCTACGTCTTCTACGAAGAGTACCTGGAAGCCGACTCGAACGAGGCAAAGGCTTAGGCGTCCCTATCAGGTCAGGCGCCTTCTTGAAGGGAGAGTTCAGCCATGGCTGAGACCGCGACACAGCGCAAGACGGATATCGGGCCCCCGCATTATCAGAAATTCTTGCCGCCCATCGTGAAGCAGAATTACGGGAAATGGCGGTACCACGAAATCCTGAAGCCCGGGGTCATGGTGCACGTGGGGGAGTCGGGCGACAAGCTGTACACGGTGCGTGCCGGGTCGCCGCGCCTCCTCTCCATCCAGACGATCCGAGAGTTCTGCGACCTGGCGGACAAGTACTGCGGCGGGTATCTCCGCTTCACCAGCCGGAACAACGTCGAGTTCCTGCTCACCGATTCCACCAAGATCGAGTCCCTGGTCGCCGACCTTACCGCCCGGGGATTCCCGGTTGGGGGAATGGCCAACGCCATCTCCAACATGGTCCACACGCAGGGATGGGTGCACTGCCACTCCGCCGCCACCGACGCCTCGGGCGTCGTGAAGTCGGTGATGGACGAGCTGGTGGGGTATTTCACCACCACGAAGTTGCCGGCCAAGCTGCGCTTGGCCCTGGCCTGCTGTCTGAACATGTGCGGGGCGGTGCACTGCTCGGACATCGCCATCCTCGGCATTCACCGCCGGCCGCCAAAGATCGACGACGCGCGGGTCCCCAAGGTTTGCGAGATCCCCAGCGTGGTGGCCGCCTGCCCCACCGCCGCCATTCGGCCCAAGCGGATCGACGGGAAGGAAACGGTAGAGGTCATCGAGGAGCGCTGCATGTTCTGCGGCAACTGCTACACCGTCTGCCCGGCCATGCCGCTGGCCGACGCGCTGAACGACGGTGTGTCCATCTGGGTCGGTGGGAAAGTCAGCAATGCCCGGACCGCTCCCATGTTCTCCAAGCTGGCTATCCCGTACCTTCCCAACAACCCGCCCCGCTGGCCCGAGGTGGTGGAGGCCGTCAAGAACATCGTCGAAGTCTGGGCAGCCGATGCGCGGAAGTACGAGCGTATGGGCGAATGGATACAGCGCATCGGCTGGCCGCGCTTCTTCCAAAAGACCGGAATCCCGTTCACCAAGCAACACATCGACGACTTCCGGTTTGCCGGAACGACTTACCAGCGTTCCGTGCATCTCAAGTCGTAAGGAGTCCAACATGGCGGAGGCCGTGACCGCCCAGGCAGTGGCCGAGGCGATGTACCAGATGGTGAAGGACGCCACTGGCGTCAAGAAGCTGAAGCCCACGGATCTCACCAAGGCGATGATGGAATATTTCGGGCCGGAGCGATGCACCAAGGAACTCTGCAAGGAGGCCATCCGCAGCCTCATGGACTCCGGCCGGTGTGTCTACACCTATTTCGGGGGCAGCTTCATCGAGCTGCCTCCGAAAGAGGGCTCGACCGCCTGACGGGCGCGGGAGGATCATCCACAATGAACCAGCCGGAGAAGGGGGCGGCCGCGTGTCCGCGGGTGATGATCTGCGGCCTGCGGGGAAGCACCGGCAAGACGCTGGTCGCCCTCGGGTTGATCAGCGCCTGGCAGGCCCGCGGAGTCTCTGTGGCACCGTTCAAGAAGGGGCCGGATTACATCGATTCCGCCTGGCATACCCGGGCGGGAACACGGCCGTGTCGGAACCTCGACAGCTACCTGATGACCGAGGAGGCAATCCGCCGCTCCGTGGGGCAGCATGGCCGGACGGCGGATCTCGCGTTGATCGAGGGAAATCACGGCCTGTTCGACGGGGTGGGCGCCGAGGCCACCGCCAGCTCCGCTGAACTGGCCAAGCTGCTCCAGGCGCCGGTGGTACTTCTGGTGGATTGCACCAAGACCACGCGCACCGTGGCTGCCATGGTCCTGGGATGTCAACATATGGATCCCGAGTTGCGGCTGGCGGGGGTTATCTTGAATCGCGTGGCTACACCCCGCCAGGAGTGCGCGGTGCGAACGGCCATCCAGGAGGTCTGTGGTCTCCCTGTGCTGGGCAGCATCCCTCGACTCACAGACCTGGCGTTCCCAGAGCGGCATCTGGGGCTGCTCACGCCAGCCGAGCATCCCGGTGTTGCAGGGCCGATCAGCATCGCCCGCGAGGCCGTTGAGGCCCATGTGGACCTGGACCGGCTCCGGGCTCTAGCAGAGACTGCGCTTCCCCTCACCTGGACATCCAATCCCGTACAGGAGACCCGCGCCGGAGACCCTGACGCCGTCCGAGTCGGGGTAGTGAGGGACAGCGCCTTCACCTTTTACTATCCCGAGAACCTGGAGATGTTGGAGCGACTAGGGGCCGAGGTGATCGAGGTCAATGCCTTAAAAGATCTCGATCTGCCGCCGCTAGATGCGCTGTACATCGGGGGCGGCTATCCGGAGACTCACGCCGCCGCCCTGGCGGCAAACGCTTCCTTCCGTCGTGCCGTGAGGCGCGAGATCGAGGCGGGGCTCCCCGTGATCGCGGAGTGCGGAGGGTTGATCTACCTCAGCGAGGGCATGGTAATGGACGGGATCGCGCATCCCATGGTGGGGATCTTCCCCGTGACTTTCGAGCTGGGCAAGCGACCGTGGGGGCACGGATACGCCTGCGTCGAGGTAGAAAGGGCCAATCCGTTCTTCGACATCGGAGCGGTGCTCCGCGGACACGAGTTCCGGTATTCATTTGTTCGTGACGCACGGCCCGAGAAATTGCGCCTGGCCTTTCGCATGCAGCGGGGCACCGGCTTTGACGGGAAGTTGGACGGTGTGGTGTATAAGAATGTTCTCGCCTCATTCTGTCACTTCCATGCAGCCGGCACGCGCGAGTGGGCTGGGGCGGTGATCCGACAGGCCCGGCTTCATGCCGGGCGCCGACGTGCCAGGTCCGGGTGGGCGGATGCGGGCTCGGGGCGGGGAGCAGAGACGGCGATCGAGCTTGCCACCTCGGTCGCCGACCGAGGCGGAGCTCTCTAAGGAATCCTCCGACCCGCCCGCTCCGGTGGGGGCGGGCACCGGTGAGGATCACGTAGGTGTTTGGGAAGACGCCAAAGGAAAGGGGAGAGAAGATGGCAATTGTTGTCTTGGCCGGCAAGGAAATTGAGCTTGACGAGGATGGGTTCATCCAGGCCCCGGAGCTTTGGGACGAGGCGGTGGCAAAGGACCTGGCGAAGAAGGAGGAGGAGATCGACGAGCTGACGCCGGATCACTGGAAGATAGTGCACTACCTTCGGAACTACTATCTGGAGTTCAAGATCGCCCCCATGATCCGCAAGCTCTGCAAGGAGACCGGGTTCCCCCTCCAGAAAATTTACGAGCTCTTTCCCGGCGGTCCGGCCAAGGGTGCCTGCAAAGTGGCGGGCCTCCCGAAGCCGACGGGCTGCGTGTAGCCTGGCAATACCGGTCCGTGATGGCCGGGCCCGCCAGAGCGTCGTGGCCTGGTCCGAGACGGTGAGACGGGATGAGTTTGATCAGCGTTGCCTTTGAGCACGACCTGGCTTTCAGCGCCACGGTCCGGGGCCACCGGATCCGCATGGACATGCCGGGCCATCCGCGCTTCACCGATTTCGGGCCTTCGCCGGTGGAACTCTTGGTCATGGCCATCGGGGGGTGCATCGCGAGTCATGTGGCGCTCTTTTGCGAGGAGGGAGGCCTCTCTCCGGCGGGTCTCCGCGTGGATCTCTCCTTTACCCTCGCCGTAGGGAATGGACGGAAACGGGTGTCGAGTGTCTATGCGGAAGTGGAGGCGCCCGGAATCCCGGCCGATCTCGCGTCACGGGCGGAACAGGCCGCCCGACTCTGCATCCTGTCCAACACCCTGAACCGGGCCCCGGAGCTGGAGATCGTTGTCCGCGCGGGGCCGGGCAAGAACGAAACAGCGTGAGCAGCATCCTCACCGGCAGGGTCCTGCCGTCCGGCACCGCCGCGAGGAGAAGGAAGCGATGCAGGGGGACGGGCTTCACGCTGAGCGAGATTCGAGAGATGTTTCCCTCCGGCCCGTAACGGTGGGCGTGCAAGTTCGCTGGCCCAGCCAGGCCGACCGGGCGTGGAACGGGAGAGACAAATGAGCGTTGAGGGTGCGAAGCCACTGAGAGACGCCCTGGCGGCAAAGAAGACTGCCATGATCGAGGCGTGGCTGGCGCGGATTCTTCAGACCTACCCCGAGCACACCGGCCGCTTCCTTTCTCGGGAGCGGGACCCCTTCCGCAATCCTGTCGGGTCGACCCTCAAAGACGCCTTGCCCGTGCTCTTCGATGGGGTCCTGGAGGGAATGGATACCCCCCAGGTCACGCCGGCCCTGGATAGCATCGTGCGGATCCGGGCCGTCCAGGATTTCACCGCCGGCCAGGCGGTGGCCTTCCTCTTTCTGTTGAAGCAGGTCGTGCGGGAAGCGGTGCAGGGCGAGGTCCAGAAGTGTCCGGATGGGGACGGCCTGGCAGCCGTGGAAGGGAAGATCGACGAGATGGCGCTGCTGGCCTTCGACCTGTTCATGAGGTGCCGCGAAAAGATCTACGAGATCAAGGCCAACGAGGCCAAGCGCCGGATCTACGTCCTGGAGAAGCGGTACGGGATGGAGGCGTCCGCGACCGCCTCCGGTGGAGAGGTGCCCTCCGCGCCGCGACCATGAGGCAGTGAGCTGACGCGAGGTGAGGCTTTATGGACGTTCTCTTTTCGCTCGTCGTGGTGCTGCTGCTCGCCGGGCTGGCCTTCGTGGGAGGACAGATTGCTCCGCTGCGCATGCTCTTCGGGGTCATCGTGCCGGCTGCGGCCATTGTCATCTTCCTCCTCGGGGTGACCCGCCGGATCATCCTGTGGGCGCGCGCCCCCGTTCCCTTCCGCATCGTGACCACCAGTGGCCAGCAGAAATCCCTGCCCTGGATCAAGGCGGGCTGGCTGGAGAGCCCGTATACGACGCCGGGCGTGGTGGCGCGGATGGCTCTGGAGGTCGGCCTGTTCCGCTCGCTTTTCCGCAACACCAAGGCGGAACTCCGGGACGGCCCCAGACTGGTGTTCGGTGAGAGCAAGTGGCTCTGGCTCGCGGCCTTGGCCTTCCACTGGTCCTTTCTGGTCATCTTCCTCCGGCATCTGCGATTCTTCATGGAGCCGGTCCTTGCATTCGTGAATATGCTTTCGAAGTTGGACGGCTTTTTCCAGGCGGGGGCACCGGCTCCGTACGTGACTGACGTCGTCATCCTGGGGGGATTGGGGTATCTCCTGTTCCGGAGGCTCCGCGATCCTCAGGTGCGCTACATCTCGCTCTTCGCCGACTACTTCGCCCTGTTCTTGCTGCTGGGTCTTGTCCTCTCGGGCATCCTCATGCGGTATTTCACCCGGATTGATACCGTGGCGGTGAAGCAGCTCGCCATGGGCTTGGTGACCTTCTCGCCCGTCATCCCCAAAGAAGTGGGGCCGCTCTTTTTCGTCCACCTCTTCCTCTTGAGCGTCCTGGCGGCCTACTTTCCCTTCAGCAAGTTGATGCACATGGGGGGCGTCTTCCTCAGCCCGACGAGGAACCTGACCAACACCAACCGCGCGCGGCGACACGTCAACCCCTGGAACTCCCCCGTCAAGGTGCACACCTACGAGGAGTGGGAGGAGGAATTCAGGGACAAGATCAAGGCGGCCGGATTACCGCTCGAAAGGGAATAGCGCATGGCGAAGCACATCCCGAAACCGGAAGAGCTCGCGCAGATTGACTACCGACCCCCCAAGAAGGACTGGCGGGATCCCGGCGTCGAATTCCGCAAAGGGTTCTTCTGTTACAGCGCTGCGCCCAAGAACCTGGAATATCTCGGTCTACCCAACCCACGGAAGTGGCAGCCATACGATCAGGACTGGAAGTTGCCGCCGAACTGGCAGCAGATCATCCTGGAGGGGATGAGGGAGCGCCTGGAGAAGTATCGCTCCTTCCGCCTCTTCATGGACATTTGCGTCCGCTGCGGGGCCTGCGCAGACAAGTGCCATTTCTACATCGGATCGGGTGATCCCAAAAACATGCCGGTCCTGCGCGCCGAACTCATCCGGTCGGTGTACCGCAGGTACTTCACCACGGCCGGGCGGCTGTTCCCCGGGCTCGCGGGGGCACGGGATCTCACCGTCGACGTGCTCAAGGAGTGGTTCTACTACTTCTACCAATGCACGGAATGCCGCCGGTGCTCGGTCTTTTGCCCGTACGGCATCGACACGGCCGAAGTCACCATGATCGGTCGCGAACTGCTCACCCTGGTGGGGTGCAACATCAACTGGGTCCTGGAGCCGGTGGCCAACTGCTTCCGGACGGGGAACCACCTGGGCGTCCAACCCCACGGGTTCAAGGACAGCATCGAGTTCGCCGTGGACGAGCTGGCGGAGTTCACGGGGGTCCGCGTGGAGGCGCCCATCAACAGGAAGGGGGCCGAGATCCTGTTCGTCATGCCCTCGGCCGACTACTTCGGCACGCCGCACTACTTC
>JBIOJT010000117.1:0-11789 GCA_044451055.1 Methylomirabilales bacterium (SeqCode)
GCCCTGACCCGCCCGTTGGGCGGGTACCCCCCACCGCAACGGCGGGTACCCAGCCCCAAGGCTGGGTGTGCTCGCGGCACCCCAGAGGCATCGACCAGGGCGAATTAGCTTAGCGGCGGTGCCTCTGAATCCGACAGGTCGGGCTTTCATTCCTCCACTCTTCGCCCCGCCAGTCGTGGGGTAGAAGATGCCAGCCTAGCGCCCGTTTTGCCTTGACTTCGTTCCCCAGTGAGAGGTAGCGTGTTTGTACCTGGAGGGCTCGTCCGAGGCCCTCAACCACGGGCTGGGGTAAAGCGGGCCCTCCCGGCCTTCCCTTCTATGCAGGGGGGTGTCACATTTCACTGCGAACGCCTCGAATTGTCTTGATGCTATTCCGTCCAATCTGACGACCCCCGTGACATGTTACTGCAGGGGGTGTTGTTCCACTGCCCGAGGAAGGGAGGTGGTTGAGACCGGGAAGCCGATGGACGACAACAAGGCCTAATACGGTTTCGAAGAGGAGGATTCTGGATGATTGAGCAGAAGAAGAAGCTTAAGTTGACTCGACGAGAGTTCATCAAGACGGGGGCCGCCGGCATCGGCGTTGCCGCCCTCGGGTCGCTGCCCGGCAAGGTGTTTGGTGCGGCGCCTGCGGTCATCAAAGGGACCAAGCTGTCGATCATGCAGGCCACCTACTTCATCGCCCCCGCCCAGGACCTGTTCCGAAAGCAAGTCGAGGACTGGGGCAAGATGGCCGGCGTCACGACGGCCGTGGACTTCCTGAACTGGCCCGATCTGCAGCCCAAGATCGCTGCGGCCGTCCAGGCCGGCGGTGTGGACGTCTGTGACCTGTGGCCGACCTGGAATTTCTTGTACAGGAACAACCTGGTGGACCTCACCAGGGAGGCAGAGGAGTTCGGCAAGCGTGGTGGCGGTTTCGAGGATTACGTTCTGAAGTCCGGCAAGGTGGGCGGCCGATGGCTGGGCATCCCCAACGGCTACAGCAACGACTCCGTCAATTATCGGATTAGCTGGTTGAAAGAAGCCGGGTGCCCCAACGCGGAAGACGGCAACAAGATCGACCTGACGTGGGATGAGTACCATGCTATTGCCAAGAAATGCAAGGCGGCCGGCCATCCGTTCGGTCAGGCCTTCGGGCACAGCACCGGCGACCCACCGAGTTTCGCCTACCCCTACATGTGGGCCCACGGCGCCATGGAGGTCTCCAAGGACCAGAAGTCCATCGCGTTCAACAAGCCCGAGTTCGTGGATGCCATGCGGAAGTTCATCCAGGCGTGGAAGGACGGCTACGACGAGACCGGCACGTCCTGGGACGACAGCAGCAATAACCGGGCCTTCCTGGCCGGGCAGATCGCGGCCACCTTCAACGGCTCGAGCATCTACTTCGCCGCCAAGAAGGACAAGCCGGAGATCGCCCAGGACATGCACCACATGCTCACACCGAAGGGGCCGGCGGGCCGGTTCTACTGGCTGGAGACGCGGACCATGGCCATCCTCAAGAACTCCAAGAACATCGCCGGGGCGAAGGAGTTCTTGAAGTGGTGGTTCCAGGACGAGCAGTACCTTGCGTGGTGGCGAATCCAGGAGGGCTACCATCTGCAGCCCGTCAAGAAGCTGGCAGACGACCCGATGTGGTTCAAGGACCCGAAGATGGCGCCCTCCGACAACAGCCCAAGTACGGCATCAATGCGGGCTATGCCGGGCCTCCGAACGAGAAGGCGGCGCTTGCCTGGTCGAAATACATCATTGTGGACACCTACGTCAAGGCGATCCAGTCGGGCGACGCCAAGGCGGCGGTGGAGTGGGGCGCCGAGCAGCTCAAGCGGGCGTACGGTCTGTAGGTCTAGGAGCGTGAGGGTTGCGGTTTCAGGCGGCGTGGCCCGTGAGCGGTCACGCCGCCTGGCTGTCCGCGTCGGCGTGCGGTTCGGTGGACGAGGGCGGTTGCGAGGGTCGCGGCGCCCGCCGGTCTGGAGGGGACCTTGAGCGTTTCCCAGGCGATTTTACGCACGGGAAAGATGCGCAGCGGCGCCGTCACCACCGGGTCGCTGCTGGAGCGCGAGTCAAGCCTGGGCATCATCCTCATGCTGCCCGGTGCGCTCCTGCTCATGGTCTTCATGGCCTATCCGTTCTTCCTGGGCATCTGGCTGTCCATCACCGACAGCATGATCGGCCAGATGGGCCATTACATCGGACTGAGGAACTTCAAGGACCTCCTGACCGATACCATCTTTCACCAGACCGCAAGGAACACGCTCATCTACGCCATGGTAACGGTGCCCTTCAAGTGCGCCCTGGGGCTCGGCCTGGCTCTGGTGCTGAACAGCCGCATGCGGCTCAGCAATCCTGTCCGGGCGGCAGTGATGATGCCCTATATCGTGCCCACGGCGCTTTCCACCCTCGGGTGGTTCATGATCTTAGACCCGGTGTTCAGCCCGATCTCGTGGCTGCTGAGGCACTTCGGGCTGATCAGCAAGAACATCAACTTCCTCGGCGACCCCAATCTGGCGATCTCTTCGGTGTGCCTCGCCAATATCTGGCGCGGTACACCGTTCTTCGGCATCACCATCCTCGCCGGTTTGCAGGCTGTCCCCCATGAGCTGCAGGAGGCAGCGGCTATTGACGGCGCGGGCATGTGGCACCGGTTCCTCCACGTGACGGTGCCGCACATCAAGGGGGTCGTGCTGATCGCCACGCTGCTTTCCATCATCTGGACGTTCGCCGATTTCCAGTTGATCTACGTCCTCACCAAGGGCGGGCCGGCCAACGAGACTCACATCTTCGGGACGTACGCCTATCAGATCGGCCTTGCGGCCACTGAAATCGGCATGGGGGCGGCCATCGCCCTCTATATGTTCCCGATCCTGACCGTGTTCGCCGTGATCCTCTTGGTGTACCTGCGGAGGGAGGAGTAGGGGATGGTCGGGAGTGAGCGGCTGAGCAACCGGCTGCTGAACATCTATCTGCCGCTGGTGTTCTACCTCGTCTTCCTGCTCTTTCCCTTCTACTGGATGACCATCGTCTCGTTCAAGCCAACCAACGACTTGTTCGAGATGAAGTATAATCCCTTCTGGATCCAGAAGTTCACGCTGGAGAACTACCGGTACCTCTTCGAGAACACAGCCTTCCCCGAATGGGTCAAGAACACGCTGATCGTCTCGGTGGTCTCTACCGTGCTGTCGCTCGTGTGCAGCGTCTTCGCCGGCTACGCTCTGGCCCGCCTGCGGTTTCCCGGCAGCAACTTCCTTGGCGTGGGGATCTTCCTGGTCTACCTGGTGCCGCCGACGCTCCTCTTCCTGCCGCTGGCGCAGGTCATCGCCGAGCTGGACCTGTACAATACCTACTGGGCGCTCATCCTCACCTATCCGACGCAGCTCGTGCCCTTTGCCTCCTGGCTTCTCATGGGCTACTTCCGGACAATCCCCAAGGAGATCGAGGAGAGCGCCATGGCGGATGGCTGCTCGCGGATACAGATCCTGGTGCGGATAGTTCTGCCTTTGTCGGTGCCCGGCCTCCTCTCGGCCGGCATCTTCTGCTTCACCCTCTGCTGGAACGAGTTCCTGTACGCCCTCATCTTCATGTCCTCCGGCACCATGAAGACCATCCCGGTAGGCGTCGTGAGCGACCTCATCAAGGCCGACGTCCTGTTCTGGGGGTCGCTCATGGCCGCGGCCGTCCTGGGGTCGGTCCCCGTCGCTTTCCTTTACTCTTTCTTCGGAAAGTACTAAGTCTCGGGCCTGACGGCGGGCGCAGTCAAAGGATAGTTGACAGGCGCCTGTCCCTAGCCGAAACTACGCTGCCGCCCGCGAGGGAAAGGGCCACCGCGGGCGGCATTGGCGTCAGCAGCATCATGCGCCGGTTGGCGCCGGGGATTACCCTCTCCGTGGCGGCGGAAGTGAGGCGCCCT
The DNA here is from genome assembly GCA_044451055.1 of Methylomirabilales bacterium (SeqCode). Classification (GTDB taxonomy): domain Bacteria; phylum Methylomirabilota; class Methylomirabilia; order Methylomirabilales; family 2-02-FULL-66-22; genus 2-02-FULL-66-22. Next base: position 3,905 of record JBIOJT010000117.1, read on the forward strand.
TCCTCGCGTGATAGAGAGCGCTTCCATGAGCTTCGAGAATCTCTCCACCGTCCGCACGATCCGTCACAGCGTCTGCCCGCATGACTGCCCCTCGACGTGCGCGTTGGAGGTCGAGGTGCTGGATAGCGCCCGCATCGGCCGGGTGCACGGGGCCAAGGCGAACACCTACACGGCCGGGGTGATCTGCGCCAAGGTCGGGCGGTACGCCGAGCGCATCCACCATCCGGACCGCCTCACTCGCCCCCTCCTGCGCGTCGGACCGAAGGGCTCCGCGCAGTTCCGCGAGATCGGCTGGGACGAGGCACTGGACCGGATCGCCGAACGCTTCCTCGCGGCGGCGGCGCGCTTTGGGTCCGAGGCCGTCTGGCCCTACTACTACGCCGGCACCATGGGGCTGGTGATGCGGGATGGCATCAACCGGTTGCGCCACGTCATGCGGTACTCGCGCCAGAAGAAGACGATCTGCACCGCCTCGGCCGAGGCCGGTTGGATCGCCGGCACCGGGCGGTTCGTCGGCCCCGATCCACGCGAGATGGCGAAGGCCGACCTGATCGTCGTCTGGGGCGGCAACCCGGTCGCGACCCAGGTCAACGTGATGACCCACCTCACCCGGGCGCGGAAGGACCGCGGGGCGAAGCTGGTCGTCGTGGACCCCTACAGGAGCGGCACGGCCGAGGTCGCCGACGTGCACCTGTGCCTGCGGCCGGGGACCGACGCGGCGCTCGCCTGCGCGGTGATGCACTGTGCCTTCCGGGATGGCCATGCCGACCGGGCCTACCTTCAGACCCATACCGATTTCCCGGCTGACCTGGAGGCCCACCTCGCCGCCCGAGGGCCGGAATGGGCGGCCGCGATCACGGGCCTTTCGGTTGCAGAGATCGAGGCATTCGCCCGGCTCTACAATACGACCAAGCGGGTGTACATCCGGCTCGGGTACGGCTTCACCCGGTCGCGGAACGGTTCGGCCGCGATGCACGCGGTCACCTGCTTGCCATCGGTCACGGGCGCGTGGGCACACGAGGGTGGCGGCGCCTTCTGGAGCAACCGCTCGATCTACCACTGGGACAAGACGATGATCGAGGGGCTCGATGTCCTCGACAAGGGCACGCGCGAGATGGACATGTGCCGGATCGGCGCCGCGCTCCTGGGGGATGCCGAGGCGCTCAAAGGCCGGCCGCCGATCGCCGCCATGCTCGTCCAGAACACCAACCCGGCCGTGGTGGCGCCCGATTCAAACCGGGTGCACAAGGGGCTCTCTCGCGAGGACCTGTTCCTCGCCGTGCACGAGCAGTTCCTGACCGACACGGCCCGGTACGCCGACGTGGTGCTCCCTGCCACGATGTTCATGGAGCACGATGACCTCTACCAGGCCGGCGGGCACAGCCACATCCAGATCGGCCCGAAGCTGATCGAGCCGCCGGGAGAGTGCCGGTCGAATCACGAGGTCCTGCAAGGTCTCGCTCGCAGGCTGGGAGCGGAGCATCCCGGGTTCGCCATGACCGCCATGGAGCTGGTGGACTGGACGCTCAAGGCGTCCGGCTGGCCGGATGCCAAGACGGTTCTGGAGGAGCGCTGGGTTGATGCCGCGCTGCCGTTTCGGGGAGCGCATTTCCTGGATGGATTCGGAACGCCCGATAAGAAGTTTCAGTTCGCGCCTGATTGGTCGAAGGTTGGTGTGGACTGGAAGCGGATGCCCCGCCTGCCCGATCAGCTCGATACCATCGAGGGAGCCACTCCTGACAAGCCGTTCCGCCTGATGACCTCGCCCGCCCGCCAGTTCCTCAACACCACGTTCACGCCGACGCCAGGCTCCCGCACGCGCGAGGGGCGGCCGACCGCGCTGGTCCATCCGGATGATGCCGATAGCCTGGGACTCGACAATGGCGATCGCGTCGTGATCGGCAACGAGCGGGGGACCGTCACCGTCCACGTCCGCCGCTTTGACGGTCTCCAGCGGGGCACGGTCGTAGTCGAGAGTCTCTGGGTGAATGGTGACTACGAGGGGGGCATCGGCATCAACGCCCTCACCGGTGCCGACCCGATCCCGCCCTTTGGCGGCGCCGCCTTCCACGACACCGCGGTGTGGCTGCGGGCAGCGGAATAGTCGCCTCGGGCTCCCTCCATTCCCTCTCTGTGACCGCCCGGATATAACCCGAAAGAAAGTCCCCTGCCGCCGCTTTGTCCAGGACTGATGACAGGATGTTCTTTGTTGTTGCTGTCGGGAGGAGGCAAGAGGTAACGTGCTCCCGTTCACCAATACTCCTCTAGCGCCGCTCTGAGGGGGCTAACATGGTGAGGGGGAGGCGTCATCTCGGGAGTAATCATTTGCGGCCCTTTGGGGTTTGCCGATCCCCCAGAGGGCCGTAATGTTTCCGGGAGCGATCGCTGGGTCGTTCGACGCGGGAGGGGGGTAAACGTCAGCCGCAAAGAACGGAGAAGGTTTCCTACCTGGAAGGGAGGGCGACAATGGCTGCGCTGAATCGGCGGGACTTCTTGAAGGTCGGTACTGCCGCGCTTGGAACGGCGATCATGGCGGACGTGGCTGCGAAGACTTTGACCAGGGGAGCCACCGTTGCCGAGGGGGCCGGCGCGGAACCGGAGTACGAGATCTACGCCTGCAAGTACGGCGGCCCGCTCATCCGGAAGATGGCCATCGTCTTGTGGAACGTTGGCTGGGACGAGGACGGCCCGCTCAGTTACTACGTCTGGGCAATCAAAGCGAAAAACGGTGAGACCATCGTGGTGGACACCGGCCCCAGCCCTGCTCAGGGCGCCGCGCGGAAGGTCCCCGAGTTCGTGAATCCGGTCGAGGTGCTGGCCCGAGTGGGCGTCAACGCAGACAGCGTGAACAAGGTGGTGATCACGCACATGCACTGGGATCACGTGGGCAACATAGAGGCATACCTCCAGGCCTTCCCCAAGGCCAAGTTCTACGTCCAGAAGCGAGAGTTTGATTTCTGTGTGAAAAATCCCGTGTCCTCGCGGAAGCCCATCGCGATCCTCTTCGATCCGCTGGCGAGCAAGGTGGTGGGTGGCATGGAGGGGACGGATCGCTTGGTGATCGTGGACGGCGATTACAATCTGGCGCCGGGCGTGGACCTGTCTCTGGCGCCCGGTCACACGCTGGGCCTGCAAGTAGTTCGGGTAAACACCGCCAAGGGGGCGGCGGTCGTTGGTTCGGACTGCGCCCATGTCTTCCGGGGCTACCGGGAAGACAATCCGAGCTGCTTCATCATGGACATGCCCGCCTGGATCCAGAGCTTCGATAAGGTGAAGTCGATGGCCCCCATTGACCTGATCTTCCCGGGTCACGACGTCCTGATGTACCAGAACTACCCCAAGGTGGCGGAGGGCGTCACCCGATTGGTCTAGGAACAGGCGCAGAGAGTTGCTGCCGCTCAGCTCATCCGAAGGGGTCCTGCTTGCACGTGGGACCCCTTCGGATTCTTATGCCATGTTGGCTCCTCATAAGGCGCTGTCAAGGTCCTTGCCTGATCGGCTGAACTCATGGTCGGGACTGACCACGTCAATGCGTAAGATGAGAGACCGGCCATACCGGAGAAGCCAGGCACTGCTTCTGGCCGCAACGCTTCTCACCCTTGGCTATGCCTGGACCTTGTCCGCCTGCTCGGAGGGACGCCGAAGGCCGAAATGGCGGTAGATATCTCGTTCGTCGAGGGAGCAATAAAGCCAATAAAGCCGCGACCCTATCCATTCGGCGGCGGCGCCTTCCACGACACCGCGGTGTGGCTGCGGGCAGCGGAGTAATCGCCGAGGGCTCCTTCGATCCGATGGTCCATCCGGTCCCGCGCCCCTGCCCGCATTTCGCCGTCTTCCCTGCATCTCTTTACTCCACTCCCCCACCAGAGTAACCAGCCGGCAGGAGGATTCTTGACGCTTCGTCCAAAATGCAATAGCGTGTGACCACGATTGTGGTCTCACAAAGGAGTGGGGAATGCGGTTTGTCAGCGTGCGGGAACTCAAGGCGACGCCCTCCGAGTTCCTCAGGCTCGCGGCCAAGGGAGAGACCGTGGTGATCGCGTCCCGGGGGAAGCCCAAGGCCGTTTTGCGGGCAATCAGCGAAGAGGAGCTGGAGGATTACATTCTGGAAAACAACCCGAAGGTGAAGCGACTGGTTGCGGAGGGGGAGCGGGATCGTCGGGCTGGGCGCGTGACCCCGCTGGAGAAGTACATCGCCCGGTTGCGGAAGCAGGTTGCCTGACTTTGCCGTTGTCCTGACGGATCATGCAACCGGAGACCTGGATGGCCTTCCCATCCGGGTACGGTTGCAGATCAGCCAGGATATCGCCTCTCTGGCCAGGGATCCGCTCCCTCCACGTCTCGGCACCAAGAAGCTGAAAGGCTACCGGCCTCCGCTGTATTGCCTACGCGCCGGCGATTATCGTGTCCTCTACCGCGTTGCGGGCAAAACGGTGACTGTCATCCGCGTCATTGCGTGCCGTGATCTCGAACGTGCGCTGCACTCCCTGTAGGCCCTACTAATCTCCGGCTCACCCCATTGTCCCACTCTGGGCGCCCCCAGTTTCTCTGCTTCGCCCATTCTCCCTCTCCACGCCTCTTGATCGTCGATCATCTCGCATTCCAGAATCCGCATTCCGCATCGGTGTCCGTGTCTCCGGCCCCCGTTTTATCCAATTCGAAATTCGAAATCCGCAATCCGAAATCGCCCTGTCTTCCTCCCCGTTTCTCCGATGCTCCGTTTCCCCGATTCCCCTCTCCGTCGCTCCCCTGAAGTTCCTAGCCGCTTCCCGACTCACGTTCAATGAATTCCGCTTGACTTCCCCTTGTCGCGGGCGATAGCGTCTAGCGGCGAACACCAGCAGCGATGCCATGTTTCCCGTTCTCGAAGGGGCCTCCGGCTCCTACACCGAAGCGTCCTGGAGAAACGTATGGTATCGGTGCTGGGTGTCGTGCCCCCGTCTGACCAAGGCATCGGAAAAGGAGAGGTGAGCCATGCCCGATACCGGGACTGAGATCGGAAAAGATTTCCTGGAGATTATCGCGCGGGAGCTGCGGAGACTGAAGGCGCAGGGGGAGAAGGCCATCGCGCAGGTGAAGGATGACCGGAAGCTGCATCTGAAGCTGGACGAGCAGTCGAACAGCATTGACATCATCGTGCGGCACCTCGCCGGAAACATGGTGTCGCGCTGGACGGACTTCCTCACCACGGACGGCGAGAAGCCGACCCGGAACCGGCCCGCGGAGTTCGAGCCGGCGCCCAGTCTCACGCGCGCCGATTTGATGGCGACCTGGGAGAAGGGTTGGGGGTGCCTCTTCAACACCCTGGGGACGCTCACCTCAGCGAACCTGCAGGCGAAGGTGAAGATCGCTGGGAAGGAACTCTTGGCCATAGATGCCATCCTCAGCCAGTCCTTGCACTACGCATCGCATGTCGGCCAGATCGTCTTTCTGGCCAAGCACATGGAATGGCAGCACTGGCAATCGCTCTCTGTCCCGCGGAAGAAGACCTAACTCGGAGCGCCGAGAGCCGGGTACCCGGCCCAGAGGCTGGGTGGCCGAGAGCCCCGAGTGAGCGGGAGAGCTGAGGAGCCGAGGAGCAGGTGTGAGACGACTGAAGCGGGCAAGGTCGCACCGATCTGAGATGGTGATTCCGAATCGCAATCGAACCGCTCCAAGAGACTGGCATCCCGGGCCGGGCGAGAGCCCGGGCATCTTCGCGGCCCCGATCATGTCCTGGTTTCCGCTGCAAAGAAGCTTTCTCCATATCCTTTGTGATGATGAGGTTACCTCATGCTGCCGCTGAAACAAGCGATCATCTACGGGCCGGTGAACTCCCGGCGCCTGGGCCGGTCACTGGGAATCAACCTGCTGCCCGCCTGCGGCAAGGTCTGCTCCTTCGACTGCGTCTATTGCCAGTACGGTCGCACCCGGGTCAAGACGCTCAACCCTGGACCCGAGGGATTTCCGACGCTCGGCGAGGTGATCGCCGCGGTGGAAACGGCGCTGAAGTCGGGGCCGGAGTTTGACGCCTTCACCTTTTCCGGGAACGGCGAGCCCACGCTGCATCCCCACTGGCCGGAGATCGTCGAGGCCGTCCGGCAGCTCCGCGACCGGCACCGGCCCGCCGCCAGGCTGACCCTGCTCTCCAATGCCAGCACGGCCGCCCGCCCGGGGGTCCGGGCGACGCTCCACCGGCTGGATGTGCCCATCATGAAGCTGGACACCGGTGATGACGCCACCCTCGCGACGATCAACCGCCCGGCCAACGGCATCAACTTGGATGCGATCGTCGAGGGGCTGACCCAGGTCCCGGGCCTGATCATCCAGAGCCTCATGGTGGAGGGAGCGGTGACCAACAGCGCGGGCCCCGCGTTCGAAGACTGGTTGGGCGCTCTGGCCACGCTGAAACCGGTCCAGGTCCAGGTGTACAGCACCGACCGGCCGGTGCCAGAGGCGGGAGTGGAGCGGGTGCCGCCGGAGAGATTGCAGCAGATCGCTGCTCGCGCGGTGGACCAAACCGGCCTCGATGTCCGCGCGTACTGGTCGTCACCCCGCTGAGAGGAGATGCTCGATCACATTCTGAGGGAGCCCCATCCGGCCGAGGAGGTCGAGATAACGGGGATTTCCGCTAAGACCATTCGGCGAATTGCCAGATTGCCGTGTCGCCATTGTCTCGAAGGAGTTGTCCGTGGGCATGACGCGAATCGACAACAATGTGTCCATCTATCCGATGCCGGTGGTGCTGGCGGGAGCGATGGTGGGCGGCAAGGCGAACTTCCTGGCTATAGGCTGGATCTCGCGCGTGAATTCCCGGCCGCCCATGCTCGCCATGGCGCTCAACAAGACGCACCACACGAACTGCGGCATCCACGAGCACAGGGAGTTCAGCGTCAACGTCCCGGGGGTGGACCTGCTGGAGAAGACGGACTACTGCGGGCTCGTCTCCGGCAGAGAAGCGGACAAGTCGAAGCTCTTCGACGTCTTCTACGGGAAGCTGCGGAGCGCCCCGCTGATCCGCGAGTGCCCGCTGTGCCTGGCCTGCACCCTCGTCGAGACGGTATCTCTCCCCTCCAACGACCTCTTCATCGGTGAGATCGTGGAGGCGTATGCCGAGGAGAGCGCCCTCACCGCCGGCAACCCGGATATTACGAAGATCCAGCCCTTCACACTCACGATGCCGGACAACACCTACTGGAAGATCGGGGAGAGGGCCGGCAAAGCCTGGGACGCCGGCCGGAAGCTGGTGAAATAGCAGACGCGTTGCCTGGAGAGCCGGAAGGCGGGCTACTGTAGAGTAGCAGAGGCGAAGGGGAGCAGGGTGGCTGGGAGGCAGCAAGCAGCAGGCAGTGACCAGCAAGCAGAAGGCGGAGGAAGAAACGCGAGTGGGTGCATGATCCGTTATGAGCATACCCAGCGGGGGACGGTCGTGGTGGCCTCCTTCCTCGTGGGGGCGGCTGTCGTCCTCTTCCTCCAGGCACTGATCCCGGCCCCGCGATTCGTCCTGCTCGTGGCGGCAGGCGTCCTCGTGCTGGGCGTCTTTCTCTTCTGCTCGTTGACGGTCCAGATCACTGATCGGGCCCTGCGGTGGCACTTCGGGCCCGGGCTCATCCACAAGCATGTACCGCTGTCGGAGATCCAGGGAGTGGAGGTTACCCGGACCAGATTCCTTCACGGGTGGGGGATCCGTCTATCCCCCAAGGGGTGGCTCTACAACGTCTCAGGTTTCCAGGCCGTTGTGGTGAGGCTCAAGAGCGGGAAGCAGTTCCTCCTCGGCACGGACGAACCGGAGCAGCTTCAGGCCGCACTCCTACACGCCCTCTCTTACTACGCAGCGCGGAATAATAGCTACACCGTTCCCCGCGCTGCTTCGTTCGCGGGGAAGGCCCTCGCCCTTGCACAGGAC
>JBIOJT010000118.1:0-11747 GCA_044451055.1 Methylomirabilales bacterium (SeqCode)
CTCATCGGGATCTTCTTCGGCTACTATCCCGCGCACAAGGCGGCCTTCCTCGATCCCATCGAGGCGCTACGCTACGAATGATATGGCGACCAGATCCGTGGCACCAGTGCCGCGGGGGATATCGTCGGCGCTTCCTGGGTGAAGCCACCGAACCGCTCCAGCCTTGGCGGGCGCGGGCTGTGCTGGATGAGGCCGAACGAACGACGCTCATGCCCGACGAATCGGAAGGCCCTGCTGAGGGGCGGGACAACCGTTCTCAGTGTCGGCACCGCTCGCCGCGCCGGGTCAGCCCATCATTCCCAGGGGGGAATGAGACGCGCGGCCCGGTGCGTTACCTAGGACGAACGGCCTAGCCGCGGACTGGAGAGGTCTTCGAGAAGCAGAGAGTGATGGGAAGGGGCCCCTCGGATGAACGGACCCTGGCAAGTCGGCTGGAGTGGGGTGACCCTGGCGCTGATCGGCTGGTGGCGCTTCTGGGCGGGAGTCAAGAACGAGTGGCCGGGAGTCATCGCCGTCGGGGGGACCTGGCTGCGGCGCGTCTGGCAGGCCCGGGATGCGGACGAGGGAGACGGAGCCGGGGCTACTCCTACCGGAGGGAGCGGTGACACGCGAGATCCTCGTCATTGATGACGACAAGCTCACACGCTGGTCGCTCACCGAGGTCTTTGCCCGAACCGGATACCAAATGCGGGAAGCGGCATCGACCGCGGAGGGAATCGCGGCCGGATTTGGTTCTCATGGTGGACATCCGCTTGGCCGACCGGGGAGCCAGGTCAGCAGCCTCTCCCCGCAGAGTGCGCGGCGCGATTCCGAGACCAAAGCTCACAGGGTGGGCTCTCACAGCGGTTCGAACAAAGATTACAAAGATACAGTGGAGTTTCGTCAAGCCTGTCATTCCATCTATTCGAGATAGAAGACTCGGTCTCTCAGGGGCGGGAAATGGCAACGAGGCTTGGGACCATCACGGGGCAGAATGTGGTCGGCAGGGCCCTTGCTTCTGCATGGTGGCGGGAGCGGGATCGGATCGCGCTCGGGGCAATCGTGCTGCTCGGAACCGGGCTCCGGCTGTGGCGGTTGGACCAGAACGGGTACGGTCTCGAATACTACGCCGCCAGCGTCCGGAGCATGATGAACAGCTGGCACAACTTCTTCTACAACTCGTTCGATCCGGCGGGGTTCGTGTCCGTGGACAAACCCCCGGTCGCGTTGTGGCTTCAGGTTGCCAGCGCCAAACTGTTCGGCTTCCACGGGCTCAGCGTGCTCCTCCCCCAGGTCCTGGAGGGCGTGGCCGCGGTGTGGTTGGTCTACCACTTGGTCCAGCGCCGGTTCGGGGCGTCGGCCGGCCGGCTCGCGGCCCTCTTCCTCGCCATCACACCGGTGAGCGTCGCGATCGATCGCTCGAGCAACACCGACAGTTGCCTCGTTCTGGTCCTCCTCCTGGCGGCCTGGGCGCTCACGCGGGCGGCCGAGGACGGTAGCCGCGGCCTTCTGCTGCTGTCCATGGCCCTGGTCGGCGTCGCGTTCAACGTCAAGATGCTGGCCGCATTCGTCGTGCTGCCGACGTTCGTCCTGGTGTACTTCCTGGGTGCGCCCGTCGGGGGGCGGCGCCGATTCGTAGACTTGACGCTGGCCGCCCTCGTCGTGGCGGCGGTCTCCTTGTCCTGGGTGCTCGCCTACGACCTGACCCCGCCGGACAAGCGACCGTTCGCCGGCAGCAGTCGGACAAATTCCATGCTTGAGCTGGCGGTGGACCATAACGGGATCCAGCGGTTCATCCCCCGCTGGAGACTGTTCCGGGCCGCCAGGATCGCTCCGGGGACCGGGCAGGCGGCGACGGCGGGAGCGCAACCAGGTCCTGGCGCTGGGCCTCGCGGTGGGTGGCCTGGGCTCGGGGACCGCGTCCCCGTCGGGCCGCTGCGGCTTTTCGACCGCCATCTGGCCGGTCAAGTGGGGTGGCTGCTCCCGTTGGCGATTCTGGGGTCGGGGGTTGGCGCGCGTCGAGTGCGATGGCGTCGGCCCCTCGCCCCAGCGCACGTGGCCCTGCTCCTCTGGGTTGGCTGGACCCTCACGTACGGCATCGTCTACAGCTATGCCGGCGGGATCTTTCGCGCCTACTATCTCGCCACCATGGCGCCCCCGCTCGCGGCGCTCACCGGCATCGGCGTGGTGAACTTGTGGGACGGGTACCTCCGGAGAGGTTGGCGCGCCCTCCTGCTCCCCGGCGCGCTGCTCCTGACCGCATCGTGGGAGGCCTACATCGAGTCGAGTGCCCTGGGGTGGACGCTCGACGCGTCGCGCAGTCGCCTGATGGCCATCCTCAGCGCCGCGAGAGACCAGTCGGGCGACTGGCGGACCTGGCTCTTCCTCGCGCTCCTCGGCGGAACCCTGGTGGCTGTGGCAGGGCTGCTCGCCCCACCTTTCCGTGGGCCGTTGGGTCGGCCGGCGCGCGGCCTGGCCGTCGGCGCGCTGGGGGTGGGATTGGTGGCGCTGCTGGTCACCCCCGGGGCGTGGGCGTTGAGCAGCGTGCTCGCCAGGGACAGTGTCATGCGCCTGTCCGCCGACCTGTCCCTGCTAGCGCCAGGGAACGACACCCTCGGCCTGCGTCCCCGAGACAGATCCGGGGCGCCCATGACCACCCGGAAGCTGGTGGGTTTCCTGACGGCCAACCACCAGGGTGAATGCTATCTGCTGGCGACCGTGAGTGCCCAGCTTGCGGCGCCGATCATCATCCAGACCGGCGAGGCGGTGATGGCAATGGGTGGCTTCATGGGCACGGATCCGATTCTGTCTCCGGAAAAGCTGGCCCGGATGGTCGAGGACAAGCAGGTCCGGTTCGTCTTGGTGCCCGACCTCTCGGCCATCAGTCAAAGGCTGGGCGCCGAGGCGCCGGGAAGGCCAATCGCGGACTGGGTCCGTGCGAACGGCACGCTCGTGAACCCGGCTCTGTGGCGTGCGAGCGTCCCGGAGGCCGACGCCAACGATCCCAACCAGGCGTCCCTCCCCGGAGGCGCGACCACTCCCCGCAGGCCGTTCGGCCGCGGCTTCGGCGCCAGGGTGAACAATTCGCAACTCTACGATCTCCGGCCCGAGGTGGGCGTGGTTCCCGCCCCGTCGGGATGACCGGCGGGAGGGCGGGGCTGCCGGCCACGCGGGATCAGAGAAGAGCGCCGCACATGAGGACCTCGATCGTCATTCCGGTCTACAACAGCGCCGGGACCATCGGTCCCCTCGTGGAGCGGCTCATCGCCGTTCTGCGGGGGAACGCGCTGCAGATCGTGCTCGTCAACGACGGCAGCGTCGACGACAGCGACGCGGCGTGCCGTGCCCTGAGCGCCCGTCACGGCGGAACCGTCACCTACGTGAGGCTCGCCAGGAACTTCGGCGAGCACAACGCCGTGATGGCGGGCCTCCACCATACGCGCGGCGACTACGTGGTGATCATGGACGACGACTTCCAGAACCCTCCGGAGGAAGTGGCTCGTCTGGTCGACCACGCCTGCTCGCACGGATACGACATCGTCTACACCTATTACGCGCGCAAGCACCACCACTGGGTCCGGAACCTCGGTAGCCGGCTGAACGACCGCGTGGCCACCTTCTTACTGGAAAAGCCGCCGGATCTCTACTTGTCGAGCTTCAAATGCCTCAATCGCTTCATCGTGGGCGAGATCCTCAAGTACCGCGGGCCGTACCCCTACGTCGACGGCATCGCCTTGCGATGCACCCGGAACATCGGCACGATCCAGGTCCGGCACGAGCCGCGGAGGGAGGGCCGGTCCAACTACACGCCGCGCAAGCTGCTGCGACTGTGGCTCAACATGTTCATGAACTTCTCGGTCATGCCGCTCAGGATGAGCACCCTGCTGGGCCTGGCCTGGAGCACCCTCGGCCTTCTGCTGGGCATCCAGGTGGTTGTCGAGAGGATCGTGCGGCCGGACGTGCCGGTCGGCTGGGCCTCGGTGCTGGTCGCCATCCTTCTGTTCTCTGGCGTCCAGCTGGTGATGCTGGGGTTGATGGGCGAGTACCTGGGGCGGCTGTTCCTGACGGAGAACCAGACCCCCCAGTTTGTCGTCCGCGAGGTCGTGGAGGCGGAGTCCCTCCCATCCGCGGATGCCCTCGTGACGGGCGCGGTCCCGGCCCCGGTCGTTGGACTGCGGGCGATCGGTCATGACTGAACCGGCCGGCCTCGATTGCTTCCGCGGCAAGCAAGTCCTGATTACTGGTGGGCTGGGCTTCCTGGGCAGCAACCTCGCCATCAAGCTCGTCGGGTTGGGTGCCCGGGTGACGCTGCTCGACGCCATGCTCGACGACCACGGCGGCAACCTCTTCAACATCGAGCCCATCCAGGACCGCGTCACGATGAATTTCAGCGACGTCCGGGACGAGGGCAGCCTGAAGTATCTTGTCCGCGGCAAGGACTATGTCTTTCATCTCGCGGGCCAGAACGACCACGTCCTCAGCCTGACCAACCCATTCCCCGACATCGACATCAACATCAAGGGGTCGGCGATCCTGCTGGAGACGTGCCGGCGCGTCAATGCGGGCGCCCGGCTGGTCTACAGCGGCACCCGCGGAGAGTACGGGCGCGCGGTCATGCTGCCAGTGGGGGAAGATCAGCCGATGCACCCGAGAGGGATCTACGAGCTCTCCAGCCTCACGGCCCAGCAGCTGTTCCAGATCTACAACGACAACCACGGCGTGCCGTCGGTGACGCTCCGCCTGACCAACATCTACGGGGAGCGCGCGCAGATGAAGCACAGCCGCTTCGGCGTGGCCAACTGGTTCATCCGGCTGGCGGTGGACGACGAGACGATTCCGGTGTTTGGCGACGGATCGCTGCTGCGTGACTTCATCTACGTCCAGGATGCGGTGGACGCCATGCTGCGCTGCGCGGCCACCGAGGCCGCCTACGGTCAGGTCTTCAACGTGGGCAACAACCGCGCCTCCAGCTTTCGCGAGCTGGCGGAGACGGTCGTGCGCGTGGCAGGGAGCGGCCGCTGGGAGTTCGCGCCGTTCTCGCCGGAGCGCGCGGCCCAGGAGCCCGGCGACTTCTGCTCCGACATCCGCAAGATCGGGCGGGTGGTGGGCTGGCAGCCGACGACCTCCCTGGAGGACGGCGTCAGGAAGACCGTGCGCTATTATCGGCAACACAAAGCGCACTACTGGTAGGTGCTGGGGTCACCCCTCCCCCGGAGTGAACCACTCGTGACGGCGATGCAGGTGCCCTTTCTGGACCTCTCCCGGCAATATCGTCGGATCCGCGAAGAGATCCACCGCGCGGTCGAGCGCACGCTGGAAAGCGGCCGGTACATCCTGGGCCAAGAGCTCGCCGGGTTCGAGCGAGAGTTCGCCGCCTATTGCGGCGCCCGCCAGGCCGTCGGGGTTGGCTCGGGAACCGAGGCGCTGCACCTGGCGCTGCGGGCCTGCGGGGTTCAGGCGGGGGACGCGGTCATCACCGCGCCCAACACGGCGGTCCCGACGGTCTGCGGCATCGTCTCCGCCAACGCCCGGCCTGTCTTCGTGGACATCGATCCCGACAGCTTCACGCTGGGGCCCGAGAAGCTCAGGGCCTACCTGAAGGCACAGCGGCCGCCGTTCCGCGCCAAGGCGGTCGTCGCCGTCCACCTGTACGGCCATCCGGCCGACATGCGTCCCGTCCTCGAGGTGTCCCGGGAGTACGGCCTGAAGGTGATCGAAGACGCCGCCCAGGCCCACGGCGCCGAGTACGCCGGCCGGAAAGCCGGCTGCCTGGGCGACGCCGGGTGCTTCAGCTTCTACCCCACCAAGAACCTCGGCGCCTACGGGGACGCCGGCATGGTGGTCACGGACGACGCCGGGGTGGCAGAGCGGGTGCGCATGCTCCGCAACTATGGAGAAGAGGCGAAGTATCAGAACTGCATCGAGGGGGTCAACAGCCGCCTCGACGAAATCCACGCGGCGATACTGCGTGCCAAGCTGAAGCATCTGGCGGAGTGGGTTGCGGCCCGCCGCAGGCTTGCCCAGCTCTATGGGGAGCTATTGGCCCAGGCGCCGGTGGCGCTACCCGCCGAGGTGCCACCCGCCCGGCACAGCTATCACCTGTACGTGGTCCGGTCGGTCCGGCGCGACGGGCTCCGGAAGCATCTTCGGGACAACGGGATCGGCACCAGCATCCACTACCCCATGCCCGTTCATTTCCAGAAAGCGTACCGGCACCTCGGCTACATGGAGGGAGACTTCCCGCAGGCGGAGCGGGCCTGCCAAGAGGTCCTGTCGCTGCCGCTCTACCCGGAGCTGACGGAAGAAGAAGTGCGCTACGTCGCCTCCGCAATCGCCTCTTTCCCGGCCAACGGCTGAGGAGCGCCAAAGTCGTCCAGAGGCTCCCGAGCTACCAGGGCCACACCCGATCACCGGAGGCTCGATTCACGTCACAAAGTGAGAGTAGCCGCAGTTGGAGGTCATGCAACCCGAACGGGACCTGGTTAGGGTGTGGTCCGGGATTTGGTACATGGCGGGACGATGCGGCACTGTGACGTGGTCCAAGAACGCCTAGCGACGAGTCCTAGCATGGCTCGGTAGTTCCCAGGGGCTCCGTCCGGTTCCGGCCCTCATTCCAGCGGCAGCCCTGGCCCTGCTCTTGGCCGTCGGACTGGCCCGGACCCCGCGGACGTCAGGGGACTTCCCACCCGCCGAGGCACTCGCGATCGATGAGATGCTTCCGATCGCGCAGAGCGCAGAGCCTCGATATGCTGGAGGATCTGGACGTGCTGGAAGAGTTGGACTTGCCGGAGCACTACCCGATCGTCCGGGCTTCGGCATTCGTCCCGCGCCCGGGCGGGAGCTGAGCGAGGGCATCCTCGTCGAAAACGGTTGAAGGGAGGAAATCGACGGGTGAGAATCAGGCGTGCCGCGGAGAGCACGCCGGGGGCGGGAACCACCTTCATCGCCCGCCTCCCACTCGCCGCCTGCTGACGCTTCGGCTTGGTTCTGAAGAAGAATTCATCGGGGCTTCAGGATTCCTTCAGGTATCCCCGAGTATATTCTCGGGGTCATGGGCTCCCGACTTCTTCCAGTCTTGACCGCATTCTTCCTTTGTGGTGGCGCCCTCACCCCGGCGGCGGAGAGCCTACCTGGGGCGACCTCCACCGAGGCCCTGCACGCGGTCAGGGAGCGCCGGGCCTACTGGAGCCTCGGTCGGCTGACCGTCCCCCCCAAGTGGTTTGGACGCCCGTGGGTTCAAGCCGAACGCCTGGACGACGAGCGGGTCGTGGCCCATGTCCGAGTGGATCCTGGAACCGGGCGATTCCTGGCCGAGGACGAGCCCCCCACAGCGGGAGGCGACGTGCGGGATCTCACGGGGCTCCGGCCGGCCGTAGAGTGCGCCCTTCACCAATCGGAGATCGGGGACTGGGCGTGGCCCATGGAACAGGGACAGGTTTCGGGTGTCTCCCTCCTGTTCGAGGACCGCGGGGTCGGGACGCTCAAGGTCAACGTGGGACGCGGACTCCTTCCGCGGGCGGACGATGACTAGCGATGGGGAGGAATGATGAATAGCGTCCAGCTTTCCATGATTCTGAATGAGCCGTCTTCGACCGGCGTGCTGATTGCTGCGGCGATCGTCAGCCTCGGGTGGCTATGGGGGAGCCGTGATCCGCAATGGCACCGTCCGTTCTCGTGTTGTCGCTTGCTTCCTTGCGAAGAGCATGGTCGAGGAAGGCATCGTATCGAAGCGTTCCGGACCACGGGTGAAACATGTCGATACTGACCCGCGTATCCATGCTGACGGTGCCCATGGCCAGCCCGGAATGAGGCGTCCCGATGTCGCAGTGCGGAAGGACTGACGCGGCGCGACCGATGGTGCTCGTACTCCGGCGCTCGCGGCTCATGGGAGCGTTTCGGGACGGGGGCGCCGGTCGACGCGAATTATGCACCTTAGTAACCGGATCCAGAGGAAACCAGCGGCCGCCCGATCTGATGCTCCTCCGGCGTCCACAGAATCTCTCCATCCTCTGAAACACAACTGGGGGTAGTCGCGTATTATAGTCTACGAAGGGGTACCGGCCAGAAGGCCCGGGGGTGATCACAGGCGGCCAGGCCGGTGGTGGGTGGTCGAAGGCGTGTGGTAAATTTACCTCAGCTCCCGAGATCCACGGCATTGACCCGACAAGGGCGTTCAAGAGGCGTGGAATGAGGCGGCTGCTTCCCTCGAGATCCCCGGCCTGGTGGGTGGTAGTTCTAATTTCACTTGCAGCCGTCGGGGTCTTCATGGTCTTCGAGGTGCTCGATCTCGACGGCTCCGACTTGTACAAGCGCATCTTCCAGTCCCCCATCCCCTCGCAGCCCACCGTGGCTGAGGCGGAGGGGATCATGCGTCACGGGGCATTTGCGGTCCAGGAGGCCCTGGGCCACCTGCACACCCTGGTAGTCCTTCAACAGTCTTGCACGGGTTTTTCTCGCTGTCCGGTCGCCGCTCCTGCCATCTCTTGTGAACGGCTCACGAGGATCCGTGCCCGCGTGGACATACACCGCGCCTCCCTCCCCTCACCTGCACCAGGCGATGAGCCGCCGAGTACCCCTGCCCGCGCGATCTGACGTTCCCCAACTCGCTCCGATCGTTTGGTAAAGGCTTCGGATTTCTTGCGTTGGGCCGCGCGGTGTCATGCCCGCGTCCCCGGGGCCGCCGGCCACTTCCGGTAGCCTGGAACGGCTAGCCATACTTAGCGCGATATCCGCGGGCGTATTTCCTGAGCCCCGTTTGGTGTGGGGGGCTGGCGACTGGCGGGCACGCCAACGTTTGCGGCCACGGGGAACGGACCTTGCCGGTCCCTGATATGACCGGGCGCTCCATGTGTTGGAGGAATACATGCCTCTGAGGGCATCGCCCCCTGATCATATACCACTGAGGGAGTACACCATGAACGCTCAGAAGAGAAGGAACCCATACCAGGTTGAGGCGTGGCCGGAATGGCCTCGCGAGAAGTCACAAGCCTTGTGCCCGCAATTCCGGCCGTGCGACCTCGAAGGACTGTACCCGGTGCGAGGCCATTGTGTCCTGTCCCGGTCCCCGGGGTGGTTCATGATTCCCAGCATTGAGGAGTACGGGAGGTACTGCACGAGAGTGGAATTCACCCAGTGTCGTTGGTTTCGCGGGACTGGCGAGACGGCCGGACCGGTCGCGGACCAGTCGGGATAGCAACGGACCCGAAAGGAGGCATGGTGGCCACCGGATGTTGGCGAGCCACCTTTCCAGAGAACACTCTTACAGGCCGATTGCCGGATGGTGCGCCGCCCCCCTCGCGCTCTGGGCCGGTGTAGTGCGCCCGGGCGTGCGACGGGGGCGGAGCGCACCCACCAGAAAGGATGGTACGCCATGGCGGCGATCTTAATCGTGGAAGAGGACGGGGTGCTGGCCCGACAAATGGTACGCACCCTGCGCCAGGCGGGACATCTCCTCACCCTGGCGTCCACTGCCCAGGCGGCCCTCCGCGAGGCCGGAGAGCAGCCGGATGTAATCGTGCTCGACCTAGAGTTACTTGATGTGCGAGGAGAGGAATTGCTGGCCCGCTTGGACAGCCGTCCCGAGACGGCGCACATCCCCGTGCTGGCCATCACGTGGCAGCGCGAGGCCGCCCTCCACCAGAAAGAGGTGGGCCGCGTGGCCGATGTGCTCCGCAAGCCTCTCTCGGGGGTGCACCTCCGCGAGGCCGTGGACAGCATCGTCGCAACGCAGGAGCAGCCAACCGCCGAGGCCCTGCGGCGGGATCGGCAACAGCAGGGCAACCTGATCCGCCGCCTCCTCGTTGAAGGCTCAGACCCCCTGGTCCTTCACATTGCACGGCGGGTCTGCGCCGACCGGACAGGCGCGAGGAGCTCCAACCGTGCGGAGGCCCTCACCTGGGCGGACATCGCCGACTGGGGGAGGCGAGAAGGCCTGTTGGACGTGGAGCAGGCCCGCCTGCTTCGCCGCGTGCCTCTGACCATCGCACTGAGGGCCCAGGAAAGCACGGCGTGAGAGGTTAGCCCTGGCGGAGCGGGACTGCGGTCTCCGAAAACTTCATCGGTTCTCACGCTGATGCCGGTCGGCCGCCATCACGAGTACCACTTGGAGGCTGTGTCGGCCCGAATGGGAGTGAATAATCTGGCCTGACAGGGTTCGGACGCGCCTGCGGGGGGAGTCTGACGACGAGTCCAAGAGGAACTCATGCGCCGTGTCCCGAAACATAACGGTCGCAGGCACCGTAGTGGTAGATGGTGTTCCCCAACCAGGCAAGGGTATCGCAGAACGCCACGAAGAACGGTAAGGCCTGACCGTCGCCGTATCGGAACCTGGTCGGCGCTTCTCGTGCTGCCTTCGACCCATCTGACGGCCGCGCCATGGGTTGCGCCGGTCTGGCGGAACCGGGGAGTGATGTCGGGGGGTGCCCTCGGATGAATGGACCCTGGCAAGCCGGCTGGAGTGGCGTGGGCCTGTTGGTGATCGGGTGTTGGCGCTTCTGGGCGGGGCTCAGGGAGGTGTGGCCGGCCGTCGCCGCTGCCGGGGGGACCTGGCTCCGGCGGGTCTGGCAGGCCCGGGATGCGGATGGGTGAGGAGGCGCCGGAGCGCCGCCGGAGGAGTGAATAGTGACACGCGAGATCCTCGTCATTGACGATGACAAGCTCACTCGCTGGTCGCTCTCCAAACTGCTCGCCCGGTTCGGGTACCGGGTGCGGGAGGCGGCATCGGCCGCGGAGGGGCTCGCGAGCGTGAGGGAATCGCCGCCGGATTTGGTCCTCTTGGACATCCGGTTGCCGGACGGAGATGGGGGCACCGTCCTCCAGGGCCTCCGGCGATCGCGGCCGGAACTTCCCGTCGTGATCATGAGCGCGGATGCCACCCTGGAGACCGTGCGGCACGTACGACGTCTGGGGGCCCGCGGCTTCCTGGCGAAGCCGTGCGCTGCCGCGTGCCTGCAGGCCCTGGTCGCGTACCTCCTCCTGTAGCCACTACCCCGGCCTGCCGAGGAGCCGACCGGGGCGAGCGTCAACGGGGGTGCGGCATGAAGACGTGCAGACAGGTCGGCAAGAGGATGCGCGCCTTTGCGTCCCTTCATCCTGCCCCGCTCAATCCATTCGGGGGGCCTCACACCTCCCGACTCGATATCCGAAAGACCCACGCAGTCATCTGCGCTGCCGCGCGACGCCTCCGCGCAGACGCCGTCGGAAAAGCCGGTGGTCTATAACCACATCACGCAGGCGGGCGCAGCGCTAGATCCGCTCGTTCACCAGACCTATGACGCAGAGTTCAAGGTGCTCGACTTCTCGGACCGAGATGGCGTCCACGTGCCCCCACAACTGAAGAGAGGTTTCGTGGCCAAGGCCCCTGTAGATGACAAGGGCGTTCCGATCGAAGGGAGGATGGTCGTTTTCTTTATCGTCTCGACGGAAGGCCGCATCGTCCATCCGGTCATCGTCGGCTCCGCCGTCCCACGGTTGAATCTGGGGGTGCTTGAGGCGCTGGCCCAATGGGAACTTGAGCCCGCACGGATAAATGGCCGGGATGTGTCCACGACTGCTGGGGAGGAGTTCGACATCAAAACTGCTAAATGATCATCGGCCATTGTAAGAACTTGGCCTGGATTCTCTGCGAAGTGAACCCGCATCACCAGGAGAAAGCCCATGGGGACTCAAAGACGTGAAGCCGGCTTCCCGACGGGCTTCGGCCACCTCGCTCTTTTTCTTCTCCTTGTTTCCCTGGTCGCCTGCGCCACCATGTCCAGCGCCCAGGGCCA
>JBIOJT010000119.1:0-11673 GCA_044451055.1 Methylomirabilales bacterium (SeqCode)
CCACATAACAGAGGTCCAGGGCGCCGGCCCCTCGGTCCCGAACCCCAAGGGAGGAGATCGCAAAGCGAGTGAACGTCCGGCCTACCGATCCGGCAAACCGTCGCACTCGATGGGGAAGCCCGGTGCCCAGAAAGGCTTGCTCAAGATCCTTCACCTCGGAGACCCTGATGGGCCGGCCGTTATACCAGGCGCCGCACCCCCGGACCGCCACGAACAGCTCGTCGTGCATCGGGTCGAGCACCACCCCAAGCTCCACCCGGCCTCCTCGCTCCGCAGCGATCGCGACGCAGAAACTGGGGAATCCGCGGGCAAAATTCTTGGTCCCATCCAGCGGGTCCACGATCCAGCGCCACTCCGTCCCCGCCGTGGCATCCAGCCCCTCCTCGGCCAGGATGCCGTGGCTCGGGAATTTGCGACGGATCCGTTGCACAATCAGGGCCTGGACCTCCACATCGGTCGCGGTCACGATGTCAGCCGGGCCCTTCATCGTGACCCGCACGGCCGTGCGAAACCGTCGCCGGAGGATGCGGCCCGCCTCGCGGGCCATCCAGATCGCCTCGCCCACGGGCGATCGGAGATCGGCCGGTAGCCCGGCCCGGCTGAACATCCGTGTTCTCATGCTTCACGCTCCCCTGGAGAAGGATGGACTCCCACCGCTGGTCGTGAGGCAGCACCACGCTCGAGCGGTGGGAATTCATCACAGAATCATCGAGAAATCAACCCGGAATCCCGTGCGGCGAGCTCTCCCCAGCGCGATCCGCCTCCCCAGCCCACTCCCGAGACGAGGGCGCCGTCAGCTATGCTCATGCAGCGTGTCGGGAAAAACTCCTTGACGCCCCCGAGTGACCCGGAGTAGAAATTGTGCCGTTAACGCTAACACCGCTTCGCCAAAAACATGCCCAAGCCTGTGCGGACCTCGGTGACGCTGCGGGATATCGCCCGGCACACCGGCCTGTCCATCATGACGGTGTCCCGGGTGGTGCGGGGGCGTCCCGACGTCAGCGCCACCAGCCGTCGCCGGGTCCTGGCCGCCGTCCGCAGGCTGGGCTACATTCCCAATCCCGCCGCCCAACTCCTCGTGACGCGAACCACCCCCGGCCCGCGCGACGATCGTATCATCGGCAGCATCTTCAGCCGGGAGGTCGTGACCTCCCACAGTTACTTCGCCGGGATCATCCAGGGCATCGCCGACGAGGCCAGGCGCTCCGACTGTCATCTCCTCCTCGGGTACGGTCTGGGCGAGGCGACCCATCCCGTAGACTACCCCAGGATGATCCGCGACATGATGACCCGCTGGCTCATCCTGGTGGGCAAGGTCGCGCCGCGCCTCGTGCGGCAGCTGCGGGGCAACGGATTCTCCCTGGTCCTGGTGGACATGCGGCCGCCCATCCGGGGCGTGGACGCCGTGGTCTGCGACGACGCCCAGGCGGCCTACCAGGCCACCCGCCATCTGGTCAAGCTCGGCCACCGGCGAATCGGGCTGATCCGCGGGCCGGCCCGGCACGCCTTCTCGCAGGCCCTCACCGGCGGCTACCGGCGTGCTCTGCAGGAGGCCGGTGTGCCCGTGCCGGACAGCCTGGTGGTCGAGGCGGCATTCCGCCCCGAGGGTGGGTACGAGGCGGCTGAGGCCCTCCTGAAGGGCGCCCACCGGCCCACGGCCATCTTCACCAATGACGATATGGCCATCGGCGCCCTGCGGGCGATCCACGACCACGGCCTCACCGTTCCCGACGACGTGGCCCTGGTCGGGTACGACGACATCGAGTATGCGGCCCACACCACGCCTCCCCTGACGACCGTCGCCGTCCCCAAGCAGGAGATGGGACGCCTGGCGGTGCGGCGGGCCATCGCCCAGATGGAGCAGGGAGAGCGGCACATCTTCTCGACCACCGTCGTCTCCCACACCCTCTTGATCCGATCCTCGTGCGGCGCCAACGCCCACGACAGCACCGGCACGGGCACCCAGGGTCTGCGGCGGCCCCATCACGCGGGAAGGAGTCAGCCGTGAGCGACACACTGGCCATCCGGGGGGGAACCCCGGTCGTTCGCAAGGACCTGCACGTTCGCTGGCCCATCATCACCGACGAGGACAAGGCCGCCGTCCTGGCCGCCCTGGACTCGGGCATCCTCAATGGCCCCTACGCGCCCCAGGTCAAAGCCCTGGAGGAGGAATGGGCGCGCTACTGCGGTGTGAAATATGCGCTGACCACCAACAGCGGCACGGCGGCGCTCCACACGGCGGTTGCGGCCGGCGGCATCGGGACCGGCGACCAGGTGATCACGACCGCCTTCACCTTCCTGGCCACCGCTCTGGGGGTCCTGCAACAGAATGCGGTCCCCGTCTTCGTGGACATCGATCCGCGGACCTTCAACATCGATCCCGCCAAGATCCAGGAGCGCATCACCTCCCGGACGAAGGCCATCATCCCGGTCCACATCCACGGGGTCCCGGCCGACATGGACCCTATCCTGGCGATCGCCAGGAAGCATGGCCTCCTGGTGATCGAGGATGCCGCTCAGGCTCACGGCTCGACGTACAAGGGCAAGAGGGTCGGTGGCATCGGAGACATGGGGATCTTTTCGTTCCAGGGCAGCAAGAATCTTCCCGCCGGCGAGGGGGGCGTCGTCGTGACCAACTGCGAAGAGCTTCGAGACCGCGCGAACATGATCCGGATGTTCGGCGAGGACATCCGCGAGAGCGACCGCAAGGCCTTCGACCCGTCCCGGCCCCTGAACGGAGCGCGGGAGTACAACTCGCTCATGATGGGCTGGATGTATCGGACCAACGAGATGTCTGCCGCCCTGTGCCGGAGCCAGCTCCGCCGCCTGGATGCCTGGCTCGCCAATACTCGGCAGAACGCCGCCTACCTGACCGAGCATCTGGGAAGGATCCGGGGCGTCATCCCGCCCTTTGTCCCCTCCGATTGCACGTCGAGCTACTACCAATACCGCATCCGCCTGGACCCCCGCGCCGCGGGCGTTGACCTGCCGCCGAAGGAGTTCCGGTCCAAGGTGCTGGCGGCCTTGAAGGCTGAGGGCTTGGAGGTGAGCCTCTGGCAGACCGTCCCCGTCCCGGGCCAGACGCTGTTTCAGGAGCGGACCGGCTATGGCCTGTCCTGCCCGTGGAAGTGCCCCCTGGGCGAAGAGGTAAAGTACGACCTGGGCGAGTACCCCGAGACGGTCAAGCTGTTGGCCGATTCACTCGTCATCGGGTCCCATTCCTACCCCCTGTTCCCTCAGCCGATGGAGCTGATGCGATCATACGTGAAGACGTTCCAGCGGGTCTTCGCGAATCTGGACCAAGTGGTGGCCTGACCTGTGGCCAGGCGGCCATGGCGCCGGTTCCTCCGCCCCCGGCGGAGGGCACCGCACGTGAGGAGAGATCCATGAGTCGGATGCGCGTCGGAGTGATCGGATGTGGGGGCATCGCCCAGATGATGCACCTGCCCCACCTGAAGGAACTGCACGAGCTGTTCGAGGTCGCCGCGCTGTGCGACGTCTCGCCCGGAACCCTGAAGTACGTGGGCGACTACTACGGGGTGAGCAAACGGTTCACCGAACACCGTGACCTGCTGAAGGAGCCGCTGGACGTGGCGGTGGTCCTCTCCGCCGACTCCCACGGGCAGGTCATCCTGGACGCCCTCAAGGCGGGCAAGCACGTCTTCACCGAGAAGCCGATGTGCTACACGCTCCGGGAGGCGGACGAGATCCTGGCCGCCCACAAGAAGGCGGGGACCGTCTGCATGGTGACCTACATGAAGCGGTACGATCCGGGGTTCCGGTATGCCCAGCCGCTCATCCAAAAGATGAAGGACCTCCAGGCGATCCACATCACCATCCTGCACCCCAACGAGGCGAACCAGATCGGCCATCACGACGTCCGCCGTTTCCCCGACGTTCCGGCCGAGGCCAAGACGCGCCTCCGCGCCGCGCAGGACGCCCTGATCCGTGAGGCGATCGGCGACTTCACCCCGCTGGAGCGGCGGGTCTTCGCCGAGAACCTCTTGTCCGCCCTGGTCCACGACGTCAATGTGCTGCGAGGCCTCTCGGGGGACCCGGCCGAGGTGCTCTTCACCGATGTCTGGGCCGGTGGCGACAGCATGATGACTTGCCTGCGCTACGCCTCCGGAGTCCGGGCCAATGTCAGCCTGCACTACCTCTGGGACCTGGCCCACTACGAGGAGACGGTCGCGTACTACGGCAAGGCCGACCGGGTCCGCCTGGTCTTCCCGTCCCCGTTCTTCCGCAACATGCCCACGCCCGTCATCGTGGAGGGGATGGAGGACGGGAAGCCCTTCGAGAAACAGGTCATCGCCTCCATGAAGGAGGCGTTCAAGGAGGAGCTGTTCCACTTCGCCGCGTGTGTGCAAGAAGGCAGGACGCCCATCACGACGCCGGAGGAGGCCAAGGGGGATATCGCCCTGCTCCACCAGATCTTCAAGGCGATCAAGCGCCCGCTGAAATGACGTTCTTGCCGGAGACGTGTGGGGCCATCGCGGCGGTCGAGGCCGCGTCACCGACGGAGCGGGTGACGCATGTGACATGCATCAACCCAGCATCCTGGCCAGTAAAGGCCGCATGCATCGTCGCTTGATCACGGGCCTGAACGACCGGCCCGTCAGGGCAACTTCCCGGGGGTCCTGATGCCTACCACATCTCCCATCACGCTCGGCGTCGGGGTACTGGGTTATGCCGGCGTGGCCAAGGCCCACCTCAACGCGCTCAAGAAGCTTCCCTACGTCTTCTGGCCCTCTCCGGTTCGCTTCCGCCTCCTCGGGATCGGCGGGCGGACGCACGGGGCCGTGGAGGACGCGGCTCGCCGCTACGGGTTCGAGTACGCGACCACGGAGTGGCGCCGGCTCGTGGATGATCCGCGACTCGGACTCTTCATCAATTGCGCCCCCAACGACGCCCACGCCGAGCCGTGCCTGGCCGCGGCCTTGGAGGGCAAGCACCTCTTGTGCGAAAAGCCGCTGGCCCGGGACGCCCGCGAGGCCCGCCGTATGTGGGAAGGAGTGCGCCGCGATCGCATCCGGCACCAGGTAAGCTTCAACTACCGGTTCATCCCGGCTGTCCGGTTGGCGCGGGAGATGATTCAGGCCGGCGACCTGGGCGACATCATCCACTTCCGGACGCGCTACACCGACGACACCCTGGTCGATCCCACGACGCCCCACACATGGCGCCAGGAGAAACGCCGGGCGGGCAGCGGCGCGGTGGGGGACATCGCCTCGCACGTACTGGACCTGGGGCGGTTCCTGGTGGGCGAGCTGAAAGGAGTGGCCGGCCTGTCGCGGATCGTCGTGCCCCGGCGTCCCGTGGCGGGAGGATCTCGGCAAACCAAGGTGGTGGACGTCGAGGACTTGTACGAGGGCGTCCTGGAATTTGCCAATGGAGCCATGGGCACACTGGAGGTCTCGACCTTGTGCCTCGGGCGGAAGAACTACCTGACCTTCGAGGTGAACGGGACACGCGGGAGCATCGGCTTCAACTTGGAGCGCCTGAACGAGCTGGAGGTGTTCCGGGCGGAACCCAAGAGCCGGCGCGACCGGGGATTCAAAACCGTCCTGGTCACCGACGGGGATCATCCGTATGGCGGCACCTGGTGGCCGCCGGGGCACATCCTGGGGTGGGAGCACACCTTCGTCCACCAGCTCCACCACCTGGTGAAGGCGATCGTGGGGCAGGAGGCGGTGGCGCCGATCGGGGCGAATTTCCACGACGGGTATGTCAACGCCGTCCTCTGCGACGCGCTGCTGCAGGCCGCCAAGACAAGACGGAACGTCCGGCTGAAGTCCGTGAACCGATAGGCCGTTGGCCTCCGGGGCGAGAGCCCCCCTCCCCCCCGGAAGGATTTGCGGACGGGCATGGAATTCGCGGACAATTTCTGGTATGAGTGAAGAGGTGCCAGGTACGAACCCTCATTGAGGGTGAAGGGGGGCGGTCCGGGAACGAGCAAGAAAGGCAACCGTGGCTGAAGTCCACTGTGCCAGAGTGCTTCTCAGGAGGGGAAGGGGGCAAGCGATGAAGACCCGCATCTCGATAGCCATGACGTTGCTCGTGATCTCTAGCCTGGTGTTCATTCCCCTGGCGACACCGCCGCCCGCGCAGGCGGCCGCTCCAACCGAGCTGGTCTTTGCCGACAGCCAGTCGGGGGCGAACTTCCAGGCCTACTGGCAGAAGTACGTGATCCCGGCGGTCAAGCAGGCGCTGGGCGTGAACCTCAAATACCTCGTCACCAGCGATCCCGAGCAGATCCAGAAATCCAAGGCGTGGAAGCCTGGGCAGGGGGACATCCACATCCTCTTCCCCAAGTCCATCGCGACTTGGGTGACCTCGGGGGTGCCGCTGGAGACCCTCACCACCACCAACGTGCCCAACTCGGCGAGGATCGACCCCCGCTTCCTCAAGTCCGACGAGGGGGTAGGCCTGCAGGGGAAGGGTGTCCTCTACTGGCGGACGTCCTATGCCCTGATCTACAACAGCCAATACGTGAAGATGCCTCCCAAGTCCTGGAAAGAGTTTTACGATCGGCGGAACGAGTTCAAAGGCCACATCGGCCTGATCCGGCCCGATGCCAAATCCAGCTCCGCCTGGCGGCAGCGCCTGGTCTTCCTCAACGCCTTCCTGAGGGAGAAGATGGCTCTGCCCATGGCCCAACTGGAGAAGGACCCGGCCTTCATCGACGCCTGGAGCAAGCTCAAGGACTTCACCAATTACGCCAAGCTCCCGCTGCCCGCGGAGCCGCCCAACATGTTCGAGGACTTCAACGCCGGGGATACCTGGATCGCCCTGTACGCCCAGGACTACTCCCTGTGGTCGGCCCGCCAGGGGACCATGCCGCCGACGATCAAGGCCGTGTACCCGGAGGAGGGTGCCGATGAGGTCGGCACGGCCTACCTGGCCGTTCCTTCCAACATCCCGTCCGAGTACAAGGAGGTCGCCTTCAAGGTCATCAACTACCTCCTCTCCGACGACCAGCAGATTCGCTTGATCACCACCATGTGGCAGTACCCGGGGACGGAGATCACCGATCAGGTCCCCGGCATCGTGTGGGAGATCATCCCCAAGCTGGACGTGCTGACCAAAACGGCGATCCCGCGGGAGCGGATCCGCAAGGACGTGATCGATTACATAAAGGGTCACGCGAAGGAGCTGATCCCCTAGCGAGGAAGGGGCGAGGAACTGGCCGCAGGCAGGCGTAACGGCGAAGGGGCGGGGAGGTCACCCGCTCCCGGCTGTCGCTTCAACCGGACGAAGGAGAATGCCACTCACCGTGTTCCTGTGTATTCGGCCGGAGGGATAGACGATCGGGGAACGCCTGAGATGCCCGGGGCCGATGGAGGCAACGCCTTGACCTCCTGCAGCAGCCGTGGGGTGATGAAGCCTTCGGTTCCGTTCGACAACCTCACCTTCACCCAGCCGGAGGCATGGTCGATCTTCTCCAACTTGGTCCCTCTCGGGAGGGTCGCCAAGATCTTGCTGTCCATGCTCGCCGCAGCCCGCACATTAACGGCGGGAGCCTTGATCTCTACGAACTCGACAGCCTGCCCGGGAGATGTCTTCGCCATCGAGGCAGAAGAGCCGTTGGTGGACGATATCTGGCAGGTGAGGTCGCCGACCTTGAATTCGGATTTCTGGACGGTCTTCCGTGCTCGCCCCTCCCCAAGGTCGCGGCTGATCTGCTCCACGATCTCCTTCGCCGTGGCCGCGTCTCTCAGGAGGTTCGGCTTCCCGACATCCACACTCACCCGGGTCACGATCGGTGTGATGGCGGTGAGGACGATCTCGACCTTCAACTCCTGTGTGACCGCCTGGATTTCGGCCCGGCAACCCTCCTGCTGCTTTTCCGCCACTGCTATGGCCATCCCGTCCAGGGCCCGCAGGGAAGCATCCCAAACTCTTGGGAGGTCAGTGGTGAATGTCCGCTCAACAACATTGCTCTGATAATACGTTGCCCCGAAACCCACCACGGAGCCGATTGCCAGAAGGGGGGTGCAGCCCTGGGTGTGAACCAGAACGACCAGGAGGAAGGCCGACCTCCACCAGGAGTTCAACATTGCCACCGGATGCTTTCCGCTTCCTTCGAACGGAAGAACGGCCATGACCCTGGCTCGGCTCTCCATGACGCCTGAGGCGCGATCGCAACCACCTTGGTGATCGTCAGGTTCCTCTTCCGATGATCAGCCCGGATAGACTCATAGCGGCGGCAGGAACGCCCCCACAGACATACATAAATCGGGCCGGAAGGTCCTCGGCTTCCAGGCGAGCGTCTGGCTTTCGACTCCCCCTCCAACCCCTGAAGGTTCAGCTATTTAGAATGCGAAGTCTCCCTGAGCACAGAAAGGAGAGAACTCGGTGCGTTTTTGGTTCTCCTGACAAAAAGCGGGAAGGCTGCGCCCAAATTCCGTCCATGCCCAATTCCCGCTCAAGCCTTCGGATACACAGTTGGAGAGGGATTGCCTGGGCGTCCCAGCCAGGTAGGACCGATAGCCGGTATCGGGCCGGGTGTAGCCCCGGTGTGCGACTGCCCAGCGGACAGGGCCCTGGCGGCGGCCCACGAGCGCTCTGGGCCTCAAGGCCTGACGATGGCGCTCAAGGAGTTGAACTATCCCTAATCGGCACCGTGGTGTGGGATTGGCGGAATTCGCTTGACGGGCGGCACCACCCCGGAGTAACCAAACCGCAGCACCATGGGAGCATGGGTAGACTAGACCTTGAAGGACAGGTGACTGGATGACGGGACCGAATCAGGCATCCGGCGCCACAGGCCATTGGCAAGACGGTCGCTCTGGCGGACGTCCTCACCAAGACCGCGATGCCGTGCCAGCGCATCCGCAAGGACGTGATTGACTCTATGAAGGGTCACGCGAAGGAGTCGATCCCGCAGCGCGTCCGCGACGAGACGCGGCCGCCGATCCGCTCCCACCTTTCGCCGTCCGTAGACCAAGGGGCGACATGACCGGATTCTGGCGCACCCACTCCTCGAAACTGATCACCCTGTTCTTGCTCTTGCCCGCCCTAGCGGGCTTCTTTGGCCTCTTCTTCTACCCCATGCTCCTGACCGTCAGCCTGAGTTTCCGGCCCGAGGGGCAGACGGTCGGGTGGACGCTCGAGAACTACGCCCGTTTCCTCAGCGATCCTGATGGCCACTGGGTGATCCTCTTGACGTTCATCCTGGCCCTGGGCTCCACGGCGCTGTCGGTCCTCCTGAGCGTGCCGTTGGCCCTCATCCTGCGGGAGAAAGCCAAGGGGCACCGCTTCTACCGCCTGATGGTCCTCGTGCCTCTGGTGGTGCCAGGACTGATCGGCGCCCTCGGTCTCTTGCTCTTCTGGGGACCGCGGGGCTGGTTCAACCTGTTCCTCCTGCAGTTCGTGCCCTTCGTGAATCGCCCCGTGGCCGTGAACTACACCATCCAGGGCCTGATCATGTTCTACGTGTGGCTCTACTTCCCTTACACGTGTATCACTACCCTCTCGTCCCTGGAGTCACTGGACCGAAGCATCGAAGAAGCCGGCGAAGTCTCCGGCGCCACCCGCTGGCAGGTCCTGCGATACATCGTCCTCCCGCTCATCACGCCCGGGATCCTGGCCGGGTCCGTCCTGACCTTCATGGCGGCATTCGGGGCCTTCAGCGTTCCCCTGATCGCGGGCGGCAACTACCGGCCGCTGGCGGTGGAGATCTACAAGCAGATCGCGGTGCCCATCCCGGCCCGCTGGTCGGCGGCGAGCGCCATCGCCGTCGTCATGGGGGCCCTGCAGGTGATCTTCTTGACCCTCTACATGCGGTACGTGCGCCGCGCCGGAGGCGTCGGAGGCGCGCAATGACCCTGGCGAGGGCCTACCTCCGGGCCATGTGGGACGCCAAGCTGATCCTGGGGTATACCCTCCTCCTCAGTCTCACCATGTTCATCCTGGCTCCCTTCCTGATGATCGCCCTGCGCTCGGTGGGCAAGGGGTGGTTCGGCCGGCTGTGGTTACCGCCGCAACTGACCCTGGACTGGTACCGGTGGGCGGTCGAGGTGGGCAACATCCCCGAGGTCATGAAGAACACCCTGGTCATCGGGGTCATTGCCGTGGCCGTCAGCACCGCCATCGGCATCTTCGCCGGCTGGGCCTTCGGCCGGCGGCATCTGCCGGGCAAAGAGGTCCTCATGGCGATCGTCCTGCTGCCCCGGATGATCCCCCCCATCACCTACGCATTGGGAGTGGCCAAGATCTTCTACACGCTGGAGCTGGTGGATACCTACCTGGGCGTGGCGCTGGCCCACGTCTCGGTCTGCGCCCCGTACGCCATCCTGGTCCTCGCCGCCACCTTCGAGGGACTCGACGAGCGCGTGCTGGAGGCGGCCGGCGTCTGCGGGGCCAACACGGTCAAGCGCTTCTTCTACGTGGTCCTGCCGCTGATCATGCCCGGGATCCTGGCCTCCATGATCTTCTCCTTCACCCATTCCTACAACGAGTTCACCCTGACCCTGTTGACGTACGGACCGCACACGGTGACGCTGCCCGTGCGCACCTACCTGGCGGTCGGGGACGGATACTGGGAGATCACCAGCGCCATGGCCATGATCATGGTGGTCCCCTCCTTGGTCATCCTGGCTCTCATCCAACGACGGGCCAAGCCGGAGAAGCTGGTGGGGGGATTCAAGGGAGTGTGATGCATGACCGACGCCATGATCGAGTTCCGCAACCTCAGCAAGCGGTACGGCAGCCTGCTCGCCAATGATCACCTCAGCTTGACGATCCGACGGGGCGAGCTGATGACCCTGCTGGGCCCCTCGGGCTGCGGCAAGACCACGGCGCTGCGTTGCCTCACGGGCTACGTCCGCCCGGATGAGGGGCGCCTCTTCATCGACGGGTCGGACGTCACCGACCTCCCGACCCACCAGCGCGAGCTGGGGATGGTGTTCCAGAACTTCGCCCTCTTCCCCCACATGACGGTCCGGGACAACGTCGGGTTTCCCCTGATGATCCGGAACCTCGGGAAGGCCGAGCGGGACGAGCGGGTGGCGCAGGCGCTGCGGCTGGTCCGGCTGGAGGGACACGAGTCCCATTACCCCCGGCAGCTTTCCGGCGGGCAGCAGCAGCGGGTCGGCCTGGCCCGCGCCCTAGTGTACCGGCCCAAGGTGCTGCTCCTGGACGAGCCCCTTTCCAACCTGGACGCCAAGCTCCGCGAAGAGATGCGCTTCGAGATCAAAGAGGTGGTGACGCGCCTCGGGATCACGGCCGTCTACGTCACGCACGACCAGGGGGAGGCCCTGGCCCTCTCCGACCGGGTGGCCATCATGAACCGTGGCCGGCTCGAGCAGGTGGGCACGCCGGAAGAAATCTACGAGCACCCG
Organism: Methylomirabilales bacterium (SeqCode); assembly: GCA_044451055.1. Lineage (GTDB taxonomy): Bacteria > Methylomirabilota > Methylomirabilia > Methylomirabilales > 2-02-FULL-66-22 > 2-02-FULL-66-22. Next base: position 11,346 of record JBIOJT010000119.1, read on the forward strand.
CAATCCCGGTTCGTTGCCGAATTCATCGGCCTGTCGAATTTCCTCGAGGGTCACGTCCAGACCGTGGACCGCGACGCCATGCTGGTGAGCGTGGGCGGCCTGCAGGCGACCATCCCCGCTCTGCCGAACGCAGGCCCGGGGCAGCGGGTTTTGCTCTTCCTGCGACCCAACGAGGTCGAGTTGCTCCGCCCCGGCGATCCCGGCGGGACCAACGTCTTCGAGGCGCGCGTGGAGAAAGCCACGTACCTGGGCGACACCATGGACTACCGCCTGACGTTCGGCCAGGGCCTCGCCCTGCGCGTCCAGACCGATGCCCAGCGGCGATTCG
>JBIOJT010000120.1:0-11661 GCA_044451055.1 Methylomirabilales bacterium (SeqCode)
CGTCCAGGGGCCGTTGTGCCGGCGGGCGCGGAACCAGCGGCCTTCATGGTAGAGGTAGTACACGTTCGCGAAGACGAAGTAGTTGTACGGCAGGCCCGGCGCGGTGTAGACGGGCGGTGGCGGCGGGGCAGGGGGCCCCGGCGGTGCAACCACCACCGGCGCTGGCACCGCCACTAGACGCGGCGGCGTCGGGCCGAGGTTGATGCCCAGGTGCAGATTGTCGGTCTGCACGCCGATGTTGACGCTGGCGGCGTGCGCCATCCCCGGCAGGCCCACCCCGGCGGCTGCAAGAGCGAGGATACCTGCCACGATTGAAACGCGTCTCATGTCTAGTCCTCCTTGACCTCGGGTTTGCCCCTTCCGTGTCACCGGTCCACCCGGTCGTCACCAGAAGACGCTAGGTGACCGTAGCGTGTTTCGCAACGGAATTGTTGCCGTGACTGGCGCACTTGACAGTTCGTCCCTGTATTGAGAGGCCCGGCCCTGGGATGGAATCTCCGGGCACGAGATGAAACGCTCGCCCTCGTTTCATCTGACACGGAGATTGGGTCTTCGGTTTAGCGCTTGAAAAAAATCGAGCAGAGCAAGGCCAACGTGGAGGTTGCGGCAGCCGCTGCCCCGGTGAGCACGTGCCATCCCCCCGGGGGGCGCAGGGAGCCACACTCCGACCTCCGTGGCCCGGTCCCTCATCCGACGCCCGCTACGGAGTTGTCGGGCTTGACAGGCCGGGGGTTCGACTCCCGATAGGGCCACCGTGGGCACAGGTATTTCCCTTGACTTCGGGCAGTTTTCGCGGGTAATGATGTCGGGGTAACCACGGCGGGCACACAAACGAATACGCTCCGGGAGGTTCCAGCCTTCCGGTCTGCGAGGCCCTGGGTGCAGTTCATCGCCACCGCACTCTGGCGCGGCGTTTCTGCCGTCGTGCGCTCACCGGACCGCACGGCGGTTTTGAGCCCGGGAGGTGTGTGACGTCCAAGGCGGTCAATGATGCAGCTGAGGCCGCCGGAAGGAGCAGGGGTCGCTATGGGCCCCTTTTCACTGGTACATCCGGAAACCAACCAACTGCCCGGATGATCCTCCAGGAGGGTGACAGATGAGCACCAGAGGAAAGGAAAAGGTCACTAGGGCCTATCGCCGAATCCTGTGGCCGACGGATTTCTCACCGCTCGCAGAGGCCGCGCTTCCCCACGCGCTGAAGCTGGCAGCGGATAGCGGCGCGGAGCTGGTGGTGCTCCACGTCCTCCCCACGGCCGCGCTGTTTGCCATTCCCGAGATGGCGGGGGCGGCCTGGGAGCAGCTTGAGCGCGAGAACCGCACTATTGGGAAGGCCGAACTCCACCGGGTCACGGAGCAACTTAAGGGGAAGGCTCCTACGCTCGGGGTGCATAGCGTCCTGGCCCAGGGGGTGCCCTTCGAGCAGATCCTGCGCGTGGCCAAGCGCCTGCGCTGTGACCTGATCGTCCTGGCCACGCACGGGCGCACCGGGCTGCAGCATGTCTTGATGGGGAGCGTGGCCGAGAACGTGGTGCGCCGGGCATCCTGCCCGGTGCTCACAGTGCGTCCCCCAAGGTTCACGAGCTAGGCCACGGCCGGGGACGCGAGCACCGGGCAAGGGGGAGTCAGTCGCATCCGCCTCCTGGGCATCGACGCCCCCGAGATCCCCCATGGCAGCAAAGCCGGCCAGCCCGACGGCGAAGAGGCCCGGGACTACCTCGATCCCCTCATCGGCGGGAAGGTGGTCCACGTGGATGCCGACGCTCCGGATCGGGACAAACCGCGTGACGCGCGCACTGGAGGGCAGCCCGGCCTCGTCCGCTGGAGCCCGCAGGGCGGCTCGGTCGCCCTCGCAGAGTTATTGATCTACCACAAGCGCCCACGTCGACCTTGACACAACGCAGTCGCAGTGATACGGAGGATCCGTACCTTCCAAGTTCCCAGCGTGCGCGGATCCCACCCCAGGTGCGGGAGCCAGCGTGGGGAGTCGCCGCCAGCCTTTCCTCCAGCGAGTCTCTCATGGACAGCCCATGGAGGCGACCCTATCGGCAGGAGAGGGCCCGTCTGCTATCGACCGGCAACTCTCCATCCGGGCCTTTCTTTGTCGAGCGACCTGCGCGAAAGGAGGGGACCATGAGAGTTCTCTTGGGGCGTGAAGGCGAGAAGAATTGGAAGGGGTATGTCTCCTGTGGGAAGCATCACGACCACGAAAAGCCGGGGTGCGGGGCGGTCATGGAGGTGGAGGAAGGAGACTTGATCTTGATGTATTGGGAAGATGAGTCGTCGGAGCATTTCTACCCGGCGGTGCGCTGCCCCCTGTGCGGGAAGTATAGCGAGGCGAAGGACGTTCCGAAGTCCGTCTTCGAACGAATGGTCGACTCCCTGAAGAAGGGCAAGACGGTATTCGACGGCTATAGCCAGATGGACAAGGCGGAGACACGCGCACAGAAGGTCGCGATCGCCGCACGTTGATCGCAGAAAGAGAAAACGGATACAGTTCTTCTACACTCACATGTCGCGGATCCTCGGGGCGGGCTACTGGCAAAAAGGCACGCGGATCTATGACCAGGAGAATCAAGTACACGAATGAGCCGATCGGAGAGGTGCGCGTGGTGCGCGATTTCTTGCTGCCGCCGGAAGAGCTGGCCTTCCGGGAGGATGCGATCAAGGTGACCCTGGCCCTCAGTCGGCGGAGCGTGGAATTCTTCAAGGCTGCGCGATCGAGTCGCCGCCGCCGCGTCGCGTGATCCGAGACCGATCCACGGATCGTTGCCGCTATTGTCGCCTCGCTGAGGCGGGACCCGGCCGTCTTCTTGATGTCAGGGTAAGCTCCTCCTCTCAACGTCTGCGCGTCCCGGTAGGAAATGCGTTCCAGTCTTTGTCACCTTCCCCGGCGTGGTAAAGGGGTTGGTATGGCGCTGCCAAGTATGGCAAGTGATGCCTCATCGCCTCTCCGAGGGTGATGGGCCCCAGCCGTTTCTTCGACTGTCAAGGGCAAAGTGGGCCGGCCCGCGTTCGCAGGACAGGGGAGGGCGAGTTCCGCTCTCCAATGCGTGAGTCGCCATGGTGTGGCGATCCATAGCAAGGAGTCATCTGCCATTGACCCCGGCCCTTTTCCCGGGTATGGTGAGGCCAGTGTGGGATCAGCTCGGGTGTCGCGTAGCGGGGCACGGCCGGGCGTATCGCGATCGGAAGGGAGAGGCTGTTTCCTGTGACCCATCGAGCGTTGGTGGGGGCCCTCAGGGGGGCGGCAGTGGCGACGCTGGTCCTGGTATCTGCCGGCGTCTCGGTCAAGTTCGGCATTGCCGCCGAGGGCCAGAGCTCGGTATCCCGTGAGGATCTCATTGCCGCCGTGGAGCGGGGCCCTGGCCCAACGAAGGGGGCGGCGGATGCCCCCGTGGTCATGGTGGAGTTCTCCGACTTTCAGTGCGGCTATTGCCGGTTGTTCTGGCGGGAAACGCTCCCCAAGATCGAGGACCAATACATCCGAGCCGGCAAGGTCCGGTTCGTCTACCGCCACATGGCTATCCAGGGGGAGGCGTCGGTGCTGGCCGCTCAGGCGGCGTCCTGCGCGCACGATCAAGGCAAGTTCTGGCAGTATCACGACACGCTGTTCAGCCAGGGATCTCCCCTCGCCTTCACTTCGGCCCGACTGAAGCGATATGCTGCCGAGCTGCGCTTGGACGAGAAGACCTTCACGGCGTGTCTCGATTCGGGAAAGCACGCCGAGCGGGTCGAGGCCGAGACGATCCTCGGCCACGCCTTGGGCGCGAACGGGACGCCGGCCTTCCTGTTGAATGGGCGACTCGCCATCGGTGCATACCCCTTCGGGGCTTTCCAGCGCGGACTGAACACGTTGCTCACTGCTACCCCGCAGGGGCCATCCGAGCCGGCAAAATGACGGGGCGTGGGGCTGGTCGGCCCTGGGGCAATTTGCTATCGTAGCGACGCTTTGATTCCGTGGGTTTTCGGAGCCTCGCGAGGGGCCTTTCGCTTGCCAGCGAAGGCGCCCGGAGCTGCGCAATGTATGGATCCCACTCCGAGCCCGAGTACCTGAGAAGAGTCTTCGAGGACACCCAGGTCCTGCGGAAGCCCATCACGGGTATCGTGACCGGGTACCATGTCCTGCCGTATATCCTGGTGGGGCCTGACGAGGATCAACAGCAGCGATCGATCGAGATTCGTGGGAGAATCCGGGTCTCACGCCGGCTCATCCTCTCACCCCGACACGTGGGACAAACATACGAGGAATTGTTCAATGATCCCGAGGTGATGGACAAGGCGCTGATCGGCCGTGTCTTCAGTTTCCTCTACGCCGCCAGACACAACGTGCAACTCGAGAGCGATGACCTGCGAATCATCAAGGCCGAGCGGGATCCCCGATCGCAGATCGAGCAAGCTCTCGATGACCTCATGCGGAGCGAGATCCTGGACACCGGCCTGATCTTCTCTCCAGACGTCAAGTTCTATCCGGTGTCCATCGAGCGATTCATCACCGAGATCCTGGATCGCGAGTTCCCGCGGACCTGATCCTCGACCGAACTGGCGCCCCGAGGGCCAAGCCTCATGGAGCATGGCAGCTCGGGCCATGCCGACGTCGCCGCGCCATGCCGCCGCATCCCCACTTCTCCCGTCCTGGACCCGCCAAGGGGCATCCATGCGTTGTCGGCGGTGTGTCTGTGGTCCAGGCGCAGGGAGGTCGAGGGTTTTTTTCACTGGCGGAAGACGGAGACGCCTCCTCTCTGGTCTTGCGGGATCAATTCTGGCTCTGAGGGTAGATCCGGGATGGATGGATCAGAGGGTGGCGAGTTGGAGTGCCTAACCGGGAAGAAAAGAAGCGCCGCAGGCGATCAGACTTGAGCTATGCAGCATCTCTCCGGACCTCGCCAGCGCCGGCCCTCGCGACCTCACCTTCGAAGTCGGTTCCGACGCCTGGGGTCTGAATCCCCTGGGCGAGTCGCAGAGGAGCCTCGCGCGCGATGGCGAGTCAACTGCTCCATGCTGATCCCTGCGGCTACCGATAACATACGCCGGACGCCCGGCGCAGTCAAGGGGCAAAACTGAGAAAAATCGCGGGTGGCAAAAAGCCCGGGCCCGGTCGAAAGGATTGTTCGCCTCCTGTTGTGTTGGGCGGCCTGGGGTCGGGACAAGCTGTCATTCCAAGGCGGGGTGGGATCTGAGGAAGAGATCAGGAAGGTTGTAGCCGAATCACCATGCTGACCACAACCTGGCTGGATACCGTTCGCCACAGGTGGGTTGAACTCGCGGCGCAACACACGTGGCTCCACTGGATGGAGCAGTGGGGAATCTCGAGCGGTTCCCTGGCGCTTGGTGTTCTGACCCTCCTCGTATTCCGGCGGGGGATCGAGTATTTTCCCTGGTTCGTCGGATATCTCCTGCTCCTCTGGCTGGCCGGGGTGGCGTTCGCCGAGGTCCGCCAATCACTGGCCGCGCGGGGCCGCCGGCTGATTGCGTTGGTTGTGGACTACACCGTGCAGACGCTCTTTCATGGCCTGCTCTTGTTCCTCCTGCCCATCTACTATGCCAGCACGACACTCGTGTCCGCGAACGTGTGGTTCCTGGTCGCGCTGACGGGCGCGGCTCTCGTGACCACCATCGACCCCTGGTACCGGGCGGTTATTCTCCGTTTTCGCTGGATGGAGATCCTCCTGTTCGGGTTCGGCCTCTTCGCCTCGCTAAATGTCGCCTTCCCGCTGCTAGGGGTGCGGAGCACATTGTCCCTCATCCTCAGTGGGATCCTCAGCATGCTGGCCCTGGCCCCGATCTTCCGCCGAGGGCCTGATGCGTCGTGGATCGGTGCCCTCGTCCGGGCGGGTTTGTGGGGGGTGGCCTTCGCCCTCCTCCTCTGGCCTCTCCGCGGATGGATTCCGCCTGTGCCTTTGCACCTGACAAGGGCCACGTTCGCCAGATCGGTGATCCGGCTGGAGCCCGTCCAGCCGATCTGGAGTCTCTCCGCCGACGAGCTACGGACCTGGGATGGGGTGGCGGCCTTCAGCGCAGTGGCGGCGCCGGCCGGGCTCCGGGAGCCGATCTACCATCTTTGGCGGAAGGACGGGACGGTCCTGGACGAGGTCCCGTTGTCGCCGATCAGAGGAGGGCGGCAGGGTGGGTTCCGAACCTATTCCCGCAAGACGGACGTCGGGCAAGACCCGGCAGGAGCGTGGACGGTGGATGTCGTCACCGCGCACGGCCAGCTCATCGGACGCATCCGGCTGGAGGTGACGCGGTAGGCTCGCCATTCAGGAACTCTCTGATCGCCGCTCCCTGTAACAGCGTTCGACCGTTCGATGGTTCGACTGTTCGGAGTCCGACGTTCCGGACCAGCCGAGCACTCGAACTGCCGAACCCCCGAACGCCCTCGATCACTGCCGGGCGGCTCGAACCCAGACTTTGACCTGGGCCAGGGTGGGAGGCTTCTCGGCGGCGACATTTCGCCACCGGGCGGTCAGGATCTCCGGTTCTTGCCGTGCCAGTTCCTCGACCCGCGTGATCCCGAGGCGCCTCAACTCGTTGTAATGAGCGGCGCCGATCCCCTTCAGGTCAACCAACCGGGCTGCCACGCGAAGGCCCCGCAACTCATTCTCGGAGACACCGGTTCGCCGGGAAAGCGCCGCGAGCCGGTCCTGCGTGGCTGTCCGTTGGAGCAGGCTGTGCGGTGAGACTATCCTGGCGCGCGCCAGGCGATCCACGAGGCTCCCGGGCACCTCATCCATCTCCGTTAGGGTTGGGCTGTAGCTCTGAACCGTGAGACGGTCAATTCCCACATAGACCGCGACATCGAAGAGGCAGGCGAGGACAACCGCTGCCGCGGCCAGCCTGATGGGAGCGCCAGGGCCGGCCTGCCGGGGTTCCTCCCATCCCGGCCCCCGGCGAAACCGATTGAGTAGGTTGATGAGGACATAACATTCGAGCGCAAAGGGGGGAAAACCGAGGAAACCTAGCGGAGGCATTTCGAACCACTTGAGGTCCTCGAAGAACGGAACGGTGTAGACCCACTTCGTGTAGGCCCAGAAGTTCCAGAACTCCCACAGGCCGCCGCAAATGAGGCCGGACAAGAGCAGCCGGATGAAGGGGCGAGGGTCTCCTCGCTCGAACTGGCCAAGCAGGGATTCCGTCCGGGTCCGGCCGGCGCGGTAGCAGATGGGATCCCCGAGGAAGACGACGAACCCCCAGACCCATGGGAAGGCGTACCGGGGCCAGAGAAGGAGGCTGATCACCATCGCCAATCCCACCGCGACCGACAAGGCAAGGCCTGCCGGTCGGATCCGCCAGGGCCGCATGCGCACTCCCTCGGCGATCCCGTAGGCACGCAAGAGATCATAGGTCTCAAAGAGGCCCGGGACGACCGTGGCGTAGGCGAAAAAGGTGAAAACGGCGCCCAAGAGAAACTGTGTGGGCACGTTGACGTAGAACCAGTTCTGGAGCCGGAAGTTGAACGCTTCGAACAGGTTCCAAATGGCGACCGACCAGAAGGCGAGGACGAGAAGCTCCCACGGCCGGTCGCGCAGGAGGGAATGTCCCCGACGCTTCCAGGTCCAGGCGTCCGCCAGCACGATGTACGACCACCACGCGATGCAGTAGAAGAGGACCTGGACCACGAAGACGTCGAGGAACAGGCCGAGTTCGCCCGCGACGAGGGTGAAGAGGGCTACCCATCCGTACCAGGGGAGCGGCCGGGCTCGCGACTTCTCCTGATCTCCCATTCCGAATGCACTTGTCATCGCCTTCAGGGGTATTCCAATTGGCGCCGTCCGTCAAGGCAAATGGGAGGATCGATTGGCGACAGCGATGGCCGGACCGACTGAATCTCGGCCAGGATACGTGGCATCTATTCTCATTGGAAGCCCGTGCGCCGGAGGCCGGGCAAGACGAGGCGGAGGACCAAAGCCAAGGCCGTTGCTCCTGCCCGTTGAGGTGGGCTTGCCTTTTCTCCCCTCATTGGATATTTTCTTGGCCATGAGAACTCAGGAACGGTTCACCAATCCCCTTTCGAGCCTTGGGGCAGTGCGAGTCCTTGCGCCTGTCCTCTCCTGTTGCCTGGTTCTCGCTCTCGCTGAGCCGGCAGTTCCCGCCGGCCGAAACGACGTCGAGTTGGAGGCCCAGATTCTCCGCGCGAAGCCCGCTGTCGTCCTGATCAGTAGCGAGGTCGACGCGGAGGTGACCGTCGGCTGTGGGACCGGAAGGGCCCAGACGGTCAAACCCGATTCGTTTTACGAGACTGGCAGCGGCTTTACCATTCACCCAGACGGTTACATCGCAACGAATGGTCACGTCGTCGAGCATTTCTACGAGATGAAGGAGCCAGAACTCGTCGCCGATTTCGTGAAGGCGGCGGTCGAACAGGCGTGCGGCACGGCGCTGGCCATGCTGCCCGAGGGGGCGCGGAAAGAGCGCCTGAGAGCCATCGCCGCCGACCCCGCGAACCGGGACCGGGTTCACCTGATCAAGAAGCTTCAGGTGCACCTGTCCACGGGGAAGATCTACGCGGCCGAGGTGAAGACGTACAGTCCAGCCCTCAATCCCAACGCGCCCCCGGCGGGGCAGGTTGTTTCGGGCGGCGGCAAGGGAGAGGTGGAGCAATCCGGAAAGGATATTGCCATCCTGAAAATCGAGGCGAACAACCTCCCAACGGTTCACCTGGCGGGGAGCAGCAGCGGGCTGAATCTGGGAGAGCAAATCTTCGTCATTGGATACCCTGGGGTCGTGCTGAACAACGATTTCCTGAGCCGAAAATCGGCTCTGGAAGCGTCGGTAACGGTCGGGCGCGTGTCGGGATTCAAGCTCGACATCACCGACCGGCGTGTCATCCAGACGGATGCCGCCATCACATGGGGGAACAGCGGGGGGCCGGCGTTCAATCAGCGCGGCGAGGTCGTCGGTGTAGCCACGTTCATCTCCCTCACCCCGGAGGGCGACCAGGCTGTTCAGGGTTTCAACTTTCTCATCCCGGTTGAGACGGTTCACGAGTTCGCCCGCGCGATCTCCCTCATGCCGACTAGCGACAGCCCTTTCACGCAGACGTGGGAACGCGCCGTCGACAGCTACTTCCATGGGAACTACGGGGAGGCTATTCGAAATCTTGACCAGGCGGAGCGAATCATGCCCGGGTTCCCGGACCTGGCGCGGCTACGGTCCGAGGCGGGGATGCGCGCGGAGCGGATGCCGGGATTCGGCGGGCGGAGCCTGACGCTCGGCATTGCCCTGGGTGTCTGCCTGGGGGCAGCCCTCCTGGTTCTAGGGGTCCGTCGCGTCGTGAACAGTCGGCTGAGGCGCATGCACGGGCGTGTCCAGCGCATCGCGCCGGACGAGATCCGGCGGCGGCTCGAGGCGGGATCGGCGGTCGCGCTCGTGGACGCACGGCATGGGATAAATTTCGAAGGGAGCCCGGTCCAGGCGGCGGGGGCGGTCCGCTACGATGTCGATCAGCCGAATCCTGCGGCCCTACAGGTGCGCGTGGGGCCTGACGGCGAAGTGGTGGCCTACTGTGACTGACCCGACGAAGCGACCAGCGCCCGGGTGGCGCTGCAGCTGATGCGGGCGGGTTACAGCCGCGTCTCCGTCGTGCGTGGTGGCTTCCCGGCCCTGGTAGAATCAGGGGTCCAGGTCGCCCCCAAGGACGTTACGACGACGCCTTCACCCGCGTCCTCGCCCGCAACGGCTGCCCTGCAGGAGAGTCCTGCCCGACCTGTCGCGTGACAGGTACGTGCCCGAGCGATGTGGGAGGTTCGATCGTCCCGGTCAGCCACACCGCGCTTCCCAGCCTCTCGCCTCACGGTGTTATCGCATTTTCAGAGGCGTTCCGCCGTCATTGACAAGGACTGGTTTCTCCTTCAAGATTGGGCGTCGGGATGCCCCCTTCGAGGAACGTGGAATGTCCATCGTGCGTCAGGTGTCCCTGGCTTGGCTGCCCATGCGTGTCGGAGGGCTGCTCCTGCTGTCCCTTCTCCTCGCTGGCCCCGCTTTCCCGGCGGAGGTTCCGGCCCGGACTGCGAGCGGCCTCACCCCGGAGGAGGAGATCGTCATCGGGGTGTATCGCGCCGCCAGCCCGGGCGTCGTGCACATCACCAGCACGGTGCTGAGCCAGGACTTCTTCTTCCGGGTCGTTCCAGAGCGGGGGACCGGCTCGGGTTTCATTGTGGATCACGGCGGGTATATCCTCACCAACAACCACGTGGTGGAGAATGCCAATAGCCTGGAGGTCACGCTGGCCGACAAGCGCAAGGTACCCGCCAAGCTTATCGGCCGAGACCCGAACAACGATCTCGCCGTCATGCGGATCACTGTTCCGCAGGAGAAGCTCACGCCGCTCCGGCTGGGAGACTCGGCTCAGCTCCAGGTTGGCCAAATGGCCATTGCCATCGGGAACCCCTTCGGGTTGGACCGCACGGTCACCCGGGGTGTGGTCAGTGCCCTGGGTCGAAGCCTGCAGTCGGACACGGGCCGGCAGATCCGCAACGTGATCCAGACAGACGCAGCCATCAATCCCGGTAACTCGGGCGGACCCCTTCTGAATTCCCGCGGGGAGGTCATCGGGATCAACGCGGCGATCTTCACCCCCAGCGGAGGATCGGTGGGGATCGGCTTTGCGATTCCGGTGAATACCGCGAAGAAGCTCTTGCCTCAGCTCATCGCCCGAGGCCGCGCCAGTCATCCATGGCTGGGCATCAGCGGCATGGACATCACGCCCGACCTGGCCCGCACGCTGAACCTGCCCGCCACGGAAGGAGTGATCATCGCCCGAGTGACTCTCGGCAGTCCGGCGGACCGGGCCGGCTTGCGGGGCGCGCAGCGGCGGGTTCGCGTCCGCAACGACATCTTTGCCATTGGCGGCGACATCATCCAGGCCCTGGACGGCCAGAAGATCGCGACCGTGGATGACCTCACGGGGTTCCTGGACGAGAACAAGAAGGCGGGTGAGGACGTCCGCGTGGACGTCCTGCGGGATGGGAAGTCTGTATCCGTTGTCGTCCGGCTGGCCGAATTGCCCGAGGAATGATGGCGAATCGCGGACGCATCTGGCTGGGCCTCCTGCTCCCCGTGGTCTGGGCCGTACAGGCCCTGGCGGTTGAGGTCAACCCGCCCCTTGCCACGGGCACGCTGGTGATCGCAGGCCGCGTGACGCTGACGGTCGAGTTGGCCCGTACCCTCGAGGAGCAGGTCCGGGGGCTGAGCGGCCGGCCCGCCCTCAAGCCTGGTCACGGCATGCTCTTCGTCTACGACCACCCGCACCCCGTAAGCATCTGGATGAAGGACATGCTGTTTCCCCTGGACATCATCTGGATCCACACCGGCAGGATCGTGGCGATCGAAAAGCATGCGCGACCTCTCACCTTGGTGGGACCCGAACGGGTCTACACGGCCACGGCTGACTTGGTTCTCGAGGTACCGGCCGGCTTCACGGATCGAAAGAAGATTCGCGTGGGCGATTCGATCCAGGCCACCCTCCCATGACGCGTCCGGATGATGTTCCTCGCACGTACTCAGCAGCGCGGAATTTTGGCGACAGATTCGGCCGCGCTGCTTCGTTCGCGGGGAAGGCCCTCGCACTTGCACAAGGCACGCCGCAAGTGCTCGGCCCTCCCCGCGCACCCACGCCTGCGGCGCGGGTACCCGTCCGAGAGGGGCGGGCCGCCGCCCCTCCTC
>JBIOJT010000121.1:0-11590 GCA_044451055.1 Methylomirabilales bacterium (SeqCode)
CCGTCGGCACGAGACGGCCGCGGCCGTCCCGAATCCCAGGGCCGCGCAGCCGAGAGCCCACTAGCCCGGAGAGAATCCAGAGGACGAGAACGACCTGGCGGCCGGCCCGGACCCAACCCGAGACCATGTCAGGAGTCGGACCCGCTTGATCATCGTCCCCCCACCGGTTTGCTCGTGGTCCTGCCTTCGTGGCTGGGGACGAGGCGCTCTCTGAAAGGAATCTTCCCGTGTTCAACTACAGCCATCATATCTTCGTGTGCATCAACCAGCGCCCGCCGGGCCATCCCAAAGGGGACTGCGCCTCCAAGGGATCGAGGGAGGTGTTCCAGAAGTTCCAGGAAGAAGTGGAGAAGCGTCAACTGTGGGAGAAGGTGGCCGTGAACGGGACGACCTGCCTTGGGCCATGCAACTTTGGGGCGTCGGTGGTGGTGTACCCCGAGGGCGTCTGGTACGGCCAGGTTCAGGCGAAAGACATCGAAGAGATCGTGGATCAGCACATCGTGGGCGGAAAGCCGGTGGAGCGGCTGCTGCTCTCGAACCTCATGGCCGCAATGGGTGACTGACCCTCGTGTTCGTCCCGTGCTCATGGCCCCGGCGATCATAGTCGCCGGGGCTTTTTGTCGGTGGAGCGGCCCGATGCTTTCCAGCACGCTTGCGCGGCCTGGAATACAGCTCCATGGCGATGGGCATCCGGAGCCTGACCGTGCTGGCGCTGCTGCTCTACGGGCTGTCCTGGTTTGCACTGGCCTTCCGGGGATGGCGGCTGGCCTGGGACACGGCGTGACGCCCCGGTCCGCCATTCGGTCCTTGACCCCGGTGAGTTACGCCTGTAAAGAGTAGACGAGGGCCGCGCGTCTGCGCGGGCATAGGGTCGGCGCGAAGCCGCGCGGGGTTTGCATACGGAGGGGGGAGAGTCATGAAAAGGTATGCTTGGGTCCTAGGTGTTTTCCTGCTAGGAGGGTTGCTGCCGTCCTTTACGTCCAGCCCGGCCGAGGCGGCCTGCCAGTTGGGCGTTTCCTCGGTCAAGGTGGGCGCGCAGGGCGCGGCCTCCGGCGCCTACGCGGACTACGGGCGGCAGATCAACATGGGCGCCACCATGGCGGTGGAGGAGATCAACGCCAAGGGCGGGATCCTGGGTTGCAAGGTCGAGCTGAAGTTCATGGACGAGGAGATGAGGCCGGCCACGGCAGTGAAAAACGCCCGCTATCTCGTCACGGAGTGGGGCGCCCACTTCCTGGTGGGCGTGGATTCCAGCGGCTCCTCCATGGCCATCGGGCCCGTCCTTCCGGAGCTGAAGCGCCCCTACTTCTTCACCCACGCGGCCACCCAGCGGCTGACCGAGGACTTGGTGGCGGGGAAGGGGATCCAGGAGATCGTGCGGGTGAGCGAGCCGGTGTATCAGGATTCGATCCTGGCCGCGCTGATCTTCAAGGACTTTCCCACCATCAAGCGGTGGGCCAACATCGGCGCGGACTACGAATACGGGATTGTGGCCTGGAACATGTTCAAAGATACACTGAAAAAGTTCCGACCGGACGTGGAGTTCGTGGCGTCGTCCTGGGCCCCCATCTTGAGCTTAGACTTTGCAGCCCACGTCTCCGCGGTCATGGCCGCCAAGCCCGACGCCATCTTCTCCACCCCGTGGGCTGGCGAGGGCGTCATGCTCCTGCGGCAGGCCCAGATCCAAGGCGTGTTCGACAATATCCAGCTCTGGTGGCAGGCTATGGGCGGCTCCGTGGACGTTCTGGAGGGGATCACCAGGGAAGTGCAGGACAACAAGTTCAAAGGGAAGCTGTGGGCCACCGCGCGCTACATCCACAACTGGCCCGACTCCCCAGAGAACAAGGCCTTCGTGGAACGCTATCTGAAGCGGTGGAGCCGCTACCCGAACTACTCGGCTGAGACCACCTATTCCGCGGTGATGATCGCGAAGGCGGCGATCGAGAAGGCCCGCAGCCTCGACTCGGACAAGATGGTTAGCGCCCTTAAAGGGATGCAGATCAACACGCCGGCGGGCCTCCGCGTCTTCCGGGCGGAGGATCACCAGTTCGTGTACAACGTCCCGGCCGGCCGCGTGATGATGGATCCGAAGTATCCGATTCCCGTGCTAGGCGACCTGCAAGTGGTGGCGGCGAAGGATTACTACCGCTGGCCGCCCTTTACACCCATCTCCGCGGAAAAGTAGTCCACGCTTCCTGATCGAGCCGGGGGACCTCGCCAAGGGGCGATCCCCCGGCTCACCGTTTCTGTCTCGTCGGCCCCGCCGGGCCGCATTCGGGGTTCACATTCCACCATGGAGACTCTCGCGTTCCAGGGTCTAATCGGGCTGAGCCTTGCCATGTACCTGTGGCTCGTCTCGGCGGGACTCACCATCATCTTCGGCGTCCTGGGCGTGATCAACTTCGCCCACGGCAGCCTCTTCATGCTGGGGGCCTACTTCGCCTTCACCTTCTACGGCCTCCTGGGCTGGAACTTCGGGCTGGCGATCGTCCTCAGCCTGATGTGCACCGCCATCGTGGGCTTCGTGATGGAGCGGTTCTTCCTCCGGCACCTCTACGGCGTGGACGAGGCGTATCAGCTCCTCCTGACCTTCGGCTTCGTCCTCATCCTGGACGACGTCGTGAAGATGATCTGGGGAGGGGTGTTCCGGATCCCGCCGATCCCCGGATTCCTGGAGGGGGCGTGGCCCGTCTTCGGCCGACCGTTTCCCGTGTACAACCTCTTCATCATCGCGGCGGGTGTCGCCGTGGCGCTCGTGCTCTGGCTGACCTTTGAAAGGACCTGGTGGGGCAAGACCGTGCGGGCCACTGCCTCGGATCGGGAGATGGCGAATGCCATCGGGGTGAACGTCCCCAGGGTGTTCAGCGGCGTTTTCATGGTGGGGGCGATGCTGGCGGCCCTGGGGGGTGCGCTGGGCACGCCGGTGCGAGTGACCTCCCCGGGTCTGGGCGCGGCCATGATCATCCAGGCCTTCGTCATCACCGTCATCGGCGGCCTGGGGAATCTGAAGGGAGCCTTCGTGGGTTCGCTGATCGTCGGCATCCTCAGCGCCTACGGGACGCTCCTCTTTCCGGTGTTCGAGCTGGCCCTGATCTACATGGTCATGGCGGCTGTCCTGCTGATCCGGCCGCAAGGTCTCTTCGCCAGGTGAGTCATGGTGACCGCGACCGTGTCTCCAAAAGAAGGTAGCAGGGCTCTTCGGCCTGCACGCGTTGCACTGGGGGTGCTCGTCCTGGCCCTGTTCCTTCTCCCCCTGGTCGGAGGCCAGTACGCCCAGTACGTGGCCATTCAGGTCATGATCCTGTCCCTCTTCGCACTGGGCTTCAACATCCTCTTCGGCTATTCGGGCCTGTTGTCCTTCGGTCAGGCAGGCTTCTACGCGGTGGGGGCGTATGGCTGTGCCAAGCTCCTCCTGCTCACGCCCTCGCTCCTGCTCGGCGTGATCGGGGGCACCCTGCTCGCCGGGGCGGCGGCGCTCGTCCTGGGGGTACTCTGCATCCGGCACACCCGGATCTACTTCTCCATGCTGACGCTGGCGTTCGGGATGATGATCTTTTCCATTGCCCTGAAGTGGCGGGAGTTCACTGGAGGCGACGATGGCCTGGTGGGGGTCCCCCGAGCGCCGCTCACGATCCCGGGCCTCGTCCACCTCAGCATGGCGGGCATGGAACGGTATTACTACTTCGTCCTGGTGGTCTTCCTGTTGGCGACCGGCCTCGCATACCGGCTGGTGCATTCCCCCCTGGGCCTGACATTCCAGGGCATCCGGGACAGCGAGACGCGCATGGCCTTCACGGGGGTGCCCGTCCGCCGGTACCGCCTCATCGCCTTTGTGATCGCCGGCCTGTACGCGGGCCTGGCCGGCGCGCTCTTGCCTCCCCTGGAGAGTACGGTTACCCCGCCCATTGCCCACTGGACCACGTCCGCGGATCCGGTTCTGGCAACCTTGCTCGGAGGGATTCAGGCGTTCGCTGGACCCATCGTGGGGGCCTTCTTGCTCTTCATCATCAAGGACGTGATCGTGCGATTCACCGAGTATTGGCTCATCTGGCTGGGCGTCATCGTGGTGGTGCTGGTGATGGGGTTCCGCGGCGGCGTGGCGAGCTTGGTGGCGGACCGATGGCTCCGCCTCCTGCGCGGCCGGGAGCGGGTGTGATGGCCGCCTTACTGGAGGCGGGGGATCTCCGGAAGGACTTCGGACGCCTGGCAGCGGTGGCCGGCGTGAGCCTGGGGCTGGCGGAAGGTACCCTCACCGCCATCATCGGTCCCAACGGCGCCGGCAAGACCACGCTCATCAACCTTCTGACGGGGCTGCTGCTCCCCGATGCGGGGACGATCCATTTCAAGGGACGCGACATCACCCGCATGCCCCCGTACGGACGGGTGCGGCTGGGGTTGGCCCGGTCGTTCCAGATCATGACCATCTTCCCGAATCTGACGGTCCACCAGAATCTCCTGCTGCCAACCCTCTCCCGGCGCGGGTTGAACGCCCGCGCCATGGCGCGGCTGGGCGGGGCGACCGAGGCCAACGAAGAGGCGGACGAGCTCCTGCGAGAAATCGGTCTCTGGGAGCAGCGGGATGTCAAGGCCGGTGTGCTCTCCCACGGGGATCAGCGGCTGCTGGAGATGGGAATCGCCGTGGCGACGCATCCGGAGTTGTGTTTCCTGGACGAGCCCTGTGCCGGGATGAACCCGGTCGAGCGGCAGGCGGTCCTGGGGCTCATGCGCAAGCTGGCCGGTCAGCGGCGGACGACCTTCGTGGTGGTCGAGCACGACATGGATGTGGTCTTCGCCCTCGCCCAGCGGATCGTCGTGATGAATCACGGCCAGATCCTGGCCGACGGCGCGCCGGGCTCCATCCGCGAGAACCGCGAGGTGCGGGAGATCTACCTGGGGACCGAGGTGTAGGCGTGGTGTTGCGGGTGCAGGACCTGGTGGCCGGGTACGGGCAGAGCGTCGTGATCCACGGGGTCTCGCTTCACGTGGGGCAGGGGGAGGTCGTGTGCCTCCTGGGGAGAAACGGTGCCGGCAAGACCACGACTCTCCGTAGCATCATGGGTCTGACCCCGCCGCGATCCGGAAGCGTTGTCTTCAAGGACGCGGCGATCCAGGGACGGCCTCCGTTTCAGATTGCCCGGCTCGGTCTCGGCTTCGTGCCCGACGACCGGCGCATCTTCCCGGACCTCACGGCGCAGGAGAACCTGGAACTGGCCCATCGGGTGTGTCGGCGTTCCGACCGATGGACGGTCGAGCGCGTGTGTGAGTTGTTCCCCGTCCTGGAGCGCCTGTTGAGTCAGCAGGGAAATCATCTGAGCGGTGGGGAGCAGAAGATGCTGGCCATCGGGCGGGCCCTGATGCAGGACCCCGAGCTGCTGCTCCTCGACGAGCCCATCGAGGGGCTGGCCCCGCTGGTGGTCAAGCACCTGGGAGAGGCGCTGCGGCAGATCCGCGACGCCGGGGTGACCATCCTGCTGGCCGACCAGAACGTGAAGTTCTGCCGGAAGGTGGCGGACCGGGGCTACATCCTGGAGAAGGGCCTCATCCAGTTCGAGGGAACCATGGAATCAATCTGGGCGAACGAGGCCATTCTCAGCAAGTATCTGGCGGTGTAACCTTCCTATCCCATCTCCCCGAAGGAATCTGAATTCTGCCCGCACCGATCCAGGCATCCAGCCTCAGATGTCCGGTACCGATTTGCCTCCTGCCCGTCACGGCATCCCTCCACATCGCAGGAATCGGCTTGACAACCTCCATTGCGGTAGGCATGCTGCCTTTCCGCAGCGCGCGACTTGCCAGGGACCGAACACCCCCAGAGCGCGACGGGCGATCCCCGGCGCGAGGCCTGGCAGCCCACAAGCAAGCTCGTATCACCGTGATGCCGCCACTGCCAGCTTCCGATGGCGAAACGAGGTGTCAACCAATCATGAGGAGTCACTCGAGTGGCTGAGGAATCCCCTGACATGTCCCAGCCTTCAACCCGGGACGCCGGAGTCGCAACCCAGGAGGCCCAGCCGGAGCAGGCGGGAAACGGGGTGAGCGAAGCCTCTCGGAACGGCCGGCTTTGGCTCGCGAAGACGTGGGCCGCGCTGAATGTGTCGCTCTCCCGGGTTCAGGCGGTCGTCGGCCTGGTGGCCGGGATCGTCTCGGTCACCGGGGCGCTCTTTTCTTTCACGCAGTTCTTCCGACCGGCGCCGGGCATGGGAGAGGTCGTGGCGGTGGTGCAAGAGGCCAAGTCAGAGAAGGGCGTGCCAGACGCGACGATCGAGATCCTGACGCCCCAAAACGCCCTGGTCGCGACGTTGACGCCGAACTCCATGGGTCGAGCGCGCCAGAGCTTGAAGGAAGGCACCTATCGGGTGCGTGTGAGCCACCCCCACTTTGCCGCCGAGGTCCGCCAGATTCAGGTGTTCTCGAGGCAGACCGTGGAGGTCAAGGTGCGCCTGCGGGCGGGCGCTTCCCCATCGGTGGAACAAGCCGGGCGAGCGGTCACCGAGGGGGTGCGCGCCGTGCGGCGAGCGTTCGGCCTGTAGGGCGACGACTTCGCGCTTTCTTTTCTCGGCCGGGGCCTGCCTGAAAGATTTCCTGACTTGTAACTCCCTGAGACATCGGGCAACAACGTGGTCATGGCCGAACCACGGGACCGAGTCACGCCACTCCTACCCATCCTCGTAACGCTGCTAGCCCGCAACGGCTTTTGGCTTGACACCCCCCGGTCGAGTAGCCATGCTCCGCTCGGCTTGGCACCTCTGCCAGGGGTCCGGCGGGCTGCCAGCTGCCTGTGCCGTCCTCGTCCCAAACGCACATTCGGATAAGCCTCAGCCCTTGCATTGCGCCCGTCGGCGCCTGCTGGTAGACAACCTCGCCACATGCAGCCTCGGATCGGGTGGGATTTCATGCGATGAAGCTCTTCGGTCAGCCAGATTACTATGACCGGAGCGAGAGTTTCCGCAGAGCAGAGAAGTTCCGCTCGCGGGGCAGGGTCAAGAAGGCTATCCGAGAGTACGAAAAGGTCCTGGCGGTAGATCCCACGGACCTCGAGGTTCACACAAAGATTGCCCCGCTCTACATCAGGGCGGGCCGCAAGATCCAGGCGAAGGCGTCGCTCAAGCGGGTCATCGCATGGCACGAGAAGGAGGGCTTCGTCGAAAAAGCAATCGCGATGCTCCGGCTGGCCCTCACGCTCGATCGCCGGGACCTGGCCTTGTCCCTGAACCTTGCGAATCTCTATCTGGGTAAAGATCTCAAAGCCGATGCGCTGAGGCTCCTCGAAGGGGCTCGCCGGACGTTCCGCCGCAAGCGGTTCCGCCAGGTCTCCCTCGTCCGGCTTTTTTGGAGAGCTGGAAGAAGACGCGACGCGCGGGAGCGCCTCTGGCAGATGGAGTCGCAATGGGCCCGCAGGAAGAACAGGAAATGCTGGAGGAAGACTCGGTGGCTCTTGTGTCGCCGCGCCCCTTCTCTCTCCACCTGCTGGGGCTACTTCATATCCTTGTTCATTACTCCCGTTCCGTACCGACCCGAGAAAAGGCATCACTTCGCATCGTGACGGCGTGATACGCTCTCCCACCGTGAGCTTACCCACGTCGCGCGGGTCGCCGTCCTCGAAGCACCGAAGCAGATCAAGATCGAGGACTGGCCTGTCCCGATGCCTGGGCCGGGCGAGATGGTTCTTCGTGCGCGGGCCGCCGCCCCTCCTCGGACTCTCCCCCGGACTGTGCGGTCCCAGGTCCACTGTCGCCTTTCTTAGGCACCGCACAGTAATTCGGAGGGATGATGGCATCCATCTGGAAGTATAAGGTCATCCTCAGCAAGTATCCCGCAGTCTGACCCCTCCTCGAAACCTCGTGTCCGTGGTAATCTTGCGCCGAAGTCCATCCAGTTTCCGGCCTCGGTTCGTAGCGCGCGAAAAGTGTCTGGAGGCGCGAGTGGCGATAGCAGGGGCCCGGAAGGGCCAGGGAGATGAATGATGAGCGAACACCGATCGCACCGTCCGGCAGTGATGGGAACACGCGGGATGGTGGCCACGGCGCACCCGCTGGCCAGCGCCGCCGGGTTGGAGATGTTTTGGCGTGGGGGCAATGCGGTGGACGCGGCCGTTGCGGCCGCCGCCACACTGAACGTCGTCGAGCCGTTCATGTCCGGCATCGGCGGGGACGGCATGCTCTTGCTCTTCGTGGGCCGCTCGCGCGAACGAAAGGTGCTCGACTTCATGGGCCGGACCCCGTACGCGGCCCGCCCGGAGGCGTGCACCGAGGCGGATCTGCAGAAGGGACCCACGTCCTGCCTGGTCCCGGGAAACTTCGCCGGCTGGTGGGAGGCCCTGCGGGCCTATGGGCGCCTCAAGCCCGACGTCGTCTTCGCCCCGGCGATTCGCCACGCGGAGGAGGGATTCCCGCTTACGCACCGCGGGGCCGCCTTCTTCGCCGAGCACCGCGCGCGCCTGACGCCGGCCGCATCAGCATCAGTGTTCTGCCCCGATGGAGAGGTGCCTCGTCCCGGGGCGCTGCTCACCCACAAGGCGCTCGCCACGACGTTGCGCCGGTTGGTGGCAGAGGGGCCAGATGCGTTGTATCGGGGAGACATTGGCCGGCGCGTGTGCGACGCGGTCCAAGAGGCAGGTGGATGGCTCACGCCGGAGGATCTCGCTGCGTTCCGCGTGGAATGGATCGATCCCGTGGTGACGACCTTCCGCGGCGACGAGGTGGTGAGCGTCCCTCCGCCGGCCGCCGGAACGCAAGTGCTGGAGACGCTGAATATCCTGGAGGACTTCGACCTTGAGGCCCTCGGCCACAACAGCGCTGAAGCGCTCCACCTGATCATCGAGGCCGTCAAGCTGGCGATGGCAGACCGTGTTGCCTACCAGGCGCTCCCCGATTCTCCGGCGGCCGGCCTGGTGAGCAAGGGGTACGCCGCGGCCCGGCGGGCCCGCATCGACCGAGAGCGAGCGGCGATCAGCGGCGGGGAACGGTTCTTTGCCGAGGGCCTGCCGGGCGAGGTCACTCCCGGCGATCCGTACGGCTATGGGCGGGAGCACACGACGCACTTCAGTGTGGTGGATGCCGAGGGCAATGCGGCTTCGATCACCCAGACGCTCGGCAGTCCCTTCGGCTCCGGCTTTCTCGCCGGCGACACGGGGATCCTCCTCAATAATCTCCTCATGTGGAACGACCGGGATCCTCGGAGCCCGAACGTGCTGGCGCCCCATCGAAAGGTTGAGACCCGGATGGCCCCCACGCAGGTGTTCCGCAACGGCCGCGTGCTTGTGGCCATCGGGACGCCCGGGAGCTATGGCATCCCGCAGACCACGACGCAGATGCTCCTGAACGTCCTGGAGTACGGGATGGACATCCAGACGGCCATCGAGGCGCCGCGCGTCCGCGTGTACCGCGATCGCGCCGTGGACGCCGAGGCCCGGATCCCGGCCGAGGTCCGTGCCGCGCTTACGGCACGTGGCCACGCGATCCGCGACCTGCCGGAGTGGTCGTGGGTGGTCGGAGGCGGGCAGGGGGTCTTCGTGGATCCGGCGACGGGCACCCTCGCGGGTGGCGCCGACCCGCGCCGCGACGGGTATGCGATGGGGTGGTGAGGGGGAGCACAGTCTAGCGGCCGTATGGGTTGTTCTTGGCGAGAGGGATTACTCAGCGGCGCGAAATGTTGGCCATACGTTCGCTCGCGCCGCTTCATTCGCGGGGAAGACCCTCGCCGATGCAAGAACCGCCATTCGCTTTCACACTCAAACATGCGGGCGCGAGGTGCTCGAGTCTGAGTCGCCGGTGCTCGAGGCCTTTGTGGCAGAAGAGGGGGTAGCCGTTTGACCGGAACGTTCCCCGTGGATGCGCCAAAGGCCGGAGTGGAGGGCAGGACCGCCTCCAGGTAGCAGAGCCATCATCACCGTGCGGTCGTTTATGGGCGGCCCTCCGGCCCTGGGCCTCCCGCCGGGAGCACGCCGGAGGTGCGGGCAGCAGCAGGCTGCTTCACTCCAAGGGAACCATATCCCCCGCCTTGCTTTCCGGTGGGCATCAGAAAGACCAGCGGAAGCGTAAAGAGGAGCAACAGTCCAAAACCGATGAAGGTGGTTCTGAAGCCAGTGGCCGGGGTCGCGCTGGAATGGAGGATAATGGTTGTCAAGGAAATGCCAAGCGCGCCGCCCACGTACCGAAACATGCCGCGCAGCCCGGTAATCGTCGCCACCTTTGCGGGCATCAGTTCGATACAGGCGTTATTGGACGCGGGGAGCGCAATGCCGAGCCCGAGGCCTGTCCCCATGATCAGGACGGCGAGCGATTCGGCCACGCCCAGATGGATTCCGAGCATTCTCGAGACCCGAAAGCCGTGGTCCCCAAGCAGGATGGTGAAAAGGGCCATGATGCTCAACCCCCACACCATGGGCCAGCGGTACCCCCACCGCTTGAGGAGAAAGCTGGTGACCGTGGAGGTGCAGATGACGCCGAGCGAGCGCGGCGTGAGGATCACCCCGCTGGCCAGGGTGGACAGCTTATGCACCGAGGTGGCGTAGAGCGGGATGAAGGACACGACGCCGAAGATGCCCGCGCCGATCATCATGTTATAGAGGTTGGCGGCCAGAAACGGCGTGGATTTCAACAACGCCAGATCCAGAATGGGGTTGGACTCCTGCTTCTCGTGCCGCACAAAGAGGGAGACGAACGTCACGCTGACGACCACACAGATACCGGCGAGCAGAAGAGAGGAGCGCGACAAGTTCTCGGTGAGGTGATTCAAGCCCAGCATCATGAAGAGGATGGCGCCAAAGAAATACGCTGCCCCCACCAGATCGATATGGGGCTGCGAAAGAGTCTCTGGGTCTTCCAGTAGGATCAGAATCAGCACGATCAGCCCAAGGCCGATGGGTAAGTTGATGTAGAAGATATACCGCCAGGAATACCGACTCACAATCCAGCCCCCTAAGTTGGGCCCCACGATCCCGCCGATGGAAAAGATGCTGGAGAAGAGGCCAATGGCCCGCTCCCGGCTCTCGGGAAACTGATCGCTCACGATGCCGGCTGCCGTGGGGAGGAAGCTGGCGCCTCCGACGCCTTGCAGGAACCGAAAGGCCACTAAACTGTAGATGTTGGGTGCCAGGCCGCAGGCCAGGGAGCTGGCCGTAAACAGCAAGAGCGAAACCAGATAGACCCGCTTGCGCCCAAAGCTATCGCTCAGGTTACCTGTCAACGGCATCACGCTCGTCACCGCCACCATGAAGATGGACATCGTCCAGGCGGCCCAGAGGACATTCGTGCCGAAGTCACTGATGAAGTTGGGGAAGGCGACCGCCACCGCGGTACTGTCAATGGAATACATGAAGAGGCTCAAGCCAGCAGCGGCGAAGATGAGATACCGATGCATTGTCGGAACAATCCTTCCGGTCAAGAGGGGTTGAGGAATACCGCAAGTCCGCAGTGCACTGAACGGTCCTACTGTGCGGTGCGTAAAATAGGCGACAGTCCCTCCCGGACCGCACAGTCCGGGGGAGAGTCCGAGGAGGGGCGGCGGGCCGCCCTTCTCGGTAGCGTCAACCCAGCCGCGGACGGCCGGGGCAATGACGGAAGAAACTGGCTTCCCGTGGGAGCGTTTC
>JBIOJT010000122.1:0-11586 GCA_044451055.1 Methylomirabilales bacterium (SeqCode)
CTCTTCAGCCTTCCACTCGTGGCTGAAGGTGCAGTGATAGGCGACCACTTGCTACTGCTCTTCTTTGGTGAGCTTGTCCTGCATGGCGGTCATGGGAGTTTGGGGGACCCGTTTTGAGAGCCCATAGAACCAGTGAGTGTGTCGGATCAGTGTGTCGAACTGCTTCGCGGCGGAGTCCTTATCACAGAGATCTCGAGAGGGGGCTTCCTCCGTCCTGAGTGAAACACGGGTTCGCCCTGTGGCCCAGGCATCTGTATGGAAAGGTTTGACGGTCGCCTCGAGAAAATGCTCGCAATCTTCATGGCGAGCTTTCCGGATCATCGTTTTCGATCCTCTCGAGGCTCTGTTCTTGAGTGCCTACGATTCCGGCCAAGAAGAACTGCCATAGTAATCCCCCCCGGTCAAGTCCTAATTTCCCAATTTCGGTGTAGAACATCCAGGCTAGGGGGTCATCTTGAAGTTTGCACCGTGGTCTGTGTCCATGCTGCTTCTCTCCGCAGGCTCTACGATGGACGCACGGACCTCGGCGGATCTCCGGGTTCATCCAGCTGACGCGCCACTGCTGCAAGGCTGTGATGAGCCTGCCAAGGAAAACAGGACTTGACACATTTGCGTTGTCACCGTAAACAAATGTGCCCCCGAGATGGGGCGGCTGTGAGCTTACTTCCTCCTTGCTCCTCCGGGCGGCCTCCGCCGGAGCAGACAGGGGTGAAGATCCCCCGGTGAGGCACCCGCATCCTCCATGGGGTTTTTGTTTTCTAGGTCCGCCGGGCTGCCACATTCTCGATTCACGGGACAGACTGAGCACCACCAGCATGGCTCAGATCTTCCGACCCTCGACCAACACGCTTGCCCGGGCGAGCATCGTCGGTGGCGGGCTGCTTCTGGCCGCCATCGGCGCGTCCCTGTACACCTTCGCCTGGTCCTCGTATGTCACGCAGGTGGGTACCCCCCGCATCCAACCGGTGCCCTTCAGCCACAAGCACCACGTGGCCGATGACGGGATCGACTGCCGGTACTGCCACACCTCCGTCGAGGAATCGGCCTTCGCCGGAATTCCTTCCACCAAGACCTGCATGAACTGCCACACGCAGATCTGGTTGGACAGCCCTATGCTCGAACCCGTGCGGGAGAGCTCTCGCTCCGGCAAATCGCTCCAGTGGACGCGGGTCCACAACCTGCCCGGCTTCGTCTATTTCAACCACAGCATCCATATCAACAAAGGCGTCGGCTGCGTGACGTGTCACGGCCGGGTGGACCTGATGCCGCTGACGTGGCGCGAGAACACGCTCTACATGGACTGGTGCCTGGAGTGTCACCGGGCGCCCGAACGTTTCCTGCGGCCCCGCGAGTTCGTCTTCAGCATGGACTGGCAGCCGTCGGAGAACCAGCTCACGCTGGGGCGAAAACTCATGAAGGAATACAAGATCCAGGGTCCTGCGGTCCTGACCAGTTGCTCCACGTGTCACCGGTGACGAGCTGAGACGCTGACGATGGCGGACGATCACAGCCCTGAGACAAATCCGAAGGCGGCCCACCCGATGGACCTGGCGGCGATCCGGGAACGTCTGGCTCACGCCCGGGGCCAGGAGTACTGGCGAAGCCTGGAGGAGCTGGCCGAGACCGAGGCATTCCAGGAATTCCTGCACCGTGAGTTCCCGCAGAACGCCTCGGAGTGGATGGACCCTGTGGGCCGGCGAGGCTTCCTGAAGCTCATGGGGGCTTCCCTTGCCCTGGCCGGCTTCAGCGCCTGCTCGGCCAGCCCCGCACCCACGAATGAGAAGATCGTCCCGTACGTCAAGGCACCAGAAGAGATCGTTCCAGGCAAGCCCCTATTCTTCGCCACGGCCATGCCGCTGGGCGGCTACGCGGCTGGCCTCTTGGCCGAGAGTCACATGGGCCGCCCGACCAAGATCGAGGGGAACCCCCAGCATCCTGCCAGCCTCGGCGCCGCGGATGCCTTCGCGCAGGCCTCGGTGCTGACGCTATACGATCCAGACCGCTCACAGGTAATCATGAGGGCGGGACAGATCGGGAGCTGGTCCGCCTTCCTCGCCGAGGTGAGCCTCGCCCTGGACGCGCAGCGTGCCCGGCAGGGCGCCGGGCTCCGGGTCCTGACCGAGACCGTGACCTCGCCCACGCTGGCCTCCCAGATGCAAGCGCTCCTCACCCAGTTTCCACAGGCCAAGTGGCATCAGTACGAGCCGGCGGGGCGGGACAACGTCCGGCTGAGCGCTCGCCTGGCCTTCGGGGAGTTCGTCGAGACCCAGTATCGTCTCGACAAGGCCGACGTGATCCTGGCGCTGGACTCCGACTTTTTGACGATGGGGCCAGGCTGCCTCCGCCACGCCCACGACTTCGCCGAGCGGCGGCGGCCCCAGGGCAAGGACGTCCGGATGAACCGCCTGTACGCCGTCGAGGGCACGCCCACGAACACCGGGGCCATGGCGGATCACCGGCTGCCCGTGCGGGCCGGCGAGATCGAGGCCTTCGCCCGCGCCGTGGCCCAGGGGCTGGGCCTTCCGGTGGAAGGCGCCGCCGCGCCGGCCGCCCACACCAAGTGGATCGCCGCCCTGGTTCGGGATCTCCAGCAGCACCGAGGGTCGAGCCTGGTGGTCGTCGGCGAGGCGCAGCCTCCCGCCGTCCACGCGCTGGCACACGCCATGAACCAGGCCCTGGGCAACGTCGGCAGGAGCGTAGTGTATACCGATCCTGTCGAGGCCAATCCGGTCGATCAGATGGCTTCACTTCGCGACCTGGTCCAGGAGATGGATGCCGGCAAGGTGAACGTCCTGGTCATCCTGGGCGGCAATCCGGTCTTCACGGCGCCGGCGGATCTCAAGTTCGCCGACCGGCTCTCGAAAGTGGGGCTGCGCGTCCACTTGGGCCTGTACGAGGACGAGACCTCGCAGTTGTGTCATTGGCACATCCCCGAGGCGCACTACCTGGAGTCCTGGAGCGATGCCCGCGCCTTCAATGGGACCGTGACGATCCTCCAGCCGCTGATCGCCCCGCTCTACGGCGGGAAGTCCGCTCATGAACTCGTGGCAGCGCTCATGGGAGCCTCCGACAAATCGGGGTACGACATCCTCCGCGAGTACTGGCGGGGCAAGAGCCAGACGAAGGACTTCGAGCTGTTCTGGCGAACCGCGCTGCACGACGGGGTGGTCGCGGGAACGGCGCTTCCAGCCAAGTCGGTCGCCCTGAAGAAGGGTATCGGGGACAGGGAGACCGGGGGACAAGGGGAAGCGGGTACCGGGAATTTGGAGATCGTGTTCCGCCCGGATGCGACCATCTGGGACGGGCGGTTCGCCAACAACGGCTGGCTGCAGGAACTGCCCAAGCCGATGAGCAAGCTCACCTGGGACAACGCGGCCCTGGTGAGCCCTGCCACCGCAGAGCGTCTCGGTCTATCCGCCGGTGATGTGGTGGAGCTTCAGCACGCCGGGCGGACCGTCCAGGCCCCCGTCTGGATTCTGCCGGGGCACGCCCCGGATTCTGTCACCGTGCACCTGGGATACGGGCGGACGCGTGCAGGCAGTGTGGGAACGGGGATCGGATTCAATCCCTACGCGATCCGGACGGCCGCCGCCCCTTGGTTTGCACCGGGCCTCGGGATTCGCAAGACCGGCGCACGATACTCGCTGGTCGGCACCCAAAGTCACAACGGCATGGAAGGGCGCAATCCGGTCCGCGCAGGCACCCTTGAAGAATACGCGAGACATCCCGAGTTCGCCCGCGAGATGGGCGAGGAACCGCCACCGGGGCTCAGCCTGTATCCTGGCTTCACGTACGAGGGCTACGCCTGGGGCATGGCCATCGACCTGAACGCGTGCACCGGGTGCAACGCCTGTGTCATGGCCTGCCAGTCGGAAAACAACAGCCCCATCGTAGGCAAAGACCAGGTGGCCCGCGGTCGCGAGATGCACTGGATCCGGATCGATCGGTATTACCAGGGGGGGCTGGACAATCCGACGGTGCACCACCAGCCCGTGATGTGCCAGCATTGCGAGAATGCCCCCTGCGAGCCCGTCTGCCCCGTTGGTGCCACGCTGCATAGCAGCGAGGGCCTGAACGACATGGTCTACAACCGGTGCATCGGCACCCGGTATTGCTCCAACAACTGCCCCTACAAGGTCCGGCGTTTCAATTTCCTGGCGTTCCAGGACTTCGACACCCCCAGCCTGAAGCTGATGCGGAACCCGAACGTCACGGTGCGAAGCCGCGGCGTCATGGAGAAGTGCACCTACTGCGTCCAGCGGATCAACGCCGCCAAGATCGAGGCCGAAAAGGCCGATCGCCCGGTGCGGGATGGAGAGATCCTCACCGCCTGCCAGCAGGCCTGCCCCACCCAGGCGATCGTCTTCGGAAACATCAACGACCCGGGAAGCCGCGTGGCCAAGCTCAAGGCGGAGCCCAGGAATTACAGCCTGCTGGGGGACTTGAACACCCGTCCTCGCACGAGCTATCTGGCAAGAGTGCGCAACCCGAACCCCGAGATCGAAGAGGGATAGCGTGATGGCGGCCGACGGCCACGAGAAAGCAATGGGCGTCCGGGCGACCCCCATCATCGACCAGGGATACACCTACGGTTCGATCACCGACAGGATCGGGGACACCGTCCTGACCACCCGGACGCCGCGAGGTTGGTTCGTCGGGTTCGCCGTCGGCTTCCTCCTCCTCCAGCTTTTCCTGGTGTCGGCGGCCTACCTCTTGTACCGGGGCGTCGGGGTCTGGGGGATCAACATTCCCGTCGGCTGGGGATTTGCCATCATCAACTTCGTCTGGTGGATCGGGATCGGCCACGCCGGCACGCTGATCTCGGCCATCCTCCTCCTCCTGCGCCAGCAGTGGCGGACCTCCATCAATCGGTTCGCCGAGGCCATGACGCTGTTCGCGGTCTCCTGCGCCGGAATCTTCCCGTTGCTCCACGTCGGGCGGCCGTGGTTCGCCTACTGGATGCTGCCCATCCCCAACACCATGCGGCTGTGGCCGCAGCCCAGGAGCCCGCTGGTCTGGGACGTGTTCGCCGTCTCCACCTACGCCACGGTGTCGCTGCTCTTCTGGTACGTGGGTCTGGTCCCCGACCTGGCGACCTTCCGGGATCGGGCCAAGCATCGCCTGCTGCAGATCATCTACGGGGTCCTGGCCCTGGGATGGCGGGGCTCCGCCCGGCACTGGCACCGGTACGAGACGGCCTACCTCCTCCTGGCGGGCCTGGCGACGCCCCTGGTGGTGTCGGTGCACAGCGTCGTGAGCTTCGACTTCGCCGTGGGCATCGTCCCCGGATGGCACACGACGATCTTCCCGCCCTACTTCGTGGCCGGGGCCATCTACTCCGGATTCGCCATGGTCCTCACACTGATCATCCCCATCCGCAAGATCTACGGCCTGGAGGACTTCGTCACCGCGCGCCACCTGCGCAACATGGCGAACGTCATGCTGGCCACCGGTCTGATCGTTGCCTACGGCTACGGGATGGAAACGTTCATGGCGTGGTTCAGCGGCAACGTGTACGAGGGCTATGCCACGTGGAACCGGATGACGGGCCCCTACGCCCCCATCTACTGGGCCCTCATCCTCTGCAACATCCTGGTGCCGCAGGCCCTGTGGTCGGATAAGGTCAAGCGCAACGTCCCGGCGCTGTTCGTGATCGCCCTCTTCATCAACGTGGGGATGTGGCTGGAGCGATTCGTCATCGTGGTAACGAGCCTCCACCGCGACTTTCTTCCCTCATCGTGGGGGATGTACTACCCGACGATCTGGGACTGGGGGCTGTACCTGGGAACCATCGGGCTGTTCCTGTCCCTGATGTTCCTCTTCATCCGGGGCTTGCCCATGATCTCCATGTTCGAGATGCGGACGCTGGTTCCCCCGCCGGCGAGGAAGCAACCCCTCGCGGGCGGGCGGGCGCCATCCCTGGCTTCCGGAGACTGATCCATGAGCACCCAGCCTTCCATCTACGGCCTGATGGCGGAATTTGACGGCCCCGACGACTTGCTGGCCGCGGCGAAGCGCGCCCACGCTGAAGGCTATCGGCGCATGGATGCGTACAGTCCCTTCCCGGTGGAGGGACTGGCGGAGGCTATCGGGGGCCAGCACACCCGGCTTCCCCTCCTGGTCCTGATCGCGGGCTTGGTGGGGGCCTTTGTGGGATTCGCCTCCCAGTATTACGTGACGGTCTTCGATTACCCCATCAACGTCGGGGGCCGCCCGCTGAACAGCTGGCCCTCCTACATCCCGATCACCTTCGAGGTCACCATTCTCTTTGCGGCTCTCACGGCGGTCGTCGGGATGATCGCCCTGAACCGGTTGCCCATGCCCTATCACCCGGTCTTCAATGTGCCGCGGTTCGCCCTGGCCAGCCGGGAACAGTTTTTCCTGTGCATCGAAGCCGCCGATCCCCGTTTCGATCGCGAGGGGACCAGGCGGTTCCTGGAAAGCCTGAAGCCGCGCGAGGTGTCCGAAGTTGCTCACTGACCGAGTCCAGCAGGGAGTTGGCAGCTGGCAGCTGACAGCTGGCAGAAAGCAGCAGGCGGGGGTGCCGGCTGCCTTGCTGCTTGCTGCTTGCTGCTTGCTGTTCGCCGCGGCCTGTCAGCAAAAGATGGCGGACCAGCCCAGGTACAAGCCGTTGGCCCAGAGCACGTTCTTCGGCGACGATCGATCGGCGCGTCCCCTCGTCCCGGGGACGGTGGCCCGGGGATACCTCAATGCCGACGAGCGGTTTTACACCGGGAAGTCCGGGGGAGCGCTGCTCACCTCCCTGCCCGTTCCCCTGACCAGGGAGCTTCTGGCGCGCGGGCAAGAGCGGTTCAACATCTTTTGCTCGCCCTGTCATGATCGCACCGGCAGCGGTGAGGGCATGGTCGTGCGGCGAGGCTATCGCCCTCCGCCCTCGTATCACATTGACCGGCTGCGCCAGGCGCCTATCGGCCATTTCTTCGACGTGATCACCAACGGCTTCGGAGCCATGCCGGACTACGCGGCGCAGGTCGCCCCGGCCGATCGGTGGGCCATCGCCACGTATATCCGCGCCCTGCAGTTGAGCCAGAAAGCAACGCTGGCGGACGTCCCGCCCGAAGCCCGCCAGCAGCTCGAGGGCAAGAAGCCATGAACCAGCCCGAGCCCCGGCTGCCCTCGGTGGATCATCTCCGGAGGCGATCGCTCACAGTGGGCATCGTGGCGCTCCTCCTGTGCGCGGCGGGGGCCTTCGCCAGCCCGCCCGACTTCTTCCACGCCTATCTCACGGCATATTTGTTCTGGATCGGCATCGCCCTGGGATGCCTTGCGATCCTCATGCTCCACCACCTGGTCAGCGGCAGATGGGGGTTCGTGATCCAGCGCCTGCTGGAGTCGGGGAGCCGGACGCTTCCCCTCATGGCGCTGCTGTTTGTGCCGCTCCTCTTCGGCCTGCGCGATCTGTACCTCTGGGCCAGGCCGGAGGCGGTCGCGGCGCAGGCGATCCTGCGACACCGGCAGCCGTATCTCAACACACCCTTCTTCTCCGTTCGGCTGGTTGTGTACTTCATCGTGTGGATCGGTCTTGCGTTCCTCCTGAGCAAGTGGTCCCTGGAGCAGGATCGAACGGCCGCGCCGGACCTCACGCGCCGCCTGCGGCGCCTCAGCGGGCCGGGGCTGATCCTCTATGGCGTGACCGTGACCTTCGCTGCCTTCGATTGGGTGATGACGCTGGGTCCCCAGTGGCACTCGACCATCTTCGGGGCGGTGTTCATGGTCGGCCAGGGCCTGGCCGCGCTGTGTTGCATGGTCCTGGTGTCGTCGTGGCTGGCCAAGAAGGGGCCGCTTCGCGCCGTGATGTCCCCGCAGCATTTCCACGACCTGGGAAACCTGATCCTGACCTTCGTTATGCTCTGGGCTTACATGGCCTTCTCGCAGTATCTGATCATCTGGTCCGGGAATCTCCCGGACGAGATTCCGTGGTATGTCAGTCGAATGGCGGGCGGTTGGCTGTGGATCGCCATGTTCCTGATCACCTTCCACTTCGCCGTCCCGTTCCTTCTGCTCCTGTCGCGCGTCACGAAACGACGGGCCGAGATCCTGGTCGGTGTGGCGGTCGGCCTGCTCCTCATGCGCCTGGTGGAC
Organism: Methylomirabilales bacterium (SeqCode); assembly: GCA_044451055.1. GTDB lineage: Bacteria > Methylomirabilota > Methylomirabilia > Methylomirabilales > 2-02-FULL-66-22 > 2-02-FULL-66-22. The sequence goes on from JBIOJT010000122.1 coordinate 8,104, forward strand.
CTGTTCTTCATCGTGATGCCGGCCTTCCACCCCGGGCAGATTTCCATCCACTGGATGGACCTCCTCGCGCCCATCGGCATTGGGGGAGTCTGGCTGTGGGCCTTCCTCGGGCAGCTCCGGGGGAGGTCGCTGCTGCCGCTCCACGACCCACGATTCGTCGGGGTGCCCGAGCATGCCCATGGGCCGGTGTCATGAGCGAGAGGGAGCACTCTGTCGCGCACGGGACCGCCGGCGACGCCGGCGTCGGTCACGAGCGGAGCGACCTGGAGCCTCGGACCATCGCGATCTTCGGCCTGGCCCTGGTGGTGGTGGTCGCGGGGTGCCTGATCGTGGCCGCCTGGATGTTCGGTTTCTTCGCCGCGAGCCGAGCCCAGGAGGATGTGCCGCCCTCTCCCCTGGCCCGGGTGGAGCCTCCGGCGGGGCCTGTCCTGCAGGTAAACGCACCCAACGATCGGGCGCGGCTGCGGGCGGAGGAGGACTCGATCCTCTCCACCTATGCCTGGGTGGACCGGGGGGCCGGCATCGTTCGGATCCCCATCGGCCAAGCCATGCAGCTTTTGGCCGAGCGTGGGTTGCCGGCGGCAGCCGGCAAGAGCGAGCCTGCAAAGGCGAAAGGCAGATGAGGACACGGCTCTCCTTGGCCCGGCTGCGCACGGCACGTCTGCCCTTACTGCTCTGGGCAATACTGGTTGGGCTTGGCCCAGTCCCGGCGCGTGCGCATACGACGCTGCCCGCCATCTTCAAGGACGTGGGCTTCGACCAGCGGCTGAACGAGCAGGTGCCCCTGGACCTCGTCTTTCGCGATGAGGGCGGGCAGGCGGTGCGACTCGGCGACTACTTCGGCGGCAAGCCGGTCATCCTGAGCCTCGTGTACTACAACTGCACAACGCTCTGCCCGATGATTCTGGATGGTCTGGTCCGGAGCCTCACCCCCGTGTCCTTCGACATCGGGAAGCAGTTTGCCGTGCTGACGGTGAGCTTCGATCCTCGGGAGACACCCGCTCAGGCCGCCGCCAAGAAGGCGGAGTATGTGCGGCGCTATCGCCGCCCCGGCGCGGCCGACGGCTGGCACTTCCTCACCGGCGAGGAGGCGGCGATCCGGCAGCTCACGAAGGCGGTAGGCTTCCGATACATCTACGACGATAAGACGGACCAGTTCGCCCATGCCGCCGGGATCCTGATGCTCACCCCGCAGGGGAAGGTCGCCCGCTACTTCTACGGGTTCGACTTCTCGCCCCGGGACCTCCGCCTGGGCCTCATCGAGGCCGCCGCCAACAAGATCGGCACACCGATCGACCAAGTCCTGCTCTACTGCTACCATTACGACCCCCTGACGGGACGGTACGGGCTCATCGTCATGAACGTGGTCCGACTGGCCGGTCTGGCAACCGTCCTCGCGCTCGGCACCTTCATCGTCGTCATGCTCCGCCGGGAGCGGCTCGCCAACCTCAAGACCAGGGAAGCGCGCTAAGGCCATGTCGCTCGGTTTCCCGTTATTCCCAGAACAGGCCTCCACGATCGCCGGCCAGGTGGACAGTCTCCTGCTGTTTCTCATCGGGGTCAGCGTGATCTTCGCCGGCTTGATCTTCCTGATTGTCATCGTCTTCGCCATCAAATACCGCCGGCGGTCGGAGAAAGAGCGGCCTCGACCCATTCTCGGCAACCTGTCCCTGGAGATCATCTGGACCGTCATCCCCCTCGGCCTTGCCCTGGTCATGTTTGCCTGGGGGGCCTGGCTCTACTTCGTCATGAACCGCCCTCCGGCCGACGCCATGGAGGTGTTCGTCGTTGCGAAGCAATGGATGTGGAAGATTCAGCAGCCCAGCGGGATGCGGGAGATCAACGAGCTGCACGTCCCGGTGGATCGACCGGTGAAGCTGACCATGACCTCGGAAGACACGATCCACAGCTTTTTCGTTCCCGCATTCCGTGTCAAGAAGGATGTGGTGCCGGGCCGCTACAGCACCGTATGGTTCCAGGCGACCAAGCCCGGGGAGTACCACCTCTTCTGCACCCAGTACTGCGGGACCAACCACGCCAACATGATCGGCAGGATCGTGGTCATGACCCCGGAGGCATATCAGGGCTGGCTAAAGGGAGGCGGCCCGAGCGTCTCGCTGGCGGCGGCCGGGGAGGCGCTGTTCCAGCAGAAGGGCTGCGCCGGCTGCCACCTCCCAGACGGGAAGGGCCCTGCGCCCTCTCTGGTGGGCGTGTTTGGCAAGCCGGTGACCCTGACGACGAAGCAGACCGTGATCGCCGATGAGGCCTATCTCCGGGAGCACATCCTGACCCCAGGCAGCAAGGTCGTGGCTGGCTATCCGCCGATCATGCCCCCCTTCAAGGGATTGCTCAGCGAGGACCAACTGCTCCAGCTCATCGCCTATATCAAGTCTCTGGCGACAGAGCAGAAGGCGAAGGCACAGTAATGAGTACCACTGCTTCGGATTCGCCCGTCAACTACCTCAACGTCGATTCCAGTGTGAAGTCGTGGCTCCTCACGACGGATCACAAGCGGATCGCGATCCTTTACTTGCTCGCCGCGACGCTCTTCTTCCTGATCGGGTCGGTGTATGCCGGGCTCATTCGGTTGAACCTGATGACCCCTTACGGCGACCTCGTCCAGGCCGAGACCTACAACAAGCTCTTCACCATGCACGGCATCACCATGATCTTCTTCTTCCTGATCCCCTCTATTCCGGCCGTGCTCGGCAACTTCCTCATCCCCATGATGATCGGGGCCAAGGACGTCGCCTTCCCCCGCCTGAACCTCCTGAGCTGGTATGTGTATATACTCGGTGGCATGTTCACCCTCGTGGCGGCGACCCTCGGCGGTGTGGATACCGGCTGGACCTTCTATGCTCCCTACAGCACCGTGTACGCCAACACGAACGTCATCACCACGGCCCTGGGGATCTTCATCACGGGCTTCTCGTCCATCCTGACGGGGCTGAACTTCATTGTCACGATCCACAAGCTGCGTGCGCCCGGCATGAAGTGGTCCCGCCTGCCGCTCTTCGTTTGGGCCCACTACGCCACCAGCCTCATCATGATTCTGGGGACGCCGGTGATCGCCATCACGCTCCTCCTGGTCGCGCTGGAGCGGGGATTGCACCTCGGGATCTTCGATCCGGCCCTCGGCGGCGACCCGATCCTGTTCCAAGACCTCTTCTGGTTCTATTCCCACCCGGCCGTCTACATCATGATCCTGCCCTCCATGGGCGTGGTGAGCGAGCTGATCGCCTGCTTCTCCCGCAAGCGGATTTTCGGCTACGAGTTCGTGGCCGCCTCCAGCCTCGCCATCGCGGTCCTCGGCTTCCTGGTCTGGGGCCACCACATGTTCGTGAGCGGCCAGTCCGTCTATGCGGGCATGGTCTTCTCGCTGCTGAGCTTCCTCGTGGCCATCCCCTCTGCGATCAAGGTGTTCAACTGGACCGCCACGATGTACAAGGGGTCTATCTCCTTCGAGGCCCCCATGCTGTACGC
>JBIOJT010000123.1:0-11577 GCA_044451055.1 Methylomirabilales bacterium (SeqCode)
CCTCGCTGGCGCCCTGGTAGAGCCGGAGGGTGTGGTACGGGTCGTTCACGCTTCCGCCGTGGCCGTAGATGGCCCCGTTGTACTGCCCCTTTTGGAACCGGTCGTCGAAGTCCGGAGGCAGGGACATGGAGGCGTCCACCCCATTACGCCTCAACTGCTCCGCGATCACGGGCCCAATGGTGGGACCGGTGCTGCCAAATCCAATGATGTCGAGCTTGATGCGGTTGCCCTGGGCGTCCACCCAGAATCCGGTGCTGTCCTTCTTCCAACCCTTCCGGGCGAGAAGCTCCTCCCCCTTCTTGGGATTGAACTCCAGCGTGTTGTACTTCTGGAGCAGGTCCTTCACCGAGTCGATGTAGGGACGCAGCGCCGGATACTCAGGCAGCGGGAGCGCCGACACGATGGAGGCCCCGACGAATCCCACCTCGACGATCTGCTGCCGGTCAACGAAAGAACTCAGCGCCCAGCGGACGTCTTTGTCGTTGAACGGCGGTCGCTCGTTGTTGACGTACAAGGACAGCGGCCACCAGTCCATATAGCCGTAGGGGGGCTTCTGACCGGAGTGAGTGGTAAGCTTGGGATTCCCTCGGATCATCGTGGGGAAGGTGGCGGGCTGCATGGAAAATCCATAGTCGATTTGGTTGGTGATCAGCCCCTGCGCCGATTGCTGCTCCCCGGCATTCGGGAGCCAGATGTTCCGCTCCACCTTGGGCATGGGCGCCAGGCCCGCCTGGGCCGCCCACCACTCGTCCCGCCGATCGATGATCTTCTGCTCCGGGGAGCTGAAGACCACCTTCCAGGGACCCGTGGTGACCGGCAAGCCCTTGGCCACGTCGAAGTGTTTGAACGTGGTCCAGTCCTGGTCCTGGAAGATGTGCTTGGGGACAATGTAAACGCCGATGTCGTACTTGTACGTCATGAAGTAGAAGAAACGGGGGGAGGGGATCTTGAACTTGATCACGACCGTGTTGGGGTCGGTGGCCCGGGCCTCCTGCATGAACTGCTGCACATCCACGCCCCAGCGGACCTTCGGGCCCAGGTCTCGGAGACTGTTGAGGGTGTAGGCCACATCCTCCGCGCTGAACGGCGCACCGTCGCTCCACCGGATGCCGGAGCGGGTCTTGATGGTCAGTTCCTTAAAGTCGGGGCTATACTTGTAACTCTCCGCCAGCCAGAGATACTCCTTGTCGCCGAAGGCGCTATAGTAGGCCAGGGGTTCGTAGAAAATGCCTGGCCCGTTCTGGTGGTTGGACCCGAGCGAGTAGGGGTTCCACAACTCGTAGTCGACCCACCGACCCTCGCGGCTGCCGATCCACGTCAGGATCAGCGTCCGGTTCCGGGGGACGGCTTTGGGCCGGGGGGCCTGGGCCCCGGCCAGTCTTGGCGACAGCGCAGCGGCCCCTGCCACTGCGGCGCCAGCCTTGATGAATTCCCGCCGACTCAGCCGCTTGGCCGTGTCTCTCCCTGGCATGGCCTTTCTCCTTTCCCCTGCTGAGCCCGGATGCCCTCTCCTTCCAGAAGCGCACTCGACCGACGACATCACCGCCTGCACACACACCGACCGGCTCTAGCGACGCTTCAGACGACAGTTGTTCTGCTTCAGGACGGCAGGGTTGATGATGTGGTCCGGGGTTCCGCCCGTGAACACATCGACAATGCGCTTCACCGCCTTCACCTGCAACTCCTGGAGTGATCCCTCGGAATAAAAAGCGCTGTGGGGCGTGAGGATGACGTTGGGCAGGGATCGCAATGGGTCATTGACGGCAGGAGGTTCCTGCGGCATCACATCCAGGCTGGCACCCGCGATGCACCCGTTCTGGAGCGCCGCCGCCAAGGCCTCCGTGTCCACCACTCCACCGCGTGCCGTGTTGATGAGCCAGGCTGTGGGCTTCATCTTCCCCAAGGCCTTCTCCCCGATCATCTTGCTCGTCTCCGGCGTGAGTGGCGTGTGGAGGGTAACGAAGTCCGATTCACGCAGCAGTGTTTCGAAGTCGGTCGGAGTGACGTTCTTTTTCACCATCTCTTGTTGGTCGATATACGGGTCATACCCGATGACCCGGAGACCGAACGCCTGCGCCTTGGGGGCCACAGCTCGTCCAATGCGCCCGAAGCCGATGATTCCCAGGGTCAAGCCCCAGAGACGGGGGAAGGGCAAACCAGCTCGCATGTCCCACCCACCGGCGCGCACCTGGCGATCGTAGACCATGATGCGACGTGCGCCGCAGAGCAACAACGCCATGGCCTCCGTGGATACCTCGTCCATGCAGTAGTCTGGCACGTTCGTCACGACGATCCCGTGGGCGGTCGCCGCCTCGACGTCAATGTTGTCCACCCCGACGCCGTAGCGCGAGATGATCGAGCACTTGGATGCCTGAGCGATGGTCTTGGCGCTGACCAGCTTCCAGTTCGTCAGGATCGCATCAGTCTGTGGCGCCAGGCCTTGCAGTTCTTCCTCTTGGCCGGTGGATGCAACCACCAGTTCGGCACCGATCTTCCCCAGCGCCTCCCGTTCAGTGACAAGACTGGGCCAGGCGTAGTCAGTGACCAGCACGCGACGCGTCACATTCGCTGACATTTCCGTTCTCCCCTATTCTCCGTGAGTGAACTACCCCGCAACTCGCTGCGGGGTAGTTGGCATCAGCCGGGCGCCTCAGCAGAGACTCCTTCCGCCGCCCCTGCTTGGCGATGCCCCATTGAATCGCCTTCACTCCCGTGCCGGCCGACGGTGCGGATGGGGTGAGAGGATGTCGCTCTTGGGGCCCCCGGCAATGCTCACCTGGCGAGCCCGGCGCTGAGGCGGGCACCAGGTGAGCGCGGGGGCAAGATGCCGCAGCCAGGGGAGTGGTGTCAAGTCGAAACTGGCGATCGACTGTCTTGCTTGTCAACCGGGTGTTGATCACGCGGGTCGTACGCATCGAGGGTGCCACGAGAGAGAGTGGAGGGGGCGACGGACGGGTCCGGAGGCGGACGAGGGGCGGCAATAGGCGGCCCCAGACGCACGAGACCGTTCGGCGTGCTGCCCCCGGCGGCTATGCGGCGATGGAGTCGAGGGAACTGGAGGCCGGGGCGGATGCCCTTTGCCCCCGAGAGTCGTCCTGCGGACATTGGCGATCGTGGCGTTTGGAGGTGAATTGTGCGGGGAGTACCCTTACCGGAGCGCGCACTGTGACGAGCAAGCCAGACCCGGACCTCCCACCGAGTCTGCCTGCTGCAGGCGCTTCCCCAGCGCGACGAGTCCCTGGCCGAGGGTGATCCGAACCCAGTCCCAGCCTCCACGCCTTTCGAATCCCCGTCCTTGCAGCAGATCCAAGGGTCTGCCTCGACTCCCCGTCTTGATCGCGAATCGGAAACTCCGAGTAGTCCGCGACGGTCGTCCCCTCCCCTCTGACTTCCACTTGTTTCTTCACGCTCACCGTCTCTCCGGTTCGGGTACCTCCGCACTCCTGAGACGAACCCTGGCCTGTCGCCAGGCGGCCCGCATCGCGGCCGGTCCCTGGCAAACCCACACCCCAGCCAGGGTCAGGAGGCCACCGAGAAGCTGCAGAGGCGTCAGGCGGTCTCCCAGCACCCCCCAGGACAGCAGCACTCCAAACACCGGCGTCAGGTTTCCGAACACGGCCGTCCGCCCTGCGCCCATGCGCTGAATCGCCAGGCTCCACCAGAAGGAGGCCAGCAGTGTGGCCGCGACGGTGACGTACAGGACAGAGGCCCAAGTCTCGAACGAGGCCCCGGCGAGAGAGCCCCACGGCCGCTCCAGGAGTGCCACCGGAACCAGGAGCACGGAGCCAATCACCATCCCGTAGGCAAGCGTGGCCATGGCGCTCAGGCGACGCATGGTGACCTTGGTGAGGAAGGAGTAGCTGCCCCAGGCTAAGCCGCTCATCAGCAGGAGTAGGTCCCCCAGGAGGACCATGCCCGTCATCGTGACAGCCGAGCTGCCAGGCCAGGCAACGAGGACGACTCCGGCCATGCAGAGCATCATCCCGCCGACCTGCGCCCGCGTGATCCTCTCCCCTCCGAAACGCGCCGCCAGCAGCATGGTCCAGATCGGGCTGGTGGTCGGTGAAAGGATCGCCCCGTGAGACGCCGGCGCAAGGAAGAGGCCCACATAGAAAAAGATATGGTTGAGGAATGTCCCCACGACTCCCACGCTCACGAGAAGCCAACGGTCGGTGCGGTCGATCTCCCTCCAGGCAGGCAGGCGGCCGCCGAACAGGGCAAACAGGACGAGGGATGCCGCGCCGTACCGGAGGACGCCGACGGTGACTGGAGGGAGCTCCCGGACCGCGAGCTTTCCCGCCACCGGCGAGCCGCCCCAGAGCACGATGGTCAGGAACAGCAGCAGGTAGATCCGGACCAGCGGGACGGCGACTTGCCTTTCCTCAGCGCCGGGCACGTCTCGCCCCCCGATTCTCGACCCCGGCCGCCAATTGCGCCAGCCGCTGCCGCAGCATTTCCATCCCGCCCTTGTCCAGGGTCCGATTGTCCACGATGATCTCCGTCCCCTTCGGCGCCAGGGCCCGGATCTTGCCGTCCACGAGGCCGGAGCACACGACAACCCGCGTCTCCTTCAGCATCCGCTTCAGGCTCTCCGGCTCGGCCCCGCAGCCCATGACGAGCTGGATGTTACTGAGACCCGCGTTCTCGATGGACAGCTTCACGTTCTGGCTCCCCGTCCACTCGTGGCATGCCACTCCGACCTTGGTCCCCTCGGGGAGGGCCGTGAGGCACATCAGGGTCTCGACGCCGGCCTCGGCCATCAGGCCCACCACTTCGATATTCGCTTTTCGGAGCAGCTTCTGCACCTCGTGGATGTGCCAGAAGGTCGTGACCACCAACGAGTAGCGCTGCAGAAACGCCGGCGATTGATGGTACTTCCGTTCCAAGTCCTTCACGAGGAGCGTGTCCACCTCGAGCGGTAAGGTCTGCTCCAGCTCCTGGCTGAACTGGCGGAGCTGCGGCCGGTTGCATTCCGTGAAGAGCGCCCGCAGTTTCTGCGGCTCCGGGGCGGGGGCTGCGTGGGCGTGCGTATAGAGCGCCGCGGCGAATTCCGGACCCCCGAAGCCGAGCCGTTGGGCCTGCGTCAGCGTCTCGTCCACCAGCCGGGCCAGGGTGCTCATCCGCCGCGGTGCCGCTCCGCCCTTCGCGCGCGGCCGGGCCACGAAAGTTCCCCGGCCCTTTTCGCACGTCAGATACCCCTCCCGTTCCAGGTCGGCAAAAACCCGCGCGGCCGTGTTCCGGTTGATCCGCAGGAACCCGGCCAGCTGGCGCACCGTGGGCAGTTGCGTCCCGGGTGCAAGCTGCCCGGCCTGGATCAGGTGGCTGAGCTGCGCCTTTAGCTGGACATGGATCGGAAGTTGACTTTGTCGATTGACCGTGAGATCCATGGGTTATCCTAGATCCTATTGTCATAGGACACTAGGACAAGGTGCGTTGATTGTCAAGGAAAACGGGTTGACGTCCGTGAGAGTGTCGTCCGGCCGGAGATCCGGGATCGTTCACCCCGGCCGGCAGGCGCCGCACTTGGCTTTTCCCCGCCCGCCGTGTTCAAGCTCTACGGGGAACGGTCTCGGAGGGGTGAAAGGAATCGATACCAGGCGGGAAGCGCGATGGTGGGGACCGGGCACGTCCGGACCAGACGCTCTTTTGCCTCGTTGGCGGGTGGTCCGAAATGCCCCCGCCTACACGCCCAGGAGCTTCACTCGCAGGTCGAAGTCGTGGAGCAGCGTCCGGCTCGGACCCGAATGCTCGATCGCGCCGTTGTTGATGACGAAGGCGCGATCCCCCAACGCCAGGGCTAGGTCGGCGTTCTGCTCCACCAAGAGCAGGGTCATGCTGCCGCGGATCTCCGCCAGGGCCTTCCATACCCCCTCCACGATCGCCGGGGCCAACCCCTCGAAGGGTTCGTCCAGGAGGAGAAGGTGCGGGTTGCCCATGAGGGCCCGGGCGATGGCCAGCATCTGCAGCTCGCCTCCGCTCAGGTGCTCGCCGCGGCGGGAGCGCAAGCCGGCGAGTTGCGGGAAGAGCGCGAACACCGAGTCCACGTCCCAGCGGCCCTTGCCGTTCCGACGGGCAATGAGCAGGTTCTCGGTCACCGTGAGGTTGGGGAAGATGCGGCGGCCCTGCGGGACGAGGCCGATCCCGAGGCGCCCGATCTCTTCCGGCGAGGCGCCCGCGATCTCCTTGCCCTGGAAGCGAATCCCGCCGCTCCGGGGAGGGACCGTGCCCATGACGCTGCTCAGCGTGGTGGTCTTCCCGGCGCCGTTCCTGCCCAAGAGACAGACCGCCTCCCCTTCGCGCACCTCCAGCGAGACATCGTGCAGGATGTGGCTCTTCCCATAGAAGGTATTGATCCGCTCCACGCAGAGCAGGGAGGCGGCGGCAATCGCAGCCCGCCGCGGAACCTCGCTCACCCTCAAGTCGCCCAGGTAGGCCGCTTGCACCTGGCGGTCCTTCTGGATCTCCGCGGGGGTCCCCTCGGCGATGACCCTTCCCTGGTGCAGGACCGTGATGCGATCCGACAGCGCCAGGACGCGGTCGATGTCGTGCTCGATCAGGACGATCGTCACATGGTCCGCCAGGCGGTGGATGAGGTCCGCCACGCGGGTCCGCTCCCGGGGCGAGAGCCCTGCCAGCGGTTCATCCAGGAGGAGGACCTCGGGGGTCGTGGCCAGCGCAATCCCGATTTCCAGGAGGCGCTGATCGCCGTGAGACAGGCTGCTCGCTGTCATCGCCTCCTTACCGGACAGCCCGACCAGGTCGATGATGCGTTGCGCCTCGGCGACCAGGTCGGTCAGCCTCTCGGCCCGGGACACCAGGTTGAACCGGTGCGGGCTCCTGGCCTGGACGGCGATGCGCACGTTTTCCAACACGCTGAGCTCCTGGAAGACGCTGATGATTTGGAACGAGCGGGAGATGCCACGGGACACGATCTGGTCGGGACGCAACCCGGTGATCCGTTCGCCTTTGAATCTGGCCTCTCCGCCGTCGCCCTCCAGGATGCCAAATAAGGTATTGAAAAACGTCGTCTTCCCGGCGCCGTTCGGGCCGATGATGGAATGAAGTTCCCCTTGCCGGACGGTCAGGTCCACCCCATCCACCGCCACCAGGGCGCCGAAGCGTTTGACCAGGCCATGCGTCGTCAGGATCGGCTCCCCGATCGCACGGCTCGGGCGACCTGTTTCGGCCTCGTCGCCCACTCTTCCCGGTGCGCTCTCGACGGAAGTCGTCACTGGGGGCAGGAGGTCCTTCGGGGCCCGTCGGGGGCGCAGCCGCTCCCACAGGCTGAGCGTGACCCCCACGATCCCGTTGGGCGAGAACAGGATGAAGGCCATGAAGACGACGCCAAAAAACACCATCCAGTTTTCCGTGTAGCTGCTCAGGGTGTCCCGGGCGAAGATGAAAAACACGGCGCCGACGATCGGGCCGAAGAAGTTGCGCATGCCCCCCACGAGGGTCATGGCCACGATCTCGCCCGAGAAATTCACGTGAAGCGTCTCCGGGTAGACGAAGTTCAGTAGGAGGGCGTGCAGCGTCCCCGCCAGTCCCGCGAACCCGCAGGAGATGGTGAAGGCGATCATTTTGTACCGCTTCGGGTCATAGCCGACGCAGTTCGCGCGGCGCTCGTTCTCCCTGGTGGCCAGGAGCACCCGGCCGAAGGGCGAGTGCACCAGCCGCCAGATGAGGACGATAGCCACGCTCACGATCACCGCCACGAAGTAGTAGTACTGGAGCGGCCGGGTGAGGTCGAGGCCGGGGAGGACCGAACGCTCGATTCCCCCCATCCCGTTCTCGCCGCCCGTCACGGCCGTGGCGCGGTAGACGATATAGAAAAACATCTGGGTGAAGGCGAGCGTGAGGAGCGCAAAGTAGACCCCGCGCTTCCGCATCAGGAGGAAGCCGATGACCCCCCCTACGAGCACGGCCGCGGCCGTGCCCACCAGGATGGGAATCGCCATGCCCTTGACGAGGTGCGCCTGGGTGAGCGCCACCCCGTAGGCCCCGATCCCGAAGAAGGCCCCGTGCCCAAAAGAGAGGAGCCCGCCGTATCCCAGGAGGATGTTGAACGCCAGGGCCAGCAGGGAGAAGATCAGGATCTCCGTGGCGATGGAGTACGTCGTTCCCAGCCGGACGACGACGAACGGCAGCACGAGGAAGAACGCGAAGAGCGGGACGAAGGGGTGCCGGAGAATCCTCGCTGCAGAACCCGTAGACCTGGCCGCCGCGCTCACTCGAACTTCTCCCATCGCTCACCCAAAAGACCGCGGGGGCGGGTCAGAAGGACCACCGCCATCAGGATGTACATGGACGCCTGGGCGATGGGCGGCCAGACCAGAATGCTCAGGCTCACCACCTCCCCGACGAGGATCCCGGCGATCACTGCGCCCCAGAAGCTCCCCAGTCCCCCGATAGTCACCACGACGAAGGCCGCCGTGCCGACATCCGTCCCCATGGCGGGCTGGACACCGGCGACGGGTGCCATGAGGACCCCGGCGATGGCCGCCAGGGCCGTGCCCAGGCCGAATACGAAAGTGAAGATCGGCCGCAGGCTAATTCCAAGGATCCGCACCATCTCCCCGTCCCGGCTCCCCGCGCGGATGATCATGCCGTAGGGGGTCTTCTCCAGGACCCACCACAAGCCCGCGATGATGGCCACAGCGCACACGAGGATGAAGTAGCGGTATTTCGGATAGACGAAGGCTCCCATGGGTAAGGCCCCTGTCAGCCCCTCGGGGATGTTGTAGGGGAGGCCGCTGGTCCCCCAGACGATCCGGACGAGTTGCTCCGCCACCATGGCCAGGCCGAAGGTCAGCAGAAGGCCCGCCACGGGATCCTCGCGGTACAGTCGCCGCAAGAACACCACCTCGATGAGCATCCCCAGGCTCCCGACCAGCAGGGGTGAGACCACGAGGGAGGGGCCAAAGCCGAGGGAGCCCTTGAGGGCCACAGCCGCATAGGCACCCAGCGTGAACAGGATCCCGTGGCAGAAGTTGATGATGCCGATCATCCCGAAGATCAGAGACAGGCCGATAGCCATGAGCACGTATAACGTGCCCATCACGAAGCCGTTGAGCAGGTACTCCGTCAATGCCGGCCACGTCATGGATTCGGCTCCTCACGCCTTCGCAGGTCATAGGGGAACGGGGCCGGGCCGCACCCGCCGGCCCGGCCCCGGATGCGCCTCAGTCCGCCGGCTCCATCTTGCAGAGAGTCTCCGACCGCGGGATGGCGATGGATTCCGCGGACTGGCCCTGCGCCGGAACCTCGGCGATGACCTCGAAGATGTCCCACTTGTCCTTCAACTCGTTCTTCTGCTTGGTCCGGACTGTGTACATGGGCATGATGAGCTGGTGATCCCACTCGCGGAAATACAGCGTCCGTCCTTTGAGACAGTCGAACTGGAAACCCTCCATGCCCTTCACAACCGCCTTGCTGTCAGTGCTGTTGACCTTCCTCACCACCTCGCCGAGCGCCTTGATGGCCGCGTAGTCCCCCCAGCCCTGGTTCTCCGGTGGATCTCCTGCGATCTTCTTGAACTTGGCCACGAACTCGGGCACGCCCGGATACTTCAATTCGTGCCACCAAAGCAGGGGGAAGTGGCCTGTCAGGGATTCCACACCCACCGGCCACACCACGCCGGTGTCAATCAACCCCCCGGCCACTTGCATCTCCAGACCGAACTCCTTGAACTGCTTCAGGAAGTTTGTCTGGTCGGTGCCGGCGAGGTTCTGGAACACCAGGTCCGGATTCGCCGCCTTGACTTTCAAGAGGTAGGAGCTGAAGTCGGCGGTCCCGGTGGGAATCAATTCGCTCCCGACCTGTTCTCGCCCGGCCTTCTGGAGGAGCTTCTGGGTGACCTTGAGCAAGTCGTGGCCAAAGGCATAATCCGACGTCAGGAAGTACCAGCGCTTCAGATTCGGCTGCTGCAGGAGCCAGGTCGCAATGGCACTCACATACTGGGTATTGCTGCCCTCGGTGCTGAAGACGTAGCGGTGGCAGCGGGCCCCCCGGATCTCGTCCGAGTTGGCCCCGGCGTTGATGAACAGGATCTTCGCCCGCTGCGCCTCGTCGCCCACGGCCAGCGCCGATGCGCTGTTCACGATGCCGGTGATGGCGATGACCTTGTCCTTCTCAAGGAGCTTGCGGGCCTTCTGCGCGGCGACGCCTGGGTTCGCCTCGTCTTCATTGATCAGCTCGACCTTGTGGCCGAGGAGCCCGCCTTTCTCGTTGATCTCGTCCACCGCGATCTGCGCCCCCGTGTTCGAGTACTTCCCCAGGGCCGCCAGGAATCCCGTCTGGGGAGCGATGTGCCCGATCCGGACCGGCTCTTCGGCGTGGACGATGGCGGGGGCCCACAACCGGGTTCCTCCCAGCGTGGCCGCGCCTCCGACGACTCCGACGGTCTTGAGAAAACCTCGGCGCGATAGACCGTTTCGAACCGTCTTCCCTCGACTCTTCATGTGCGTCCTCCTTGTTTTCACTGTGCCACCCCTCCCTGCCGCAGTGCGGGGATTCTCTCGCTGGGATGCCTGCGACCCGTTGCGCCCCGTTCCACCCCCTTTCGACCAGAAGAAGCCCTCGCATACCTCGTGATCGCTGCTGGGCCCCAACCCGTCAATGCCGCTCACACCCGGAAGCGGCCGACCGAGGGCCAGACGGCAGAAGCCCTCGTCGATTCAAATAGGTGGGCAGAATATGTACCAGGCGCATGAGGAGCGCAAGGGCCGAAGAGCAGAGGGACGGGAAAGGTTACAATCTCGGGGATCGACCAGGCCTTTCCGAGACGGCGATCGCGCCATCATGGTCGACGCTCTGGGCGTCTCGCAGACGAGCGGGATGCGGTTTCTATGTGGCGGGATCCGAAGGCTCGTGGCCGGGCGGACGGGCGACGGGACTGGCCTTGCCTTCCAGGATGTCGAGGTACACCTCGCCGTACTGGAGCTTCCCCTGGCGCCAGGCGAAAAAGGAGTTGAGCATGGCCGAGGCCACGGCGAGGTTCGTGAAGAGGAGCTGCGGGGCGGCCTGCTGCGCCAGCTCGTCGCAGGACATCTCGTGGGGGGATCGGTCTCTGGGGTCGGCGATCTCCGGATGGAAGCTGGTCAACGGTGAAGTGACATCCCGGCCGGCCAGACGGATGTACACCTGGACATTGCCATCGGTGTAGTCGTTCCCTCCAGAGATGAGGGTCACCTCGGGCAGGACCTGACAATGATCGCTCACCAGCCGCCGGGTCCGGTGGTTGTCCACGGCCAGGAACACCACATCGCCGGAACGAATGATCCTCCTCACAGTCTCCGGCGTGACGAACTCCGGCATGGCACGGCAGGACAGGCCGTCAAACTGCCGTGCCAGCTCGGACGCTTTCACCTTGGCCTTGTTCCCCAGTTCGGGAAAGGCCTGCCGGTCGCTGTTCCGGATTTCGAATGCATCTCCATCCACGAGGGTGAGGCGGGCGCCCTCCCCGCTCGCCTGAAGATACCGCGCCAGGTGCGGCAGGAGGGCGCACCCGATGCCACCGATGCCGATGACCTTGATGTCCAACACGGCCTTCCTCGGGCTTTCAGCGGTCGGCTCTCG
>JBIOJT010000124.1:0-11520 GCA_044451055.1 Methylomirabilales bacterium (SeqCode)
CGATACAGGGTCTGCTTGATGGCCAGGACGTTGGGATCGCGGGCCGCCGCGCGCAGGAATTCCACCACCGGCGCGAAGGAATCGTAGGGGTGGTGCAATAGGATGTCCTGCCGCCGGATGGCGGCGAAGATGTCGCTCTCCTCCCCCAACACCGGGGGGATGGCAGGCAGGAAGGGCGCATCCTTCAAGGTGTGCCGGTCGAGCGCATGCAGCCCCATCAGATCGCTGCTGCCCAGCGGCGGGTCGATCGTGTAGATGTCGTTCGGACCGATCTCCAGGTTCTCGGTGAGCAGGTCCCGGATGTTGGCCGGCATGCCGGGGTCCATCGTGACGCGCACCACCGAGCCGAAGCGCCGCTCCCACACGCTCCGCTCGATCGTCTCCAGGAGATCTTCGGCCTCCAACTCCTGGATGGCCATCTCGGCGTCCCGGGTCACTCGGAACGCCTGGGCCTCGATCACCGCCATGCCGGGAAAGAGGCGGTGCAGGTTGGCGGCGATCACTTGTTCCAACCAGACCAATGTCACGGGCGGCACCCCACTCGTGCCGTCCGCCGCGTCGCCGGGCGCATTGATGGGCAGAAGACGCGGCAGGGTGTTGGGGACCTTGACCCGTGCGAAGCGCTCCTGACCCAACGGATCGCGGATGACGACGGCGAGATTCAGGCTCATATTGGAGATATGAGGAAACGGTCGCCCCGGATCAAAGGCAAGCGGCGTAAGGACGGGGAAAACCACCTGCTCGAAGTATTCGTTGGCGGCGGTGCGCTGCTGGTCGGTCAGGGCGTGGTAGTCGAGGATGTGGAGACCGGCCTCGTCCAAGAGGGGCAGAAGTTGATGCAGGCACCGGCGGGCATCCTGCATCAGCTCAAGGGCCCCTTGGCGGACCGCCAGCAGTTGCTCCGACGGGGTCAATCCGTCGTTGGACAGCTCGATGACGCCTGCCTCCACCTGCTGCTTCAGCCCGGCGACACGCACCATGAAGAATTCGGCAAGGTTTGATCCCACGATGGAGAGAAACTTGACCCGCTCGAGGAGCGGATTGCGCTCATCCTGGGCCTCCTCGAGCACCCGGCGAAAGAAGGCGAGGAGG
The DNA here is from genome assembly GCA_044451055.1 of Methylomirabilales bacterium (SeqCode). GTDB lineage: Bacteria > Methylomirabilota > Methylomirabilia > Methylomirabilales > 2-02-FULL-66-22 > 2-02-FULL-66-22. The sequence continues at coordinate 1,093 of JBIOJT010000124.1, forward strand.
CTCAACTCGCGGTTGAGATACTGGCTGGCGTCCTGCGGAACGGGGAGATGCGGGGCGCGCTTCTTTGAAGGGAGGGTCGCCTCGGCGGCACCGTCGCGATTCCGCCCTTCCCCGAGTCCCTTCTTCAGTCTGGGCATAAATGACACCCTCCGTGCGCCAGGACCCAGGTCGGTCCCGGAGCGACGCTCGCCCTCAGGGACAAACTGGTCCACTCGAATCATCACGCCCGCCTCGATAGGCCTTCACAATCGCGGCGGGCGGCAGACACCATACTCGCCCGTGACGACTCCGATAGCCACTCAACGGGGGAACATGACGTCCCTTCGGGGAAGCCCCCTGGCCATCGGATTGCGAACCGAGCAGACGGCAGGATACGGTCAGAGAATCGCTAGGCTCCCGGGAGTTCGCGTCGGGTTCGAAGACCGGCTGCTAGCCTTTGCTCATTCTTATGCTACCCGAATATGCGTCCGGAACGCAAGGCACTCTTGTCGGCGATGTCAGCGATGGCAACCCCTTCAAGGTGCCCGGTCGTTGGGGGTCTTGCCCGAGGACTTCCAGGACGCCACAGGCACGGTGGGAGTAGAAATGCGGCGCGGGTTTGTCTGACTGAGGATGTACTATCGCATGTTGATGATGGGAAGCGGCTGGCCGAATCCGGCCTGCGAGTTGACGGCCTCGACGCTCACGCGTCCGGCGAGCTGTCCTGCGAGGTGGCGAAACACCTCTGCGATGGGGGATTGGGGATTCCGCACCAAAATCGGTTGCCCATCGTCCGCACCCTCGCACAGATCCGCGTCCAGCGGGATCTCGCCCAGGAGCGGGACCCCCAGCCGCTCGCTGGCCTTCCGCCCGCCGCCCTGGCTGAAGATCTGGCTTTCCTGGTGGCAGCCCGGACACAGAAACGTGCTCATGTTCTCCACGATCCCCAGAATCGGGACATGCATCTGGCGGAACATCACCAGGACCTTGCTGGCGATGGTCATGGCCAGATGCTGGGGCGTCATGACGATGACCACCCCCGACATTGCCAGGGACTGTGAGAGCGTGAGTTGCGCGTCTCCCGTTCCCGGGGGCAGGTCAATGAGCAGGTAATCCAGGTTGCCCCAGAGGACGTCCCGGAGGAACTGGGTGAGGGCCTTGGCGAGCATGGGCCCGCGCCAGACGACCGGCGTCGAAGGGTCGGGGAGCAGGAACCCCAGCGACATCAACTTCACCCCATGGGCCTCCGGAGGAATGATGTGTTGATCGGGCGTAATGTCGGGAACCTTGTGAATGCCCATCATGAGCGGGATGCTAGGCCCGTAGATGTCGGCATCCAAGAGGCCCACCGTGGCCCCGGTCTCGGCGAGAGCAACGGCCAGGTTCACGCTCACCGTGGACTTGCCCACGCCTCCCTTTCCCGAGGCCACCGCGATGGCATTCTTGACGCCGGGGATGCCGCCTGGCCCCGTCATGCCACGCGACGCGACGACGTTTGATCCCATCCTGACGGTGACCTGCCCGATGCCGGGCAGCCTGGCCAGGGCCTCCCGGCATTCCCGCTCGATCTGGCTCTTGAGGGGACGGGCCGGGGTGGTCAACACGACCTCAAAGCTGATATTGGACCCATCGATCCTGATGTCCCTGATCATTCCCAGGGAAACCAAGTCCCGGTGGACCTCCGGATCCTGCACTCTGGACAACGCCTGCAAGACCTCTCGCTCCGTCACCATTTTTTAACGTTCCCACGTCGGCTGCGTCCCGGCAATGTCCGCCGGACCTCACCCGTCAGTGATCGACCGCCAGCATTACGCTGGAGGCCTTGATGACCGCATAGGCCGGCTTGCCGACGGACAGACCCAGGTCCGCGACCGACTTCTTCGTGATGATCGACACGACCTGGTGGCCGCCGGGTAGTTCCAGGGTCACCTCGGCGTTCACGGCCCCCTGCTCGATCCGCTTCACCACGCCCTTCAGGGCGTTGCGTGCACTGATCTTCATCTTCCATCCTCTCTCGTCGGGCGACCGGACATCCGATGGGCCTGCCCTCGCCCGGCCAGCCGAAACACCCTCCTGTTGGCTTCGAATCTCAGCGGGCAGTATGCCCCATCAATCCCGCTTTCACAAGGCGCGAATTCGTCATGGGCCGGGTGGGAGGAGGGATCAGCGGGGGATGAGGTGGACGGCAGAGGCCTTGAACGTCACCACGACCGGACACTCGGGTCCGAGGCCGAGTTCCTCGTAGGACTGCGTGGTCACCAGGGCCACGAGACGTGGGCCACAGGTGATCTCGACTCGGTACTGTGCCTCCAGTCGGATCGCGGCCTTTACACGGCCCTCCAGGCGGTTCCGGGCGCTCTCCGCGAGGACGCGCCCGTCGCTCGGGCGCAGCGTGATGTCCTCGGGACGCAGGCAGCAGAGGACGGCGCCTCCCACGGGGACCTTCCCCAGGGCCGCGATGCGCGTCCCCTCCACGTCCACCGTGAGGAGGCCGTCGTGGTTGGCGAGGATGCGACCGGGGAGGATCGTCTCCATGCCGACGAAGCGGGCCACCTCCTCCGAGACAGGTCGCCCGAACACTTCCACCGGAGTGCCGACCTGACAAGCGCGGCCGCCCACGACGACGGCGATCCGATCGCCGAGCCGCAGCGCCTCCTCCCGGTCGTGGGTCACGAAGATGGTCGTGCACCCTTCCTGCCGGAGCAGCGCCTGAAGCTGTCCGAGGAGTTCATCGCGCGTGGGAGGGTCCAGGGCTGCGAAAGGCTCGTCGAGCAGGAGGACGTCCGGGCGGATGGCGAAGGCGCGCGCGAGGCTCGTGCGCTGGGCCTCGCCGCCGGAGAGCGTGCGGGCTTGTCGGGGCGCCAGGTGCGCGATCCCCAGCCGTGCGAGCCAGGTCCGCGCCTGAGCCGCCACCTCTTCACCCGGCCGACGGCGAAGACGGAGCCCCAGGGCCACGTTACCCTCGACGGTGGTATCGCAGAGCAGCGGCTCCTGGAAAACGCAGGCGAACCGACGGCGAGTGGCCAGAAGGTCCCGCCTGCCCCATGGGACAGGCCGTCCGCGGAACAGGACGACGCCGGAGGCCGGACGTTCCAGGAGGCCGAGGATCCGGAGCAGCGTGGACTTCCCCGCCCCGTTGGGCCCGATGAGGGCGAAGATCTCTCCTGGGTCGACGGCCACCGCGGGCACGTCTAGGACGCTCGCCCCGCCATAGTGCATCCGGAGGTCGCGTCCCTCCAGGATCGGCTCGATCACCGCGCCCGTCCTCGTTGCTGGATCCAGGTGAGGAGGTAGTTCACCCCGAAGACGAGGACGAGGAGGATCACGCTGAGGGCAATGGCGACGTCGAAGTTGCCCTTGCCCGTCTCCAGGACGGTGGCGGTGGTGAGCACGCGGGTATGCCCGAGGAGGTTCCCGCCGACCATCATGGACGCCCCCACCTCCGAGATGACACCGCCGAATCCCGCCATGACGGCCGCAAGGAGTGGCAGCCGCGCCTCGCGCATGAGGAGCCAAAGGATCTGGCCCCGGGAAGCGCCGAGTCCGAGGAGCTGGAGCCGAAGCTTGGGATTCAGCTGCTGGATGGCTGCGATCGTGAGCCCGGTCACGATGGGGGCCGCGATGACGAACTGGGCGATGACGATCGCCGTGGGGGTGTACAGGAGCTCCAGAAATCCCAGGGGGCCGCTCCGCCACAAAAAGATGCTGACAAACAGGCCCACGACCACCGGCGGCAAACCCATGCCGGTGTTCACCAGGGTGACCAGGAGGCCGCGGCCGGGGAAACGGGTGAGGGCGAGGGCCATCCCCGCGGGAATCCCGGCGATCAGGCTGAGGAGGGTGGCGGCCGCCGAGACCTTGAGCGAGAGCCAGGTGATCAGGAGAACCTGAGGGTCCCCCGAAAGGATCAGCCGGACCGCCTGGATGACGCCCTGCCAGATCAACTCCATGGTCCCTCCGACGGCAAGGGCCAACGACCAATGACCAATGAACAGATCTGATGAGACCGCCGGGTTTATCCCGGCGGAGGATCAGCGGGCGGAACCCGAACGCCCCGCTTTACGCCTGGAGAGGACTACAGGGCATCTTCGCGTTTGCCCGCATCCGGGAAGAAGAGCGGCTCCCCGTACTTGTCGACACCGAATTTCCGAACGACCTCCTGGGTCTCGGCCGAGAGCATGAAGTCGGCGAAGGCCTTCCCCCCCGCCGCATTCACCCGCGGGAACTTGGCCGCATTCGCCTCGAGGACCGAATAGATGTTGAGGAGGATCCGATCCCGCTCCGCGAGGGTCACGAGCCGCACCCGGTTCTTGAAGGCCAGGAACGTGCCCCGATCGGTCACGGTGTAGGCCCGCTTCTCGGAGGCGATCACCAGCGTCGCACCCATTCCCTGCCCTGCCTGGAGGTACCACGGGCCGGCGGGCTGGAGCTTCGCCTCCGTCCACAGCTTCTTCTCGAGCTGGTGGGTGCCCGAGTTGTCCCCACGAGAGACGAAGGACGCCTTGGCCTCGGCGATGCGCTTCAGCGCGTCCACGGCGCTGGCGAGGCCCTTGATCTTCGCCGGATCGTCGGCCGGACCCACGATGATGAAGTCATTGTGCATCACGAGCCGCCGGTTGAGCAGCAGCCCGTCCGCCACGTACTGCTTCTCGGAGTCCGGCGCATGGACGAGGCACACGTCCGCCTCGCCCTTCGCCGCCAGGGCCAGCGCCTGCCCCGTCCCCACCGAGATCGTCTTCATCGTGAACCCGGCCTGCTTCTCGAACATCGGGACCAACACGTCCAGCAACCCGGAGTCCTGCGTGCTCGTGGTGGTGGACAGGATGACCGCCTGTGCGGCCAGGGCCGGTTTGGGCCCCGCCAGTCCACCCAACATCACGCCGAGCGCCAGTGCCGCCCGGATTCCACAGCGAAACACCATGCAGAGGGTCCACTTCACCTGATCCTCCTCTCGCCCATGAGGGAACTGATGGTGTTTCCCGATAGCGTGAGTCCCCTCCTTACCGCCTCGGGATATCCCCGCGCATGAAGATCGCACGCTAAGGCAATCTATATCTATATGCTTTTTGGAGCATAGTCAAGGCCGTCAAAAAAACGCCGGCTCACTTTTTCCGCCGGAAGGCCCGGGTGAAGCGGCGAGCGAGGATCTCATCCGCCCCCTGACGAAACCGACGGTAGCGGGCCAGGAATTCCTTCCCCTTTCTCGTGAGTCTGGTTCCCCTCGCCGGCCCCCCGCCGGGACGGCGCTCCAGGAACTTGAACCCGGCGGTCCTTTCCAGATCGCGGAGGTAGCCCCAGGCGTTCCGGTAGGACATCCCGAACCGGGCGACCGCCTGCTTGATCGACCCCAATTCGTCTATGAGTTCGAGGAGTTCCGCTCGACCATCGCCGAACTTGAGCTCGTCGTTGAACACGACCCAAACCTTCAGTTTGGCTTTCATGCTTTCCGTCTCTTCTGGTCGTGCCAGTTCGACGCCATGCCCTGGAGCTCAGCATACCGCAAGAATCCCCTCGGGAAAATGCAATTCCACAGCCTGGGAACCACTCGACACCGGACCTCGGAGGACCGCTCCGCTCCAAATGGAGGCAGCCAGGCTTCTCGCAAGGGGGGTTGGATCCGGACGCATCTGAGCTGAGACGACCCTGGAATCCGATGTCATTCGAAGGGGCCGTGGACGGCGCCAGGCCGAAACGCCAACCCGTTTCAGATCTTCCTTCCTCCGCTGTGACGACGTGTGGACAGACGATGATCACGGCCTTTATCCAGGCCAACACCAGAGCCAGCAGGACCAGGGCATCCCGGGTGGCATCGCTGGCACTGCGAGACTTCGCCTGGCGCTCTCCTAACAGCACCAACTGCTTCCGCAGGAAGATTCTCCGCCGCCAGGGCTCTCCGGGACCGCAGGTTCAACCCAATGAACGTCAGGGCGCCTGACCAGAGCGCGGCAATGCTCTGGCACAATATGGATCAGTGGATCGACGTTCCGCATGGCCGATAGGGCCAGCCCACTTCAGCCTGGCAATCACAGTGAAGTCTTGGATGCGGATCCTACGCGGGGGAACTTGGCGATTCAAGAGGGTCGGCGGAGTTTTTTCGGACTACAGCCCGAGGGATCAGAGGGGCGGGGGTGGTCGGGTCACCTTACGGTCACTCCAAGAACTCCGAGAAACCTCTTGACGGCCACGCACTATACTGAGAAGATTTTTCTCCCGTCCGTCGCCGACTGTTTCCTTGTCTCCCCCTGCCCCTAGCAGGAGGAAGCCCATGAGCCACCGACTGATTCGCACTGCGCTCCCCTGATAATCCCCGCCAAGACGTTGAGATGCTCTGCACGTGTGAATACTGTTGTTTTGTAGAAGGCGAAAGGAGTGATCATGCAACGGAGTCGTCGCGAGCTGCTCAAAGCTGGAATCGGTGTGGGGGCCTCGCTCTTCCTGCCCTCTGCCAGCCTGCTCGCCCAGGCGGCCTCCCTGACTCAACGGAAGATTCCGTCGACCGGCGAGAGCCTGCCGATCATCGGAATCGGGACAGCCCGGCGCTACGAGGCGGTTACGACGGAGGCGGAACGGGCGCCCCTCAGAGAAGTGCTGCGCCAGTTCAAAGAGATGGGGGGGAAAGTCATCGACACCGCGCCGTCGTATGGAACCGCAGAGATGGTGGTAGGCGATCTTGTGGCGGAGCTCAACATTCGAGAGTCGCTCTTCATCGCGACGAAGGTGGGGACCCACGGCAGGGATGCCGGGATCGCACAGTTGGAGCAGTCGTTCAAGCGCCTGCGCACGCCCAAGATCGATCTGATCGCGGTGCACAACCTGCGGGACACCCAGACGCAGCTCCGCACCCTTCGCCAATGGAAGCAGGCCGGCCGCATCCGATATGTCGGGATCACGACGTCTTCCGAGCGGCAGCACCCGGAGTTCGAACAGACGATGAAGGCTGAAGCGCTCGACTTCATCCAGGTGGACTATGCGCTCGACAACCGGAAGGCAGATCAACGGATCTTGCCCTTAGCGGCCGATCGCGGGATGGGAGTGATGATCAATCTGCCGTTCGGACGGGGCCGGCTCTTTACGGCAGTGCAGGGCCAGAGTCTGCCGCCATGGGCCAGGGAGTTCGATTGCTCGAGCTGGGCTCAATTCTTCCTGAAGTATATCGTGTCGCACCCGGCCGTCACCTGCGCCGTGCCGGGGACTGCGAAGGGCGAGTACCTCGTCGACAATCTTGGCGCGGCGCGTGGGCGCCTGCCCGACGCGGCGATGCGCCGCCGCATGGAGAGCTTCATCGATGGGCTGTAAGGTACAGTGGTGACCGCATGTCAGGATGGGGGCGTTCGCAAGCGGACTGAGCGCGGGGGTCGGAGATGACCTGCCAGCCTATCGGCGGTAGCTCCAGCACAGATGGCGCGGCGTACCGGCTGCTCCGCCGGGCCATTGACCTGCGGCCTGACGAGGTGCGGGGGCTTGTCTGGTCATGGCTGTACATCTTCTCCGTGCTCTCCTCCTATTACATCATGCGGCCGATCCGCGATGAGATGGGGGTCGCAAGCGGGGTTGAAACCCTGCCGTGGCTTTTCACCGGAACGCTCCTCGGCATGATGCTGATGAACCCCCCGTTCGCGGCGCTCGTCGCGAGGCTGCCACGCGTGCGTTTCATTTCCGTCGCGTACCGCTTCTTCATGGCAAATCTCCTGCTGTTCTGCCTGCTGCTCAAGGTTGCGACCCCGGAGCAGAACATCTGGGTGGGCCGCATCTTCTTCATCTGGACATCCGTCTTCAACCTGTTCGTGGTGTCCGTCTTCTGGGCCCTCATGGTGGACGTCTTCGATGCTGGGCAGGGGAAGCGGCTCTTTGGGGTGATCTCGGCCGGGGCGACGCTCGGAAGCATCCTGGGCTCGAGCCTGACCGCCACACTCTCGCGCCATGTGGGATCCACCTCCCTGCTGCTCGGGTCGGCATTCCTGCTCGAGATTGCGGTGTTCAGTGTCCGGCGTCTGTCCCGTCTGTCGGAAGCGTTGCGCCTGCGGCCGGCCGCGCGCGGCGTGGAAGCGCCGATCGGGGGCAACGTCCTGTCGGGCTTCACGCACGCCTTTCGTTCGCGCTACCTGCTGAACATCAGTATCTACATGCTGCTGTACGCCATCACGTCCACCTTCCTCTACTTTGAACAAGCCACCATCGTCAATCGCAGCTTCGCCGATCGGGCGGCGCGCACCGCGTTCTTTGCACAAGTCGATCTGCTGGTCAACGTCCTCACGCTGGGAGTCCAGCTCTTCCTGACGGAGCGCCTTCTCCGGGCGCTTGGCGTGGCCCTGACGCTGACGCTGCTTCCGGCCCTCAGCGTGTTGGGCTTTGTCACGCTCGGTCTGACACCGACGGTAGCGATCATTGTGATGTTCCAGGTCCTGCGGCGCACGAGCAATTTTGCCGTCGCCCGGCCAACGCGGGAGGTCCTGTTCACCGTCATTCCCCGCGAGGACAAGTACAAGGCGAAGAGCTTCATCGACACGGTCATCTATCGCAGCGGCGATCAGCTTGGCGCCTGGTCGTACGCGCTGTTGTCTGCACTGGGCTTGAGCCTAACCGGGATCGCGCTGGCGGCGGTCCCACTCTCGGCCGCGTGGCTGCTGAATGGCTTCTGGCTGGGTCGTGAGCAGGAAACGATGGGGGCGGCGCAAGAGCCCCTATCACGAATGTCCGTTTAGGGCCCTTCCCAGCCATGGGAACGATACGCATCAAGACGGGCCACGAGGGCCACAGCGGCGCCGATGGTTTCCTCTCGGCCGTGGGGACCGGAAAGGGGGTCGGAGTCGGTTCGGTGCAGTCAATGCTCGGTTTTCGCGTGGGTGATTTGATTGAGGAGGATTCCGATGGATGCGAATGACGCGAAGAAAAGAAGCCGCCGCGAGTTCCTCGAAACTGCCGGGGCCGTCGTGGCAAGCGTGGCTCTGGCTGGTATACCGCTCGGGGCGCGGGTAGCGGCCAGTGCGAACGGGCCCGGCATGAAGATCGGCGTCATCGGCTCGGGCAGAATCGGTGGCACGCTCGGCGGGCTCTGGGTGAAAGCCGGCCATGAGGTATTGTTCTCCGCGCGCAATCTCGACCCGGTGCAGAAGCTGGCCGCAGGCCTCGGGCCGATGGCGCACGCCGGAACGCCGAAGGAGGCGGCGGTTTTCGGCGACGTGATCCTCATCTCGGTGCCCTACGGCGCGCTTCCGCAATTGGGCCGGGATCTGGCGGACGATCTCAAAGGCAAGGTGGTCCTTGACACGTGCAACCCAAACCCCGGGCGCGACGGGGACATGGCCGTGGCGGCGCGGGCCAAGGGGACGGGCGTGGCGTCGGCCGAGTTTCTGCCCGGCGTGCGCCTTGTCCGCGCCTTCAATACGGTGGGCTCCGGTGCTCTCCGCAGCGAAGCGCACCGCGCAGGGGATAAGGTGGCAGTCCCGCTGGCCGCCGACGACGAAGCGGCCCTCAAGATCGTCATACAACTGGTACAGGACGCCGGGTTCGAGCCGGTCGTGGTCGGCCCGCTCGCCCGCGCCAAAGAATTCGATACCGGAACGCCGGTCTACGGGAAGGCGCTCACGGCAGCAGAACTGCGCCGAGGCCTTGGAATGGGTTCATAAGGGAATAAGTCGAGCAGACTAAATCGTCCGAAACATACGAATGGGGTCGGGTCGGCTTTTGATTCCCGGGTGGGCGGCCTCCGGGTCGGTGCAAAATCGGGACGTAAATTCTAAAACGTTTGCCGGCGGTAACGGACTCTCGAGACTCGCACTCGGCTGTCCTCCAGGTTCGTTTCGGAGGTCAGCGTCTGCGCCCAGCAGCGCTGCGAGAGCCCGATGCGGAGAAGAGCAACCCAGTGGCCGCTGGCGACTCCTCTGATAAGTTATTCTTGCACTTGGTCCCCCATAAGAACTCAAAGAACTATGGGGCGTCCCCTCTCACACCGGAGTACCCCGTCTCACCTCCCGGGCCAGACAGTTCCGGGTTTGCCGTTCCTGGCTCAGTCCATCCGGATGATCATTCCTTCTCGCAGGCTTGCCTGGATCCTCATTTCGGTCTGTCGGCATCCCAGAACCCCTCAAGAATTCATCGAATTGCCATCCTATGGACACACGCCGTTAACAGGCCTCTGGCATGAACCGCTCTGACCCGCAGAGCTGTCAGGCACACCGAGGGGTCTTCTCCACGTACGGCACCGCTAACCTGCCCGTGCGGCGGGGTCGCATGGCGAGGAGGCCCACGATGGCGGCGAGGGGTGGATGACCCCAGGAGGAGATCATGAGCGAGGGGCGTGTCGAAGCGCTGGCCGAAGATCATCAAGCAGTCACCGTGCCTGTGTGTCCCATGCTGCGGGCAGTGCAGGCCAAGTTGCTCTACCCTGTCCAGGGTTACTGCATCCTTGGCCGTTCCCCCGGCGGCTTCATGATCCCGAGCATCGCGGGA
>JBIOJT010000125.1:0-11499 GCA_044451055.1 Methylomirabilales bacterium (SeqCode)
ATACGGTGATGGACCTCTCCACCGGTGATGACATCCACGAGACGCGGGAATGGATCCTCCGGAACTCCTCCGTCCCGGTGGGCACCGTTCCGATCTACCAGGCCCTGGAGAAGGTGAACGGGAAGGCCGAGGAGCTCACGTGGGAGATGTACCGCGACACGCTGATCGAGCAGGCCGAGCAGGGGGTGGACTACTTCACCATCCACGCGGGCGTCCTGCTCCGATATGTTCCCCTGACCGCCCGGCGCGTGACGGGGATCGTGTCGCGCGGGGGCTCCATCATGGCCAAGTGGTGTCTGGCGCACCATCGGGAAGGTTTCCTCTACACCCACTTCCGGGAGATCTGCGAGATCCTGGCGGCCTACGATGTGGCCTTCTCACTGGGTGACGGCCTCCGGCCCGGCTCCATCGCCGATGCCAACGACGACGCGCAGTTCGCCGAGCTGGAGACGCTGGGGGAGCTGACGCGGATCGCCTGGGAGCACGACTGCCAGGTGATGATCGAGGGTCCCGGGCATGTCCCCATGCACCTGATCAAGGAGAACATGGACCGACAACTGGCGGTCTGCCATGAGGCGCCCTTCTATACGCTGGGCCCCCTGACCACAGACGTTGCGCCCGGCTACGATCACATCACCTCGGCCATCGGGGCGGCCATGATCGGGTGGTTCGGCACGGCCATGCTGTGCTACGTGACCCCCAAAGAACACCTGGGCCTTCCCGACAGGAAGGACGTGAAAGACGGGGTAATCGCGTACAAGATCGCCGCCCATGCGGCCGATCTGGCGAAGGGGCACCCCCGGGCGCGTGAGTGGGACGACGCCCTCTCCCGGGCGCGGTTCGAGTTCCGCTGGGAAGACCAATTCAACTTGTCCCTCGATCCGGAGACGGCCCGGGAGTATCACGACGAGACCCTCCCGGCGGCCGGCGCCAAGGTGGCCCATTTCTGCTCCATGTGCGGGCCTCACTTCTGCGCCATGAAGATTACCGAGGAGGTGCGGGAGTACGCCGCACAGCACCAGGTGGACGAGGCGCACGCGATCGAGGCCGGCCTGCAGGAGAAAGCCGAGGATTTCAGGCGGAGCGGTTCCGAGCTTTACGTGAAGGCGTGAGGAGCCCCATTCCCGAGGAGAGCCCAGGCTCGCGCGCCAGCCGGGACGCTACCGCCTGAGCAACGTGAAGGCGAAACCGGTTCCCATTTTCTGGCCGTACGCCAGGTGGATCCAGAGCATGGCCAGCGGCTCCAGAAGCCGAGCGATGCTCAACGAGCCCGCGTCCACCACCTCGAAGCCGGCGTCACGCGCCAGCCCGCTCACGACGGACTTCGCCGCCGCATCGTCGCCACAGATGAACATGGTGGCGCGCTGCGATCCGAACTGCGGGTTCTTCATGTTCTCGGCGCCGGTGGTGTTGAAGGCTTTGACCACCCTCGTGCCCGCGACCCGGCGGGCAAGCTCTTCGGCTGCCGACGTCGTGTGGCCGATGGCGAGCCCGCTCAGATCCGGCTTCAACGGGTTGGTGCAATCAACCAGAATCTTCCCCGTGAGTGAGCCGGCCGCACGCAGGGCATCCTCAACCGCCGGCCAGGGTGGAGCGAACAGGATGACCTCCCCGAATTGTACCGCCTCGGCGGGCGTCCCGGCAGAGGCTTTCCCGCCGAGCCCTGCGGAGTAGGCGCGCAGCTTCTGGAGATCGCGCGAATAGCTGAACAGGACCTGGTGGCCTTTCTTCAGCCAGGTCTCCCCCAGGGCTTTCCCCACGTTACCGGAACCGATGATCCCGATGTTCACGCTTTGCTCCTTTCGCTTTTCACTGCTCAATTGGTGCAGACAGGGCGGAAGCTGACCCGACCCGACTCAATCGGAGTTCCTGGCCGGAGACTCGCCCGGAACGACGTCGAGCGTCAAGAGCTCAGTGGCCCGGAGGACCGTCAGGGTCGAGCGCACGCCCACCTCCTCGTCGATCAGCAGCCGGTGGAGATCGTCGATCCCGGCGATGGGATGCTGCCCGAACCGGACGATGAGGTCGCTCTCCGCGAGCCCGGCGCGCCTGGCGGGGCTCCCGTCCTCCACGGAGACGACCAGGACCCCGGTTTCGACGGGAAGATGGTGGGCCCGCACCAGGCGGCGGGCGATGGGAACGTTCTGCCCACCCACGCCGAGGTAGCCGCGCCGAATCTTGCCGTCCTTGATGAGGCGGCCGGCCACCAGCTTTGCCGTGTTGATGGGAATGGCGAAGCAGAGGCCCTGGGCGGGAAGGATCACCGCCGTGTTCACCCCGACCACGAGGCCCTGCGACGTGACGAGGGGTCCGCCCGAGTTCCCGGGATTGAGGGCGGCGTCGGTCTGGATGACGTCGTCGATGAGCCTTCCCGAACGGGCGCGGAGGGACCGTCCCAGGGCGCTCACCACGCCCGCGGTCACGCTGTACTGAAAGCCGTACGGGTTCCCGATGGCGATCACCACCTGGCCGACCCGAAGCGACCGGGAATCACCCAGGCGCGCGGCGGCAAGGCCGGGGGCGTCGATGCGAAGGACCGCGAGGTCCGTGTCCGAATCCTGCCCCACCAGGTCCGCGTGCATCCGGCGGCCGTCGGTGAGGGTGACATCCACGCGGACCGCGCGGTGCACGACGTGGCTGTTGGTCAGGATGAGGCCATCCGGGGTGAAGAGAAACCCGGAGCCGTTCCCGCCTGCGCCTTGTCTCTGCCGGACCTCGACGTTCACGACGGCGGGGCTCACCTGTTCGGCCGCCCGGGTGACCGCCCGCGAGTATGCGTCCAGGAGCTGGTCGTCCGCTGGCGCGGGCACCTCGATGGTGGGGGCCCGTTCGGCGTCGGCTCCGTTCTGCGATGTCCATTCAAGGGTTCCCTGCATGATCCCGCTCCTCTCGGAAGTCCAGCAACTTCACGGGGACCGCGGTCCGAGGAGGACCCACGGTCGTACGACGTGGGGCGAGCCTAGGATGCTAGGGGGGATCTTGCAAGTAGGCACCCAGGAGTGCTATACATTCCTCATGGTGCGTAACAGCCAGCCTCCCAACGTCTTCGATCCCCGGTGTGGATCGCGACGGGTCCTGGACCTCATCGCCGATCGGTGGACGGCCCTCATCATCTATGCCCTGGCGCGCGGCACCCAGCGGTACAGCGAGCTGCACCGGAAGATCGGCGGGGTCTCGCAGAAGATGCTCACCCAGACCCTCCGCAAGCTGGAGCGGGACGGCCTCGTCGAGCGCCGGGTGTACCCGGTGGTTCCTCCCAAGGTGGAATACTCCCTGACGCCGCTCGGGCGGACACTGACCGGGCCGCTCCGGGCCATCTGCAAGTGGGCCGAGGAGCACCTGCCCGAGCTGGAGCGGGCCCGGGCGACCGCAGGGGCCAAGGGTCAACGGTCTGGCTCACGGCTTGATAGCCCATGAGCGTCTTGCAATTGGCGGGCAGGCAAACGAGGTGGCGTGGAGGCTTGACCGGCACGTCGGCGGGTCGTATGATTCAGCCAGAGACAAGAGCGGCTGCGGCCGTCGGCGCAGCAATGGGGAAAGCAGTGCGGAGATACGGTGGCCTCCTGGTAATGCTCGGCGCGATCCTCGTCGTGCTGCCCTTGCCGCGGCCGGCGGCCGCGTGGCACGCGTGGCCACACGGCCCGGGTGCCTGGATCGGGCTGTCCTGGGGGCTGGCCCCGGTGGCTCCCTATCCTGCTGCGCTGCCTTACGGCTCCCGCTTCTATTATCCGCCCGGGGCCCCGCTCTCGTATGACGAGCCAAGCAGCGGGACGACCTATTGCTTGTCGAGGCCCACGGGCTTCTATTACGTGTGTGGCTATTCCCTTGCCGCCCGTGATACGGCCGAGCCGGCCTACCGGATGCCTCCAGCGGGCCTCCCTCCTCTCGGTGAGCAGGGGCTTCCCGCTCCGTCGGGCGTGCTCATCTTCCAGTTGCCACAGGACGCCGAGGCCGCCGTGGACGGCGTGCCGGTGGGCCTCAGCGCGGGCCTCGGGGTCACCTCCGTGACGCCGGGGCAGCACCGGATCTTGGTGCGTGCCTCCGGGACCGAAACCGAGCGCACGGTCGCCGTGAGCCCTCACGCAATCTTCACCGTCACCCCCACTGGCATCGTTCCGACCGCTCCCTGATCCCCCCGAATCCCCACCTCGCCACTCAGACAGGCGTCGCGATACGTCTGTGCACTCACGTGGTCGTGTGATGTGTCGTCCCCTCTCCCGGGGCCACAGCGACGCGAATGATTGATCCCACCTTGGCTGGCGCACGTCACTTTGTCGAGGGAACAGGTCAAACGAATTTTGCTCTTGCAAGTCGTGGCGCGGGTCGGCATGGTCTGCGCGGAGAACGGGCGGAAGCGCTTGAAGACTTTCTGGCCGTCTTGGCAGTACGAAGATGCGCCGTCAGCCCTCTGGACGGGTGGCTTCCTGCAGTTGAATCGCGGCAGGGTCGGAACATGCGTCTGAAGACGATCCTCATCGCGGCAGCCGGCGTGATCCTGGTGATCATCGTGACCGCGGTCGTGGTCTTGCGGTCCATCGATTTCAACGAGTACAAGGGCCTGGTCGTCGAGCGGGTGAAGGCCGCGACCGGCCGGGAGCCGAAGATCGGGGGCAACCTCGACCTCAGGGTCGGGTTCTCGCCGGCAGTCGTGGTCGAGGATGTGTCCCTTGCCAACGCGCCCTGGGGGTCCAGACCGGACATGGTGAAGGTTCGCCGCTTCGAGATGGAGGTGGCACTCCTTCCCCTGATCTTTCGCGACATCCGAATCAAGCGCCTCGTTCTGGTGCAGCCGGACATCCTGCTTGAAACCGATGCCAAGGGGATCGGCAACTGGTCCATGGGCGAAACGGCGGCGCTCCCCGCCTCTCCCGCCACGAAGCCGGGCGAGAACAAGGCGGGGCTGGCAGCCATCGCGGTGAAGGAGGTACGAATCGAGAAGGGCATCCTCACATACCGGGACGGCAGGACGAAGCGGGCAACCAGTCTCGCCGTCGATCGGCTGGATCTCCAGGCAAAGGATGCGGCGAGTCCGCTGGCCATCGATCTCGCGGCCGTCTACGACGGGAAAGCATTCACAATAGCCGGAACCGTGGGCCGGCTTCGCGAGCTACTGGCGCCGTCGCAACCCTATCCGGTCAAGCTCTCTCTCCAGGCGGGCGGCGCCACCCTCGTGGTGGAGGGCACGATCGCCAAGCCGATGGAGGCCGCAGGCCTTGACGTCAAGGTGACGGCAAGGGGGCAGGCACTTGCGGAGGTTGCCAGGTTCGCAGGCCAGACCGTTCCTGCCATCGGGCCGTTCGCCGCAACAGCGCAGGTGTCCGGTTCCCCGCGGGCCCTGTCGGTGTCCAACATGTACGCCAGCGTCGGCAAGAGCAGCCTGGCCGGCAGCGGGACCGTCTCGATCGGCGGACCGCGACCGAAGATCACGGGACGGCTTGCCTCCACGCTGCTGGATCTGGTCGAGTTGTTCCCGAGAGGGGGGGCGAGCCAGAGAGGTGCCGCGCCGTCGCAGAAGGGACCGGAACCGAGCCGGGAGGAGCGGGTGTTCACCGCCGATCCCTTACCGCTCGGGGCCCTCAAGGCCGTGGATGCCGACCTCGACCTCAAGGTGGACCGGCTGGTGCTGCCGAATAAGCTCTCCGTCGAGGCCCTGACCGCGCGCCTCGTGCTGTCGGGCGGCCGACTCGATGTCCAGCCTCTGAGCACTCGGATAGGCGGCGGCACGGTGACCGGACGGATTGCCCTCGATGTGTCGGCCGGCAAGACCGCCATCCTGGAGGCCAAGATCGACGCCAAGGCAATAGACTTGGGTCAGATGCTCCGGCAGATGGGCAATCCCGATCTCGTCACGGGGACCAAGACCGACCTTGCCCTGGACCTCAGGGGGAGCGGCAGTTCGATCCGGGAGCTGATGGCTGGACTCAACGGAGGTATGTTGCTGGTTCTTGGCGAGGGGAAAATTTACACGAAGTTCGTCGAGTGGCTGGGCGCCGACCTGCTGACCCAAGTCGCCGAAAAGGTGAACCCGTTCCGCAAGAGGGATCCGTACACCGAGCTCAAGTGCGGGGTGATCGGCTTCGTGGCCAGGGACGGAATCGCCACGACCGACAAGGGAATCGGCTTCGAGACGAGCAGGATGACCCTGGTCAGCAGCGGGACGGTCAATCTCAAGACGGAGGCCATCGATTTCTCCCTGCGCCCGGAGGCCCGTCAGGTGGTTGGCATTGGCGCCGGCGAGCTGGTCAAGCTCCTCCGCCTCCGGGGGACGTTGGCGGAACCAAAGTTCGGCATCGACGAGGTGGAAACTGCGAAGAGGGCCGCGTCCATCGGGGCGGCGGTGATGACGGTCGGGCTCTCGTTCCTCGCCGAGACCCTGGCGAAGCTGGCGATGACAGATCCCCACCCATGCGAAACGGCCCTGGCCAAGACGGCTGTGATGGCCAAGACCGCGTCCGCGTCTTCGGGGGCGGCGCCGTCCGGCAAGGAGGCGCCGAAGCAGGAAAACGGTATCGGGCAGCTCTTCCAGGGCCTGTTCGGGAAGTGACCCGCCGGGGTTGCGCTCCATCTCCCCCCAATTCTTCCCCTCATCCCCAGCCAGCGTGGCGGTTGGGCTGGCGGCGTGGGAACCTGACTTGGAGTGCCGGGGCTGACAGCATTTCCTCAAACGATCTTCCTGTGAAGTGGCTGGCCTGGGGCCCGGCCAGGCTACGAGGTCACCTCTGGCTCCCACCTATGAGCCCGGAGGTGCTTGTTCGGGCTTCTGCCTCATGACATCAGGTACCCTGACCCAAGGGTCAAGGCTAGCTTTCACCTTGACTTTGCCCTCCGGTGAGAGTTAGCGTCTTGTCCTGGTGAACGGGTTCCCGGGTGAGTGACCCGGGGGCGGTGATGTCAGTCGGAAAATTCCTGGCGAGCGAGCCCGATGGCCCATTGGGGACCAGAGGCCTCCAGGGGGCCGTTGCATTCTTCATGCGGATAGCGTGCCCTTTCATGGCGGCACCTGTGGCGTGACTTGACTTGATCGTTTCTCAGGAGAGGAGGTATCCTTCATGTCCAAGCGGAAACTGACCCGGCGCGAATTCATGCGACTGGCAACAATGACGGCAGCCGGTGTCGCTCTTCCCAATTCGATTGTCGGGGCGGCCCAGGCCGCAGAGGCACCCAAGGCCCCAGCCAAGCTCGGCGCGCAGCTCATCGGCAAGCTGGAAGGGCCCGAGATCATCCGCGACACCGCGAAGTTCCCCAAGACCTTCAAGGAAGCGCCCATGCTGGCCGAACTGGTCAAGACCGGCAAGCTCCCCCCGGTCGAGCAGCGCTTGCCCGAGCCGGCCGACCTCATGGTCGTCAAGCCCCTGAAGGAGATCGGGAAGTACGGCGGCCGCTGGCGCCGCGGCTTCACCGGGCCGGCCGACAACGAGAACGGCAACCGCATCGTCTCCACCGACAAGATCCTGATGTGGGACACCACCGGCAACAAGGCCGCGCCATCGCTCGTCAAGGACTGGCGGCAAAGCGACGACGGGAAGCTCACCGCGATCTTCCTGCGCAAGGGGCTCCGGTGGTCGGATGGACACCCGTTCACCGCGGATGATTTCCTGTTCTGGTACGAGGACATCTATCTGAACAAGGACCTCGTGCCGACGCCGGCGCCCGAGTTCACGATCAACGGCAAACCCGGACGGCTCTACAAGCGCGACGATTACACCGTGGTCTTCGAATTCCCCGAGCCGTACTACCTCTTCGTGGACATCCTCGCCGGGGACACGCTGATCGGTGGGGGCCAAGCCACGCAGATGGCACGGTCCTCCTTCATGGGCGCCTACGCGCCGGCGCATTACCTGAAGCAGTTCCTGCCCAAGTATTCCTCCCTGGACGAGGTCGAAAGGAAGGCCAAGGCCGCCGGCTTCGACAGCTGGAAGAGCTACTTCCGCTTCCGCACCAACTGGACCCTCAACACGGAATTGCCCGTCCTGGGTCCGTGGAAGACCGTCAACCCGATCAACACGCCGACCTGGGCGATGGAACGCAATCCCTACTACTGGGCGGTGGACACGGCGGGCAACCAACTGCCGTACATCGACCGGATCGTCATGAACCTGGCGGAGAACCTCGAGGTCCTGAACCTGCGCGCCATCGCGGGTGAATACGACCTCCAAGAGCGACACGTCAGCCTGCCCAAGTTGCCCGTGCTGATCGAGAATCAGAAAAGGGGTAACTACAGCATTCACCTGGATACATCGCAAAGCGGTTGCGACGCGGCGCTGCTCGTCAACACGGCATACGAGGCCGATTCCGAAGTCGCCAAGTGGCTGGCCAACCGCGACTTCCGCCGCGCCATGTCGTTGGGCATCGACCGCGATCAGCTCAACGAGGCCCTCTGGCTTGGAATGGGGACGCCCGGCTCGGCGGCACCGGCCGAGGAGGTGGCCATCAACCCAGGTCCGCAGTATCGCAAGAAGTGGTCTGTTCTCGATGTCAAACAGGCCAACGCCTTGCTCGACAAGATCGGCTTGACCAAGAAGGACAGCGAAGGGTACCGCCTGCGCACGGACGGCAAGGGGCGCCTCCGCATCGAGCTGATGTCGGTTGGCGGGCAGTTCATCCCGTACACCCAAGTCGGCGAGATGATCAGGCAGCAGTGGAAGAAGATCGGCCTTGACGCCGACGTGAAGGAGACCGAGCGGGGTCTCGCCTTCACCAAGACCGCCAATGCGGAGCACCACATCATGTTCTGGACGGTCGGCGGCTCGGAAAACCTCTATCTCTTCCCCCGCCACGTCCTGCCGGTGGATCCGGCCGAATGTCACCTCGGCATGCCGTTCGCGCGCTGGTACGCGTCCAACGGCGCGCAGGGGAAGAAGCCGACCAATCCGGAAATGCTCCGGGCGTTCGACCTCTATCGCTCTGCCGCCGGGAAGAAGGAAGCCGAGCGCATCAAGATCGCGCAGGAGATTTGGAAGATCCTCGTCGAGGAGTGCTGGGTCATCGGGACGGTCGGCCTGTCACCGGCGTTCATGGGCGTGCGGATCGTCAAGAACAACATGGGCAACATTCCCGCGCGTCAGACCAACGCGCAGCACGCCCGCACCCCCAACACCTCGCATCCGGCAACGTTCTTCTTCAAGTCGTGATGTCAACCCAGACCTGGCAGGTCTTGCGAGACCTGCCAGGTCTCCACCTGGGGCACTGTACCACCGTCTCGTTTCACGGATCCCCGCGCCGGGGGCTGATCGCTGACTGCTATCCTTCCACCTTGACTTCGCCCTCCGATGAGAGTTAGCGTCGTGCCCGATTGAGCGGCGTCCCCCGGCGACTGATCCTGAGGGGGGAGCGATGCCGGCTGGAAGAATCCTGCGGGACGAAACCAGTGGCCCTTTGGAGACCAATGACCCCCAGAGGGCTGCTGTGTTTCTGAGGCGGGGGCCCGCCGGGAAGAAGGCTAGCAAGTGTCCTAGTACCTCCCCGTTGGAAAGTTGACGAAATTGGCAATGCTCTGCACGGGGAACCGGCGAAGCTCGATTCGAGCCAGGCCGGAGCCTGCCGGGATGGGCTGTGGAGACGGGGGCCCAGAGTCCGAGGTGGAAGAGGATTTTCTCGATGACCTTCGCCGGGGCAATACCAAGCGAATGGCGGGGAAACCACGGTAAAGGGAGCGCACGACGATGGCGTTCATCGCGGGGAAGCAGGCATTCCTGGAGCTATTGAAACAGGAGGGGGTGGAGCTGCTCTTCGGCAACCCAGGCACGACCGAGCTCCCGTTGATGGACGCCCTGGCGGGCCAGGAGGCGATCCGGTATATCCTTGCCCTGCACGAAGGGGTGGCCATGGCAATGGCCGACGGCTACGCCCAGGCCTCGGGCAAGTTGGCGGTGGTGAATGTGCACGTGAGCCCCGGCCTGGGTAACGCCATGGGGATGCTCTACGACGCCTACAAGGCCGGCTCGCCCCTTCTCCTGACCGCCGGCCAGCACGACCAATCCTTCACCATCACCGAGCCGATCCTTTGGTCGGACCTGCCGCCGGTGGCGAAGCCCTATGTCAAGTGGGCCCACGAGGTGCGCCGTCTCGAAGACCTGCCCCGGGCGGTTCACCGGGCAGCCAAGGTGGCCCTGACACCCCCCACCGGGCCGGTCTTCCTGTCGCTGCCGATGGACGTCCTGACCGCCGAGGCCGACGTGGAGCTGGGCGCGCCGACGCGCGTGGACCCCCGGATCCGCGGCAGCCAGGCGGCGGTAGCAGCCGCGGCCGAGCTTCTGGCCCGGGCCCAGCGACCGGTGATCATCGCCGGCGATGCCGTGGCCTTCAGCGACGCCCACGCCGAGCTCACCGAGGTGGCCGAGCTCATCGGCGCTCGAGTCTACGCCGAGCGGCTGGCGTACACGTGCAACTTCCCCAGCTCCCACCCCCTTTTCCAGGGCGAGATACCCCGCTCCGTCTCGGATATGCGCGCGCTTCTTGGGCAACACGACCTCGTCTTCTCGGTGGGGGGAAATCTCTTCCTCCTGTCTCTCCCGTCCGAGGTCGATCCAATGCCTCCCGGCCTCCCGGTCATCCACCTGGACCCGGACCCCTGGGAGATCGGGAAGAATTACCCGGCCAAGGTCGGAATCTTCGGCGATCCTAAGGCGACCCTCCTCGACCTCGCTCAGGCCATCCGGAAGCATCTGACGCCGGCAGACCGGGAGGCGGCCCGGCATCGCCTGGCGGACGCTCGCGAGGCCAAGGAGCGCGCCGTGGCCGAGCTCCGGGCGCGGGCCCGCCAGGACCGCGATCGAATGCCCATTCCGCCTTTGGTCCTGCTGGAGGCGCTGGCCGACCTCCTCCCGCCCATCGCCGTGGTTGTTGATGTATCGATCTCCTCGGGCGCCGGTCTGCGCTCTCTCCTCAAGAGCGAGGATCCCCAGAGCTTCTTCGGCCTCCACGGCGGGGGGATCGGCTGGGGGTTGCCCGGGGCCCTCGGCGTGAAGTTGGCCCTGACGGATCGTCCGGTGGTCGCGCTGATCGGCGACGGGGGCGCCATGTACACGTACCAGGCCCTCTGGACCGCGGCCCATTACCACCTGAGCGCCGTCGTCGTTCTCATCAACAACGCGAGCTACCGGATCCTCAAGCAGCGCACCCATGCCCTCAAGGGCGTCTCGGCTCAGACCGGCCGCTACGTCGGGATGGACCTGGAGCGTCCCCGGATCGACTTCCTCGGCTTGGCCCAGGCATTGGGCGTGCCCGGTGAGCGGGTGGAGAAGGCGGCGGATTTCGGCCCGGCCCTGGCCCGGGCCCTGGCGCGAGACGCCCCCAGCCTCATCGATGTGGAGGTCGACGGGTCCTTCCTGCCCCAGGACAGGCGCCGCTAGCACGGGCCGGTTACTACGCAGCGCGGAACGATGGCTACACCGTTCCCCGCGCTGCTTCGTTCGCGGGGAAGGCCCTCGCCCTTGCACAGGACCCGCGGCAAGGGCTCAGCCCTCCCCACGGACCCTCCTAAGAAACTGCCTGCTCAGG
>JBIOJT010000126.1:0-11499 GCA_044451055.1 Methylomirabilales bacterium (SeqCode)
ACGTACGGACTAAGTACGCCTCGCACCTCGCATCGCGCGCCGCCTTGCATCTGGACCTTTTTGAGCAGCCTGGGCCAAAACGAGTTTTTCAGCAGCCTGCTAGAAGTGGGCGGAGTCGCGTGGCCTCCTGCGAGTGCTAGTGACATCTGGTCTCTTTCTTGCGAGGGAGGAGGAAATCGTTGAGCAAAGGCATCTCCGCGATAATTCCCTTGCGTATTTGGGCAACTGATCGTTAGAATTCACTTTCATTAATTAGCGGGGAGGCCATGTCGCGGTTCTCTTGCAGGGTGGGGACCCCCACGGGAAGCCTCATCACCCAGGAGGTGGACGAGGAAAGCCCCGAGGCCGCCCGGCGAAACCTGGAGGCCAAGGGCTACTTCGTGTTTGCCGTCGAGGGCTCGCCAGAGGCCCGGGTCCGGCGCCGCCTCCTGACTCTCGGCGGGGCTCGCGTCAAGCCTCAGGCCCTCTTGGTGTTCAACCAGGAGCTCCTGGCGCTCATCAAGGCCGGGCTGCCCATCCTCACGGCCCTGGATCTCCTGGGTGAGAGGACCCATCAGCCCCACCTGCGGACCGTCCTGGCCGAGGCGCGGGAGGCGGTGAAAGGCGGCGCGGCGCTCTCTGTCGCCCTGGCCCAGCATCCTCGCATATTCTCCCCGCTGTACACGGGAGCCCTTCAAGCCGGGGAGCAAAGCGGGAATCTCGTGGACGCGCTCTCGCGGTACCTGGATTACCAGAAGCGGATCATGGCCATGCGACAGCGGTTCCGCGCGGCCCTCACCTACCCCGCTGTCCTCGTTGTGGCGTCAGGGGCCGTCATCACGTTCCTGCTGACGTTCGTGGTCCCCACCTTCACCCGGATCTACGGCGACATGGAGGCCGAACTCCCCGTGGCAACCCGGATGCTGGTGTTCCTGACGCAGCGTTTGCGGGGCACGCTGCCGATCGTCGGTGGGGTCCTCGCGCTTCTCCTGCTGGGGGCGTGGCGCTGGCGCGCGACGGCGACCGGCCGGCGCTCGATCGACCGCTGGACCCTGCGCCTCCCCTTCGTGGGGGACCTCGTGCGTGGATATCTGTTCTCCCGGTTTGCCCGCACCCTGTCCATGACGCTGGCTGGCGGCATCCCGATGATCCCATCGCTTCAAGCGACGTTTGGCATCCTGGGCAATGCGTACGTGGCCGAGGCGCTCCAACCCGTGATCCCGCGGGTGACGGCCGGCAACACGCTGGCCGATGCCCTGGGGAGCTCGGGGGTGGTCCCGTCGCTCCTCCTGGAGATGGTCTCCGTCGGGGAGAGCAGTGGATCGCTTCAAGAGATGCTGGGCCATGTGGCCGACCTGTACGACGCGGAGATGGACACCCAGCTCACGGCCCTGGCGGCCGTCATCGAGCCCATTGTCATGATCGGCATGGGCCTGGTCGTGGCCACGATCGTCATCATCATGTACTTGCCCATCTTCCACCTGTCGGCGGTGGTCCACTAACCGTGGACGCAATGAAGAATGTCAAACCGGGAATGAAAAACCGGCGCCTTGTCGACAAGATGCTTGCAACGTATTCCGGGATCGGTAAGGTAGCTTCCCGCTGTCCGTTGTCCGTCGTCCGTCGTCCGTTTTTCATTGCAGGCGGAGCCTGAGATGACCCGCTATCGCACCCTGGAAGATGCCCTCATCGGCGAGGGACACATCAGCCGCCCGGAACTGGACCGGACGCTGGCCCAGCGGAACGGTTTGCGGGGCGGTCTGGGGTGGCACCTGGTGGATGAAGGCCTCGTGTCCGAGGAGAAGCTGGCCCAGTGCCTCAGCCGCCTGTACGACCTGTCCCTGGTAGACCTCGGCACCACCCTCATCGAGCCCGGGGTCCTGGATGCCTTCCCCCTGGAACGGATGCGCCGCGACCTGTTTCTGCCCCTCCATCGCGAGGGCAATCGGCTGGTGGTGGCCGTGGCGGATCCGGGCAACGTCCTGCTCCGGGATGACCTGGCCCAGTGGCACGGAGGCCCGGTGGACCTGGTCCTCGTGACCCGCGGCGCCCTCCTGGATCGCCTGAGCCGCGTGGCGCCTCCCAGCGGATCCTGAACGCCGTCACGGAGGACTTCAAGCTGGTCGAGGCGGACAGCGAGGAGGGTACGGTCTCCCTGGAGGCGGCCGGGGGGGACACCAGCCCCACCATCCGCCTGGTGGACACCATGGTCCTGACCGCCCTGGAGCAGCGGGCTAGCGACGTCCACATCGAGGCCGACGAGAAATACGTTCAGGTGAAATACCGGATCGACGGCATGCTCCGCCCGGCCATGGACCCTCTGGATCGGCGCCACCAGTCCACCATCGTGTCCCGGATCAAGATCATGGCCGAGCTGGACATCGCCGAGCACCGGGTCCCCCAGGACGGTCGCTTCAAGCTCAAGGTCCGCGGGCGTTCCATAGACTTCCGCGTCTCGATCCTGCCCAGCAACTTCGGCGAGGCGGTGGTGATCCGCATCCTGGACAAGGAGGCCATCACCAAGGAACTGGCCGACCTCCGCCTGGACATCCTGGGCATCAGCGAAAACGACCTGCGCCGGTTCCGCCGGCACATCCACCGGCCCCACGGCATGATCCTGGTGACGGGACCCACCGGGTCAGGCAAGACCACCACCCTCTACGCGGCCATCACGGAGATCCACACGGGCCAGGACAAGATCATCACCATCGAGGACCCCATCGAATACCAGCTCCGCGAGGTGGTGCAGATCCCGGTGAACGAGAAGAAGGGCCTGACCTTCGCCCGCGGCCTGCGCAGCATCCTGCGCCACGACCCGGACAAAATCCTGGTCGGCGAGATCCGCGACTCCGAGACGGCCCAGATCGCCGTCCAGTCCGCCCTGACCGGCCACCTGGTCTTCACCACCGTGCACGCCAACAACGTGATGGACGTCATCGGGCGCTTCCTCAACATGGGGCTGGAGCCGTACCACTTTCTCTCCTCCCTGGGCTGCATCCTGACCCAGCGCCTGGTCCGGGTGCTGTGCCGCTCCTGCCGCCGGCCGGCGCGCTACCCCCGGGAGGCCTTGGAGGAGCTGGGGCTGGACCCCAAGCGAGACGAGGCGCAGACGTTCTACGAGGCCGTGGGCTGTGAAGACTGCGGGGGCAGCGGCTTCCGCGGGCGCACAGCGGTGGCCGAGCTGATGGAGATCACCGATCCCATCCGTGCCCTGATCCTGGACCGGCGCCCCGCCAACGAGATCGCCGGTGCCGCCCGGACCGGTGGCACGGTGCTCCTGCGAGAGGCCGCCCTGGAGAAAGCGCGTGCCGGGGTCACGACCGTGGCGGAGATCAATCGCGTGACCTTCGGCGAGTAACCCCGGAGCGGGCAATGAAAAACGGACAACGGGACAATGTCCTGAGCCACCGCGGTTGACCGGTGGTCAGTTGTCGGTTTGACATTGGAAATTGCCGGAGCGAGAGCGAAGGATGGCCTGGGGACTGGAGATCGAATCGGAGATGCTGCGGCTGTGCCGCGCCGAGGTGCGGCAGGGACGGTTCCACCTTCACCGGCGGGCGGAGGTCGCGGTGCCGCCCGGGCTCATCCAGCCCTCCCAGAAGGACGGAAATGTGGCCGACGCCACTGCCCTGGGCAGGCTGCTGCGCGAACTGTGCAAGAATGCCGGCTGTCGGGGTTGGGTGCGGGTGGCCTTGCCCGATCCGGTCTTCAGCCTGCGGACCCTTGCCAGCGACGAGTTACCGGTGAAGCGGGAGGACGCCCAGCGGTTCCTGCGCTGGCAGGCCCGGGAACTGCTCCCCTTCCCGGCCGACGAGGCCCGGCTGGACTTTCTCCCGTTGGGCCCGGGACCGGACGGGCGACCGCGTGCGGTTTGCCTGGTGGCGCGAGACCGTATTCTCGCGGAGTACGAGCGGGTTCTGGCAGACGCGGGGCTTCGCGCTGCCGTTCTGGACGCTCGGAGCATCAGCTTGGCCCAGGCGGCATCAGAGCCTCCGGGGCGCGGGACGGTCGCGCTGCTCCACGTCGGCAAGACGTGGACCACGCTCCTCGTGGCGCAGGAGGGCCGGCCGCGATTCTGGCGGATCCTGCACGAGGGATTACCCGGGTGGACGGGTGACGACCGGACCCGCCTCCTCCGGGAGGTCGCGGATTCGCTCATCTTCTGTCGGGAATCCGAGGGGATGGGGACCATCGAAGGGATGGCCCTGGCCGGCCTGGGTACGTGGGCGGAGATGGTCGCCTCGGCGTTGACGGAGTGGCTGGCGATTCCCGTTTCCGCGATGGATCTTCGTGCTGCGCTTCGCACGGATGGGCATGCGGACGACCTTGCCCAGTGGGGGCCGGCCATCGGGGCGGCCATTCGACCATGCTGATCGTGGGATTCAATCTCGCCGGCACGAACTACCGCCGGGTGCGTCGGGACGTGATCCTGGGGGCCTGCGCGGTCGCGGTGCTCGGCCTGCTCCTCGCTGGGCAGATCGCGGTGTGGGCGGCGGGCCGCGGCGAGCGAGCGGCCATCGCCCTGCGCCTGGCGCGGATGGAGGGGGAATTCCGGCGCCATCAGGAGGAGGCGCGCACTGCGTTGGGCAGCGTTCCTGACGAGACCATGAAGCGGTACCAGGTGAGAGTCAAGGCGTACAATCAGATCCTGGAAGCCTCGGCCTTCTCGTGGATCGGCCTCCTGATGGAGCTGGAACGATCTGTGCCCCCCTCCGTCTTTCTCAAGGAGATCTCTCCGGATCTGGCGAGTGGCCGGGTGGCCCTGCGCGGGGTGGCGCGTTCCTTCGAGGATCTCAGCCGGTTCCTCCGGGGCCTGGAGGAACGTCTCGCCTTCCATGAGGTCTACCTGCTCCACCAGACGGAACAGCAGAATCAGGCACAGAAGCCCGAAGGACTGGAGTTCACCGTGAGCCTGATTTATCAGGTCGACAGAAAATGAGATCCCTCGACCCTCGGGCGCGCTGGCTCTGGCTGTTGGCCTTGGTCCTCTTGGTCGCCAACGGCCTGGCCTCTGTCGTCCTGGTCCTGCCGGCTCGTGACCAGCGCCTCCAGCAGGAGCAACAGCTCCTGGATCTTCAGCGGCGCATTCGAGGCCTGCAGCGGGAGGGGGAGTCCAGCGAGGTCGTGCTGGCCGCCTTCCGGGAGGTCGAGGAATTCGTCCAGGGGTTTCCCCCCCGGGCAGACCTGGTGGGGCTCATCGGCCGGCTCACCAAGCTGGGGCGATCGGTCGCCGTGACCATCCCGACGGTGGACTACAGTCCGTCGGAGATCAAGGAAGCCGGTCTCACTAAAGTCACGATCACCATGGCCGTGGAGGGCACCTACGGCAAGATCCGCCGCTACCTCTACGAGCTGGAGGCGATGCGCCCTCACTTGGTGATCGAGCGGGTGACGCTCACGGATCCCAAGGGCACCTCGGAGCTGCAGGTCCAACTGCAGCTGTCCGTCTATGTCAGGTAGGGGAAGCGGCACGGGCGAGAGCACGGACGGATGGGCTGGCGGCGACGAAATCTCATCATCCTGATCGCCCTCATGGGCGCGTGGGGCTTGATTTTCGCCTTTCGCGCCCCCTGGGGGAGCTCGACCAAGTCGCAGCCTCGTGCGAGCGTGGGCACCGCCCCGCGGACGCCGCCGGCCCAGGGCGGAGGCCTTCCGCGCCTGAAGAAGGAATTGTTGGCCCTGCCGCATTCGGCCTACCCTCCGGAGGCGCAGAACTTCTTCGGGACGCCGGCGCCACCTCCCCCCTCGGCGCAGCAGATTGCGGCCGCGGCGGCAGCAGCAGCGCCGCCCCCGCCGCCGGATCCTTTCCAGGAAGAGGCCAAGCGGCTCCGCTTCGTAGGGTTTGTGGAGGACGGGAACAAGGCGATGGCCTTCATCATCCGGGGGTCCGAGATTTTCACGGTCGCGGTGGGATCCACGTTTCTGGAGCGTTTCCGCGTCCAGGCGCTCACGGAGGACGCCGTTCTGCTGTCCTCCGTCTCCGGCGACAACCAAGTGCGCCTCCCCCTCGCGGCGGACGCGGCGGCCGCCCCCAAGCGCTGAACGGCGGAACGGAGAAAGGTCAGCCATGGTCACGAACAACTTGCGGGCCGGTGGGTTCAGCCGCCTGTGCCTGATCCTTGTCCTGGGCGGCTCACTTCTGGGCTGCGCGGCGGAGATTTCCCTGCAACGCGGCGAGGATATGAGCTCGGCCGGTCGCTGGGAGGAAGCCGTTCAGTTTTACCTGGACGCGGCCAGCCGGGATCCCCAGAACGTGGAGATTCGCCTGGCCCTCGCCCGTGCCATGCAGGAGGCGTCACAGCAGTTGGTTCGGCAGGCCCAAGAACTATTGAAGGACAATCGTGTGGATGAGGCCGCCGCCGCCTACCGTCGCGCCCTGCACTACAACTCCGAGAACACGGCGGCCCAGGCCGGGCTGGTCCGGGCCACGGTCCTCCGGCAGGTTGACGAGCGCCTTGCCCGGGCGCAGGAACAGATGAAGAAGGGGGAGTGGCGGGCCGCCCAAGGCGAGGTGGCCGCGGCGCTGCGGCTGGATCCCGAACATCCCCGAGCCATAGAACTGCGGAAGGAAATCGCACTGAACCTGAAGGCCGAGACCCCACCCAAGGCGGAGGCCGATGAGGAACAGGCCGCAGCGCGGATGTTCTCCACCCAGCCGGTGACGCTCCGGTTTCGCGACACGGACATCAAAGAGGCGCTGGAAGTCTTTGCCCGCACCGCCGGGGTCAACATCTTCACCGACGAGTCGCTACCGGCCAAGCGGATCACGACCTACTTCAAGGACCTCCCCTTACGGGAGGCCTTCAACCTCATCCTGGTCTCCAACCGGCTGTTCGCGAAGCGGGTCGCCCCAAACACAGTGATCGTGGTGCCCGACAATCCCGGCAAGCGCCAGCAGTACGACGACCTCGTGGTCCAGACGTTCTATCTGAGTGACGCCGACGCCAAGGTGGCCGTGAACCTCGTGCGCACTATTCTCAACACCCGGCAGGTCTTCGTGAACGAGAAGCTCAACGCCCTGGTCGTGCGGGACACGCCAGACAAGGTCGAGCTGGCCCGGAAGCTTCTGGCAGCCAACGACCGAGGGGTGGGTGAGGTGGAGATCGATCTGGAGGTTTTGGAAGTGGATCTCGACCGCATGGATAACCTTGGCATTGATATCCAGCCCCGAAGCCTCTCTGTGACCCTGGGCTTCCCGGCGAGCATCCCCTTAACGGGGAGCATACTGAGCAGCATTTATCATGGCAGCGCGCTGAGCATAACCAATCCCTCCCTGGTTCTGAACTTGGTCAAGAACGATAGCAGCACCAAGACTCTGGCCAGCCCCACCGTCCGCATCCTGGATCGCCAGAAGGCAAAGCTCTTGATCGGGCAGCGGCGCCCATTCCAGATCTCCTCGCTCACCAGCGTCCCCGCCGTCGCGGGCACGACCACCACGACTCCCACCGGGGCGGTGACGACCACGCAGACGAATGTGGAGTACAGGGACATCGGCCTCAAGCTGACCCTGACCCCGACCATTAACCTCGACGGCGAGGTCACGGTCGAACTGAGCTTCGAGATCAGCAGCGTCGGGGCGGCCATCGCCGGGGTGGTCGGGGGCGACCTTCTCCCTCCTATAAACACGCGGAACCTGGATACCTTCATCAAGGTCAAGAACGGTGAGACCCGCCTCCTGGGTGGGCTTCTGCAGACCGACGAATTCCTGTCCAACAGTCGCATCCCCTTCCTGAGCGACATACCCGGTCTAGGCCGGCTGTTCGTCAACCCGAGTCGGGAGCAGACCAGGACCGACGTGTTGATCTCCCTCACCCCCCGGATCGTCAAGGTCCTGGAGCGGCCGGAGCCCGATCTGGAGACCTTCCAGTCCGGCACCGCCGAGAGCTTCGGACCTGCGGTGCCGGCTGGGGCCCCGACCCTGAGTGCGCCACCGACGCCGACCCCAGCTCCCGCGCGGCCATCCGGTCCGCCCAGCGGTCCCCCTGGCGGCGCGCCACCCGGCGGTGCCCAACCATGACCCGACTCCTCTCTCGGGGCACACGGGGCCTGACCTTCATCGAGCTTCTGATCTCCGTCGCCGTGCTGGGAATCCTGGCTGCGGTGGCCATGCCCCTGGTGCATGTGAGTGTCACGCGAACCCGCGAGCTGGACCTGCGCCGGGACCTCCGGCAGTTGCGCGAGGGCATCGACCTTTTCAAGGCGGAGTACGACAAGGCCCGGACGAACCTCACGGATGCCCGGAATGACTTCAAGAAACGGGTCTCGGTGGACCGGACCGGTTACCCGCTGACCCTGGCCGAGATGGTGGAGACAAAGATCCTCCGCCGCATCCCTCGGGATCCGATGAACCCCGACGGCAAGTGGGTCGTCCGGTCCTTCTCCGACAACCCGGAATCCAGCCTCTCGGACGCCAAGGACGTGTACGATGTGCGGAGCGCCAGCAAGGCGGTCGCACTGGACGGGACGACGTATGACACGTGGTAGGCCGGGGCAACAAAGCACAATCCAGCAAGGAACCTGTCGGATCCGCGGCGCGGGAGCCAACTCACGTGCGGCTCGTCCCGCCCGGCCGGGTGGCTTCACGCTGATCGAACTGTTGATCGTCATCAGCATCATCGGTATCCTGGTCACCCTGGCGCAGCCGTACTACCAACGGGCCGTCACGGCCGCCAAGGAGGCGACCCTGAAGGAGGACCTGTTTATCCTTCGAGACGTGATCGACCAGTACTACGCCGACAACGGCAAGTACCCTCTGGCGCTGAATGACCTGGTCGACAAGAAATACATCCGCCGCATCCCCAATGACCCCATCACCGGGTCTGCCGAGACCTGGGCCCTGGTCTCCATCACGGACGATCAGGGCCAGCAGAATGGCATCTTCGACGTCAAGAGCGGCTCCGAGGCAACCGCTCTGGATGGAACACGATACAGTGACTGGTAAATGGGGGTCAGGGGTGAGGCCAAGAGACGGGGGCCAATGTCGAATTTCGAAATTCGAGTTTCGAAACCGGCCCGGCCTGGGTCGCGGATGTCCCCGCGGGGCCATCTTTCCTATCCTGCTGATCAGCATTCTGGTGATCGGGGTGGCCACGGCCGGCGTGTCGGAGCTCTGGAGCACGCAGGTCAAGCGGGAGAAGGAGGAAGAACTGCTCTTCCGTCTGGGCGAGTTCCGGCGTGGCATAGTCGGCTACCGGGCGGATCACAACAGTCTGCCCAAGGAGCTGAAGGACCTCTTGGAGGACCGAACCCAGTTGCAGACGCGGCGCTATCTCCGGCGCGTTTACCCCGACCCATTCACAGGCAAGGCCGACTGGAAGCTGGATCTCGTCGTGGACCGCAGCGGGATCGTGAGCGGCATCCAGGACGTGCACAGCCGGGCCCAAGGGAAGCCATTCAAGGTCCTGACAGTAGCAGGAGGGGGAAAGCAGACCACCAGCTATGCCGACTGGTGAATTTCTCGGGGAGCTGTCAGCGATTAGCCATGAGCGCTCAGTGGTAAGATGTTCATGGAGAAAGCTGTCTGGCACGTCAGCGACAGAATGTGACCCGCGGCCATTCCGCTCATTCGATTTTGACTGATGGTTGATTGCTGACGGCTGAAAGACTAACTAGGAAAGGAGGCTCTTCGTGGGAGAGAGAGAACGAGAATTGCGCCGGCGCCGCCAGCGTCGGAAGGAGCGCCTGAAGACCCGTCGGAAGGCCGCCAAGGCGGGCAATCCCGCGGCGGCGGAGGCAAGTCGCCCCAAGGCCAAGCGACGGCCCGAGGCCCCGGCAGAGGCCACACCGCCAGCCGCTCCGCCGACCCCGCCACCAACAGAAGCACCCGTGGAAGGGGAAGCCGCCTCCAGCACATAGCCGACCCACCTCATCACCGAGGACGAGGAAGGCACCACAGTTCACCGCATTGTGGCAAGCCGAAGGCGGTTGTCTGTCCGGGTTGGTAAGATCCGACCTTCGGGCACCAACCCAGGACCGACGACCATCAGGATGAATCTGGGGGCGTGGCGTACCGGCAGGCGAAGCGTGTGGGGGGGGCTTATTTGCTCTCGCGAGAGAGGAGTTCAGAGTATCTGGTCACGGGCAATGTCTTCACCCAAGCCTTCGCCTTGACATCATCGGGAAAGTGACGCGCCATGAACTCCGCCGCCTCGTCCCGGGTGCGGAAGAGGCGCCAGGCATGATTGGCGGCGCCCCCCATCCTCATCAGGTAGAAGAAGGCATCCTCGGCCGAAGTCGGCTCCGGCAGGGGCCGGCCGCTCACCTGCGACGTCGTGCCATACCAGGCCACGGCGATCCCGTGGCCCGCTACGACCCGTACCCGAAGGGAGTCTTCTGAAGGCAGCGAGGCGGCGTCCCCGGGCTCGTCGGGCAAGAAGATGGGGATGCGGGAACCCTCGACGACCGCGCTGGACGTGAGGGATGGACCGCCTGCGTCCAGCAATCGTTTCGTGGTGTCGCTCACCCATACCACACCTGGCTGGAAGACATCCAGCCACGCCTCCGCCACGGTGCCCCTGGGCAGCGCGCGCTGCCGCTCCCGGACTGCCCGACCGTCGTCAATCCGATAGATTCTGCCCATCGCGTCTTTACCAGAAATCAGCAGCCCATTCGCAGCATGCCCGCGAGCGTCCGAAGACTGTCGGCGATTCGCGGCCCGTACCATGAGAGGATCTTGCCATCCAGGAAATGGATGCGGCCGTCCCGAAGCGCCGCCACATCGGGGAACGTGCGGAAATCCTCCAAATGCTTTTCGCCGAAGGGGAATGGCTCGTCGGCCAAGAGAATGATCGCTGGATTCAGCTCCGCCATCTCCGCCAGGGTGACCTTGGGATATCGATCCTCCCGATCGTCAAAGATGTTCTCGGCCCCGCACGTCCGGAGCACGTCGTGAATATAGGTGTCGCGGTTGATCGTCATGTAGGGCTGGCGCCAGATCGGGCAGAAGACGCGGACCGGCGACCGCCCAGCCACGACGCGCTCCACCTCCGCCCTGGTGGCTTCGCATGCGGCCGCGATCTCCCCGGCACGGTCGCTTGTACCCGTGACGACACCCAGATCCTTGATGAGCTGAATCCCCTCCCGCACCGAGCGAGGATACGTCACCAGAACCTTGAGGCCTGCGGCCCACATTGCCTCCACGTGCCTCTGGTGGTTCTCCTCGACATTGGCGATGACCACGTCGGGCTTCAGGCCAACAATCGTGTCTACCCGGGGATTCTTCTGCCCACCGACCTTCGTCTTGGTCGCCACACCATCGGGCGGCTCGGTGCAGAACTTCGAGACGCCCACCACCCCGTCGCCGGCCCCCAGGCTAAAGAGGGTCTCGGTGATGCTGGGAATCAGACTGACGATCCGGCAGGGCGGCTTCTCCAGCTCGAACGTCCGGCCAAACGCATCCTTGACCGCGATCCTCATTTGCATTTCAGCAAATCCGCAGTCGCACGCGCCGAGGGTCCAAGGTGACTCGCCTCGGCTCTCGCCTCTACCCCTTGATGCATCCGATCGGCTTCAGCTTTGCCA
>JBIOJT010000127.1:0-11450 GCA_044451055.1 Methylomirabilales bacterium (SeqCode)
CTGTCGGAGTAATCCCTCGGAGTCCATTTCGGGGGGTCCTCGGATCATGGACCGCGCCGAGATCGTCGATCCTGAGCCAAATGTGGAGGTCGTTATTCGGTCGTACAGCCTCCAAACCCAATTCTCCGACAGGCTCCTAGCGAAGGACCACGTCTTGCCACCGAGAAAACGGCCGACTCCCCGTCTGACACCGTCTACATCCACTTACGCCTTGGCGCAAGGTCACGACGCGCCATGGCCCTCCGAAACATCTTCAACCCACAACAGGGCGGGTGCGAGAGGGCCCCGTTTGAGGCCGTCGTAAAGACGGCGGTCACCGGTCACAAGTCGACAGCGCCTGCTCATCGCCAACGCGAGATATAGGCTGTCATAGACGGTTCGGTTGAGCCCTGTAGCGATGTCCAGGGCGGCGCTGATAAGCAGGATGGAAGGAATGATGCTGACAGGGAAGCGCTTGAAGTCGCGCAGGAGTTCGCGGGCATCGTCGGCTGTAATCTGGCGAGCGCGACACCTCTTCCAGAGCACATTCCCGACCTCGGCCCAGAGCAAATCGGGGGCGAGCAGCTCGTTGTCCTTCGACAGAACGCGACGGGCGGCGCCGCTGTGCAACTCGGGGAGCAGCCATTTGATGACGACGCTGGCGTCCACCACAAGCGGCGTCACCGGCCACGATCCTTACGGATAATCCTCGCGCTGTCGCTGAACCGTCTCCGTGCCAATCGCCGTTGCCACTCTTGGACAAGTGCCGAAACCTCGCCGGCGGGCAACGTCGCGGCCTCCTCTAGGACAATCTTGACTTGCCCCTGGAGCGACCGGCCGTGCCGCTTTGCCAGTGCTTTCAAGCGCGTGATGGTGCCTTCGTCCAGATTCCTGACCAAAAGCTGGGGCATGTCCGCTTCCTCCTTGCGCCGATGATAGCAAAATGATATCGCACAGCGGACGGCGTCGCAAGCCAATTCGAGCGTTCTTCCTTGGGTATAGCGTCCAGCAATCTCAGCCGCATTCGATACCCGCATGAACGAACGGTGTCGTGGTGCAAGCGGCCGACCACGCCCCTGCCGAGGGCGGACTTTCAATGCCCTCCATAACCGACCAGCGTTCGCGACAACCCGAGAGATCGCCAATTGCACTTGAGGGGAATCAATAGATTGACACGAGAACGGTGTCCGGTACCGATTTTACCTGTGAATTGAGGACGCCGGAGTCAGTTCGGATCTGTCGGCACTCGTGGGAGCCGTCGACTGGCGGGGTGGGGAGAGCTGACCCCAAGTCCAATCTCCCACAACTCAGAGAGCGTTCCATTCATTATCGGTCAGGCCGGCTTGGCGCAGGATTGACCGAATGACCGGGATCGGAACATCTCCGGGAGGTATTGGGACAGTGACCCCTCGCCCATCGGGGTGTAGGTAGCGAGCGTGACTTCCGGCCTGCCGGCGGAATCAGGAGCCTGCCCTTTCCAGCTTCCGAATGATTTCGGAGGCTCGGAATGGCCTAAGCGGCATGGGCAGGGAGTTTCACTCGCAGGAAGAAGCCTTCTTCCTCAGCCTCCTCGGAGGGAACGGGCTTCCCTTCCTCGCGCAGGCATTCGAGATGGAATGACAGCATCGCTCGAAAGCGGTCCAGTGCCTCGGGAACATCCGCCCGGAAATCGGCAATCTGAAGCCTTGGGATCTCGGCCACCACGCTGCCGGTCTCCGGGTCTCTGGTGACTAGGACACGGTAGGCCAGCGTTGTTGCTGCGCTCATGAGCAATCCTCCTGGGGGGAATCCATTTGGACAGACTGGATTGCATCAGCACTCAGGGAGTGCCGCAACCTCAGTCGGTCGGCTGGCCAGTCCTCGTCCCGCCCACACCGCCTCCGTGTCGGCTCTATAGCTCCCCAGCCTCTCCCTCCGTTCCTTCCCCCAGAACCTTACTCGGCCGGGACGAACGTGCCGTTCTTCACCTGCACCATGACCATGGAGTCCACGTCCAGTCCGTTGTGGTCCTCGGCGGTCAGGTTATACACGCCCGAGAGGCCCACATAGCCCTTGGTCTCCTCGATGGCCGCTCGCAACGTCTTCCCGTCGGTCCCCGCCTTCTTCATGGCGTTGGCCACGATGGTGACGGCGTCCCAGGCGTAGCCCGAGTGCGTATTGATCGGAAAGTCCTTATCGTACTTGTAGACGTCGCGATAGAGGTGGATGAACTCGATGATGACTTTCTTCTGAGGGTCCGAATTGGGGAGTGAATCGCCCACCATGAGCTTGGTGGCCGGCATGCGATCGCCCTCGGAGGCCTTCCCCGCCAGCTCGATGTACTTGGGGTCGGGGAGCCCGTGACACTGGAACAGCGGGATGGTGATCCCCAGTTGCATCTTGTTCTTGGCCACGATGGACCCGACCGGGCCGATGGTCCAGGTGACGATGGCCTGGGGGGCGGAGTTCTTGATCTTGGTGAGCTGCGCGGTCATGTCGGTGTCGGAGGGGCCGAAGGATTCCTTGGCCGTGAAGGTGACGCCGAACTCCGGGGCGAGCTTTTCCAGCCAGCCGAGGCCGTCCTTCCCGAAGGAGTCCGAGGCGGTGAAGAGGGCCACCTTGGTGAGGCCCTTGGCCTTGAGGTAGCCATAGAGCTTTCGCACCGCCGTGGAGGAGCGTTGCGGGGACTTGAAGACGTACGTGTAGGCGCCGAAGTTCCCGCCCATGATCACCGGGTCTCCCCCGACCGTCATGAAGGTGGGAATTCCCGCCTCCTCCACGATCTTCTTGACGCTCATCCCCTCGGCGGTGGAGGTGGGGCCGATGATGGCGGCCACCTTGTCGCTGAAGATGAACTTCTTGGCGATGACCGCGGCCTTGGCCGGGTCGCTCTCGGTGTCGCCCACGATCAGCTCGATGGGACGCCCGTTGATCCCGCCCTCCTTGTTGATCTTGTCCACGACCATCTGGGCCACGAGCTTGGTCGGCGTGCCGATGTTGGCCGCGGGGCCGGACAGGGCGAAGAAGGCCCCGATCTTGATCGGCTCCGCAGCCAAGGATAGCGGAGCCGCGTGGCACACGACCAGCGAGACACCGATAAGGAAGGCAAGCTTCATTCTCATGGCTGTCGTCCCCCCCCTCGTGATGGGTTGACTAGATGATGGAGTCCTGGATGCGTGTATCAAAAACGCGCTGCGTCTTGTGCTCGGAGCGAGGCAGGGAGCCGTAGTCCACCACCTCGACCTCGGGCGTCACCATGACCTTGTGCTTGAGCGAGTGCACGATTTCTCGCTGCAGCTCCTCCCCCCGCCCTCGTTCCACTCCCTCGGCTCGCTCCACCACCAGGCGCATGTGGTCGCGCTCCTCGGCGTCGCGGGTGAGGTGGATCTGATACTCCGAGCCGAGACCGGGGACGGACGAAAGGATGGTGTCGATGCTGGAGGGGTAGATGTTCACCCCCCGGAACTTGAACACGTCGTCGGTGCGCCCCCGGATCCTGGAATGGCGCGGCAGGATGGACCCGCAGGTGCAGGGCCCGGGGATGATCCGCGTGATGTCGCGGGTCCGGTACCGGATGAGGGGCGCGGCCTCCTTGGCGAGGGTGGTGACGACCATCTCGCCCCACTCGCCCGGCGGGACTGGCCTCAGGGTCTCCGGGTCGAGGATCTCGAGGAGGTAGTAATCGGCCCAGTAATGGATGCAGTCGTGGTGCGGGCACTCGATCCCCGTGCCCGGGCCGTAGAGTTCGGTGAGCCCCGGGATGTCAAAGAGCTCCACCCCTCCCAGCAGGCCGGAGATCTTCTTGCGCATGGACACCGACGACCGCTCCGATCCGTAGATGACCTTCTTGAGATTGATCTTCTCCGCCAAGTCTCGCTTGTGGACCTCCTCAGCCAGGAGGAGCCCCATGGAGGCGGTGCAGCAGAAGACCGTCGACTGGAGGTCCAGCAAGAACTCGCACTGGAGATCGAGGTTTCCCGGCCCCGTGGGGACCACCATGGCGCCGACCCTTTCGGCCCCTGCCTGGAAGCCCACGCCGGCCGTCCACAGGCCGTACCCCACGGCGATCTGCACGCGGTCCAGCGGCGTCACGCCGGCCATCTCGTAGCAGCGGGCGAAGAAGTGCGCCCAGTCGTCCACGTCCTTCTGGGTGTAGCAGAGGATCTTCCGCTTCCCCGTGGTGCCCGAGGAGGAGTGGATGCGCACGATCTGCTCGAAGGGCACGGACCGCAGCGGGAAGGGATAGTCGTCCCGCAGGTCGTCGGCGGTGATGAAGGGAAGCTTCGCGAGATCGCCCAGGGACCGGATGTCCTCGGGCCCGACTCCCGCGTTATCCAGGCGGGCCCGGTAGAAGGACGAGCCCTCCCGCACGTGCCGCAGCGTCCACTGCAAGCCGTTGAGCTGGTGGGCGGCGAGCTCCTCCTCCGAGGTGAAGGGCGGCATGAACGTCAGCTTGCTCATATCGGTCTTCTCCAATCGGATGTTGGTCAATCCCGCGGCCCCCAGGCGGCTCTGGGCCGGGTTATCTTTTGAGGCGGCGCCCAGGAAGGCTCGGCGCAGCTCCGGGTGGACCAGGAGCGCGTCGCTCCTCCCCGAGCGGACAATTCTGCCGTTGGCCAGGAGGCAGGCGGTGGTCGAGGCGGTGAGGGCCCGGGCGGCATTCTGTTCCACCAGGAGGATCGTCGTCCCCGCCCGGGCCAGCCGGTGGATGATGTCGAAGATCTCGTCGGTGATGAGCGGGGCGAGGCCCAGGCTCGGCTCGTCCAGGAGCAGGAGGCGCGGCCGCGCCATGAGGGCCCGGCCGATGGCCACCATCTGCTGCTCACCTCCGGAAAGGCTGGCGGTCGGCTGGCCGGCGCGCTCCTTCAGCCGTGGGAACCGCGCGAAGACCTCCTCCAGCCGGCGAGAACGCTCGGCCTTGGCTGG
Organism: Methylomirabilales bacterium (SeqCode); assembly: GCA_044451055.1. Taxonomy (GTDB): domain Bacteria; phylum Methylomirabilota; class Methylomirabilia; order Methylomirabilales; family 2-02-FULL-66-22; genus 2-02-FULL-66-22. The sequence goes on from JBIOJT010000127.1 coordinate 4,885, forward strand.
CTTGCGGGCCAGGGTGCCCAGGACGAGGTTCTCCCGAACGGTCAGGTCCCCGAACATCTCGCGCCCCTCGGGAGAGAGGGCCACGCCCAGGGCGACCATGTGGGATGGCGGTTTCCCCGTGACGTCCCGCCCGTCGAGCAGGATGCGACCGCCCGAGGGAGGGACGAGGCCGGTGATGGCCTTGAGGAGGCTCGACTTCCCGGCGCCGTTGGCCCCCACGATGGCCACCGTCTCCCCCTCGGCCACCTCGAGATCAATGCCGAAGAGGGCCTGGGCGGGCCCGTAGTGAAGGCTGAGGTCCTCGATCTTGAGCAGCGTCCTTCGGGAGTCCATGGCCGTCACGCCGTCACGCTGATCTTCCCAAGGTAGGCCTGGAGGACCAGGGGGTTGCGGCGGACGTCCTCGGGCGGGCCGCCGGCGATCCGGCGGCCTCCGTCGAGGACGACCACATGGTCCGACACCGACATGACCAGGTCCATGTCGTGCTCCACGAGGATGAGCGTGGCGCCGTTGCGCTGCATCTGCCGGATGAGGGCGCCCACGCGCTCGGTCTCGTCGGGGTTGAGGCCGGCCACCGGCTCGTCCAGGAGGAGGAGCCTGGGACCCGAGACGAAGGCGCGGGCCAGTTCCAGGCGCTTCCTCTCGCCGTAAGAGAGGGCATGGGCGCGCCAATCGGCGCGCCCCGCCAGGCCGAAGGTGTCCAGGGCCTCCAGGGCGGCGAGTCTGAGCCGCCGCTCGCGATGCCGCAGGGAGGGCGTCCGGAGGAAAGCCTCCAGAAACGAGTCCCCGGCCGTCGTGGAGAGCCCGCAGAGGACGTTGTCGAGGACCGAGAGCCGCGTAAAGAGGCGCAGGTTCTGGAAAGTGCGGGCGACGCCCAGGCGGGCGATCCGGTGCGGAGGCAGGCCGAACAACTCCTGCCCGTCGAAGACCATGGATCCCCGGTCCGGTCTGAGGACCCCGGTCAGGCAGTTGATGAGGGTCGTCTTCCCCGCGCCGTTGGGGCCGATGAGCGCCGTCACGTGCCCCTTCCGCGCGACGAACCCCACCTCGTGGAGGGCCGGGAGGCCACCGAAATGCTTCGTGAGGCCCGAGGCCTGGAGGATGATCCCGTTGGGATCCACAGTGGCCATGCGTCGATCCTCCTAGGCCGTTCCGCGTCGCATGGCGGACCACCCACGTGCCAGCCGGCTCTTCGCCAGATCCACGATTTCGGCCAGGAACCCCCGAGGGAGGACGAGAAGGATGGCGACGACGATGAGGCCGTAGATGATGTCCTTGGAATCCTCCAGAGGGCCGAGGAGGTGGGGCAGGAGCGTGACGACGGCGGCCCCGGCGAGGCTTCCCCACAGGCAGCCCATGCCCCCGATGACCACCATGATGACGAAGTCGATGGAGGCGAAGATACCGAAGGTGTCCGGGGTGACGGTCCCCATGTAGTGGGCGAAGAGGCTCCCACCGATGGAGGCGAAGAGCGCCGAGACGGTGAAGACGGCGATCTTCCCGCGGCGGACGTCCACGCCCATGGCCGCCGCGGAGACCTCGTCCTCGGCCAGGGCCGCGAGGCCCCTCCCGACGCCGCTCCGGACGAGGTTGAGCGAGAGGGTGAGAAAGATCATGGCCGCTCCCCAGAGGAGGTAATACTGCCGCACCTCACCCCGGACGGCCAAGCCGAGCACCGCGAACGGAGGAATACCTGACAGCCCGCTGGGGCCGCCCGTGACACGGTCCCACTGGACGAAGACGTTGTGGACGACGATGTTGAACCCCAGCGTGGCCATGGCCAGGTAGTGCCCCGACAGCCGAAGTGTCGGGGCCCCGACGACGACGGCCGTCAGGGCCACGCCCGCGGCTGTGAGGGCCATGGCCGGAAGGGGCGGCATGGCGAAGGCCGTGGTGAGGATGGCGGAGCCGTAGGCCCCCAGGCCGAAGAAGGCGGCGTGTCCCAGCGAGATCTGCCCCGCGTAGCCGATGAAGAGGTTCAGGCCCAGGACGACGATGGCGTGGAGAGCGATGAGGTTGAGGATCCCCAGCTTCCAAGGGTTGGCGAGAATCAGCGGCACCAGGGAGAGGGCGAGACAGAGCCCGATCACCGAGAGACCGGTCCGGTGGCGCGCGATGAACGAGGCGGCGGCTCGCGGGCTCATCGCGGTGCCTCGACGCCGGCGAAAAACGCCGCGTGGTTCCGGTCTTTTTGCATGAGGAGCCGGCGCGTCACGGCCCGGCCTCCTTTCCCATGAGGCCGTGCGGCCTGGCGAAGAGCACCAGGAGGAGCACGAGGAACGCGATGGTGTCCTTCCAGGCACTGCTCACGTACGCCGCCCCCAGTGACTCCAGCAGGCCCAGCGCGATGCCCCCCACGATGGCCCCGGGGAAGGAGCCGAAGCCGCCGAGGACGGCCGCGGCGAAGCCCTTGAGGCCGAGGAGGACGCCGACGTCGTAGCGGAGCGTTGTGATGGGCGTGACCAGGACGCCGGCGAGGCCCCCCAGGGAGCCGGCCAGGGCGAAGCTCAGCGTCCTGACCCGCTGGACCCGGAGGCCCACCACGGCCGCAGCGGTGGGGTTCGACGCCACGGCCCTCATGGCCAGCCCTGCAGTGGTCTTTCTGAAGAACAGCACGAGGAGGCTCATGGCCAAGGCGGTGATCACGAGGATCCAGACGGCTTGGGGCGTGATGCTGGCCCCCAAAACGGTGAGCGGCGCCTCCCCGGCCAGCGGGGGCACGGCCATGGAGTTCTTTCCCCAGATCCTCTGCATGATGCCGCGCAGGACGATGGACAGGCCGATGGTCAGGAGGATGAGGACGAGCTGGTTCCGTGAACGCGATGGCCGAAGGCCCGTGAGCTCCACCAGCGCCCCTGCGAGGGCGACTCCCGCCACGGCTACCGGGAGAGCCGCCAGCATGGGCATCTGGGCGCTGACGAGGGCGCCGTAGAGGAGCATCCCACCCAGAGAGACGAAGTCCACCTGGGTGAAGTTGACAATGCCCATGGTATTGTGGACGACACCGAAACCTATGGCCACCATGGCGTAGATGGCGCCGCTGGTCAGACCCGAGAACACGAACTGTGTGAAGTCTTGGAGCGAACCCATCGCCGGCGGGGTTCACCTCTCATGCTCGTGGAGATAAATATTATCCATATATGAAACGGTCCGGTCAATGCAAGGAAAAACGAGTGATCGTAAGGAGTGGGGACCAGGCGGCGTCCCGTCAGGCGCGTGCTATGACAAGAGACGGACGAATTCCTCGACGGTGAGGCCAGCTTGCCGGATGAGGGCCCGAAGCGTGCCGCGTGAGAGTTCGCGATGACCGGGGACGGTCAGTCTGCGATGGGGCGGAGCAGCGTGCCGAAGGATGATGTGACTGCCGGTCTGATGATCTTTCTCGTACCCGATCCGGGCAAACGCCCGAACGGCTTCCTCGCCGGAGACGACCGGAAGTTTCGTCACACAGAGACCTCCACGACCTCCTCAGATATCGGGGGCGGAAGCGGGTCGCCGTGCTTCTTCACGCTTTCGAGATATCCCACGATCGCGTCCTTTATATTCGCCAGTGCCCCCGCTCGGGTCTTCCCCTGCGAGATGCATCCGGGAAGGCTCGTGCACTCCGCCACGAACATCCCATCTTCATCCTGCTCGATGACCACGCGATATTTCACTTCGTTCCTCGTTTCTGCCCCATGAAAGGGCCGTCTGAATCGCTGGTGGGACGCTAACAAATCCATCCTGGCATGTCAAGGCCATGACCGTGCAGGGACAGGGCCCCTCTTCCCAGGCGCGCGTATCCTGCCGTCCTGCCGCCTATCGAGTATCCCGGCCACTTCATCGTCAAGCGCGTCACCAACGCCGGGACGGTCCGGTTCAAGAAACGGCTCGTGTTCATCGCCAACGCCCTCAAGCAACACCCGATCGGCCTCGAGGAGGTAGCCGATGGCATCTGGTCGATCTACTTCTGTCGTGTCCTGTTGGGACGGATCGACGAACGGGACTGCATCATCAGGGCGTAGACGGCCAGTGTCACCCATGTTGCCGGTCTTTTCTGTTACCTATCTTCCCGGTTGCACAGATTGAGGAACAATTGTGTTTATATTCGTGTCACGAATCAGTACACTCTGGATGAACGGTAGATGGGCAAGGGAGAAAAGCGCCCCATGAAGTTCATCACGATCCGCGACCTTCGGAACAATACGGCGGCGATTCGCAAGGACCTCGCCAGCGAGCGGGAGATCGTGCTTACGGCCAACGGTCGGCCCTTTGCCGTTATGACGCGCGTGGAGCCGGAGACGCTGGAGGACGGGATTCTGGCTATCCGACGCGCTCGGGCATGTCTGGCAGTCGAGCGAATCCGCACCAAGGCAAAGGCGGCGGGGTTGGACAGGATGAGCATGGACGAGGTTGATGCGGTCATCGCCGGCGCGGGCGCGACCGGCCGCCCGCCCCGGCTACCTCGCTTACGGTGGCCTGGAGCGTGCGGAGGAAGGTGAGGGCCTCCGTGCTCAGCGGGCGGTGGCGCGAGTGGATCACATCCAGGCTGCGGCTCAATGGCTTCGCGTTCATCATCTCAAAAGCCACGAGCTTCTTGGAACGGATATCCCGCGCCACGGCCAGCCGGGGCAGGAAGGCGAGGCCCAGCCCCCGCTCCACCATCCGCTTCGCCGCCTCGATGGTCTCCACCTCCAGCACCACGTTGGGCACCAGGCCGGCCAGCCGGAACAGGCCGTGGCTCAGCGTCCAGTCACTGGAGCCGCGGTCGAAGAAGATGAGCGGCCAGTCCGCCACGTCCGCCAGCCGCGCCTTGCGGGTCTTGGTGGGCGCGTGCGCCCGGTGGGCCACCAGGACCAGCGGGTCGTCCCCCAGGCTCAGCGTTTCGACCAGGGGATGCTGGAGCGAGCGGGCCAGGCCGATCTCCGCCTCGCCCCGCAGCACCATCTCCAGCACATCCTTGGAGTGGCCCGACCGCACGCTGATGGTCACCTTTGGGTGCTCGGCCTGGAAGCGCTTTAGAACGTCCGGCAGCAGATAGGTGCAGATGGACAGGGCCGCGGCGATGCTTAGGACGCCGCCGCTTGTGCCACTGGTCTCATGCACCGCCTGCTGCGCCACTGCCACCGCGTGCAAGAGCCGCTCCGCATGCGCCCGCAGGGCCCGCCCGGCCACGGACAGCACTAGGCCCTCCCGGCCGCGCTGGAAGAGCGCCACGCCCAGCGAACGCTCCAGCGCCTTGATCCGCGCGCTCACGGCGGGCTGGCTGACGAAGAGCACCTCCGCCGCCCGGCGGAACCCCCCGAACGTCACCACGGCCACGAAGGTTTTGAGCTGGTCCACCTCCATCGCCCCGCATCTCCCCCGGCCGCTTCTGGCCCTCTGATAATATATTCTTATCGCGGCTATAACAACAATCAGTTTGACTGAAGAGTCTTGGGGAAGGATTCTACACGCACCCGAAGGGCCCGCGCAAGTGGGTTGCCGGGCTCCCTTCGCAGAGCCCGCCGGGGAACGGGGCACAACAGGTCGGCCCCGGTCCGCCGCCGGGTCGTTACGAAACCGTGTCGTTCAAGGAGGGACAGACATTATGGAGAGCAAAGGGAAGATATTCCGGCAGCTCCTGCGCGACGAGCCCTATGTGTTCACGGGCGGCATCTACTCGCCCCTGGATGCCCAGATCGCCGAGCGGGCGGGGATGAAGGCCATCTACCTGAGCGGCTACTCGCTGGCCATGCTCAACGGGTGGCCGGACATGGGCCTTCTCACCATGACCGAGGTCACCAAGGCGGCCTCCATGACCGCCAGTGCCGTCGAGATCCCCATCATCGCCGACGCGGACGATGGGTACGGGAACGCCCTCAGCACCATGCGAACGGTCCAGGAGTTCATCAAGACGGGGGTGGCGGGGATCCACCTGGAGGATCAGCGCTTTCCCAAGCGCTGCGGCCACATCGCCGGCAAGACGATCCTTCCCCGGGACGAAGCCATCGGCAAATTCCGGGCGGCCGTGCAGGAGCGAGACCGGTTGGACCCGGAGTTCGTGATCATCGCTCGCACCGACGCCTTTGGTGCCGTGGGCGGGAGCCTGGAGGAAGCCATCTGGCGCGGGCGCGCCTATGCCGATGCCGGTGTGGACCTGGTGTGGTGCGAACTCTCCACCCCGGACCGCAACCCCGCCATCGGCTTCGCCGAGGCCATGCGGTGGAGCCATCCGCACCTGCCGCTGGCCTTCAACTACTCCTCGTCCTTCCGCTGGCACCAGGACCCGGAGCCGTTCCGGTTCAAGGAGCTGGGGGAGCTGGGCTACAAGTTCATCTTCATCACGCTCTTCGGGGCCCACGCGGCCATGTACGCCGTCTGGAACGCCATGCAGGACCTCGTGAAGAATGAGGAGGAGGCCCAGTGGACGCTGGAGCGGACGAAGAAGGGCCACCCCACCGAGAGCCACCACGTCATGGCCCGGGTGGCCCACTTCCAGGAGCTGGAGCGCCAGTTCGTCCCGGGCGCGGCCGAGCGGCTCGGTTCCTCGGATGGGTTCGTCGGAGCCTGTAGGCACGAGCCCCAGCTCGTGGCGCGCCCATGAC
>JBIOJT010000128.1:0-11413 GCA_044451055.1 Methylomirabilales bacterium (SeqCode)
ATGGAGGACAGATCCGCCGCCTCGGCAAGTGCCTCCCCTGCGTCGGCCGCGCACCGCCCAGATCAAACGCAGGCGTTGGCCCCTCCTGATTGGGGGAGGTGCGGGCACCAACCCGCAGACCACGCCAGCCGGACAGCGAAGTCGTTGGCGGAGTGGAGCGGCCGGAAGTTGACTCGACGGTTCTTAGCAGGCTGCTGAAAACCCGTTTTGGCCCAGGCTGCTCAAAAAGGTCCAGATGCAAGGCGGCGCGCCGGGTACCCATCCGGAGGATGGGTGCAGGTGCGAGGCGTACTTAGTCCGTACGTCGCAACGCCGCGCGAGCGCGCCAACGCTGCAGATGGGCCTTTTTCAGCAGCCTGTTAGCGGATCACCTCCTCCGCTTGGATGAGGAGCGTCGGGGGGATCGTCAGCCCGAGGGCCTTGGCGGTCTTGAGATTGATAATCAGCTCGAACGTGGTCGGCTGCTCCACCGGGAGATCGCCCGGCTTGGCCCCTTTGAGGATGCGGTCCACGTAGAAGCCGAGGCGCCGTAGGATGTCAAAGTGGTTCACCCCATAGGCCAGGAGTCCTCCGGCTTCGACATAGTCTCTCTGTGGGTAGATTGCTGGCAGCCGGCTCCGTGCGGCGAAATCGACGATCCGTTGTATGTGGTTGTCGAAAAATTGATGCGGCACCTCGAGGAGCGCCTCCGCCCGCGCCTTGATCATCGCGGTAAAGGCGCCCTCCAACTCCTTGGGATCCCGGACTACATGGAACTGAAGCGTCACGCCGAGTGCCCGCGCCTCTGCTTCCATCAGCCTCCCCCAGGTAGACTCACGCGAACCGCCCGAATACTCGAGGACGGCCACGCGGGAGACTGTGGGGACGGCCTCCTTGAGGAGCTGCAGATATTTCCCCAGGATTTCCAGACCGGCATCGTCCGTCAGTCCCGTGACGTTGCCGCCTGGGTGGGCGAGGCTGGCGACCAGCCCCCTCGTAACGGGATCTATGACACTAAACATGACGATGGGGATGGTGCTGGTGGCCTGCTTGGCCGCCCGGACCTGGCTGGTGCCATTGACAACGAGGAGGTCAACCTTGAGATTCACGAGCTCCGCCGCGAGGGCCGGGGCGCGCTCGTCCCGCCCCTCCGTAAACCGGCACTCGATGACGAGGTTCTGGCCCGGGATATACCCGCGCTCCCGCAAGCCCTCCACCCAAGCCTGCCAGTATGGACTGCCCTTGAGTGGGCAATTTTGGGGGGGTGGCTCATAACGACGAGTCGAGAGCCACCCTATCCGATAGACCTTCGCGGGCTGTTGCCCGGGGGAGGGTACCGGGGCCGCGAGGAGGCCAAGGGCGAGGATGGCGCTGAGCACGGCTTCGCTGGGCTTCATCGCGACGCCCATTTCCTTCTGAAGATCTTTCGTAACGCGCCCTTTCCACGCACCCCGCCAAAACATAAGCGCCCCCGCAAGCCATTGAGATGGCCGACGGGGGCGTTAAACGCTGTCCGGGGCCCATTCATCGATGCTCTCGCTTCGGGCAGGGCCGGACGTGTGAGATGAGGGTGTGCCCTGATGGCACGTTAGTCCTCACCTGACCACGTTGTCAAGGATGAATTCTGGGAGGAGGAGGCCCCTGGACGCACCCGCGCGGTATTGCACGGCGCTGAATATCACTGAGGTGCTGAGTTTCCACGCGCTCGGCTAACACACACGGACGCCGAGGGGGACTCGGCGCCCGTGACCAGTTCTACCGACTAGCGATGTTCCATGCTGCTTTCTCATTCACCCGTCCGGACCAGGACGCGCCCGTAATTGCAGATTGCGTACAGCGTTTTGACCGGGGCTCCGCTGCTGTTGTATACCACGAATGTCTGGACCTCATTCGCACTGTTGAGCGTCAGCGTCTTGTGGTCCGGCGAGACCGTACCGAAGAACGACAACGTGTCGACAGTGTACGAGAGGCCGTAGCCGGCATTTGGTCCCGTGACATACGTTCCCAGGAACGTCCCGGGCATCAGTTCGCCGGTGATCGTGCCGTCAGCCGCGACGGTGTAGGTGAACTCCCACGAGAGTGCACTTGAATCCCCGGTCCCGGTGGGAAACGCCGCCTGAGGGGCGGCTATGCCGTACACCGTAATCTCCGCCTTTCCTGTCCCCTTCCGCTCGAAGGTCCAAGTCCCCACGGCCAGCTTGGAGGCGATCCAATCGTTGCCGCCAGGCAACGTAAGAATGGAGCTGAACGGCGAGAGCGAATAGAGACAGGCGCCCGGACCGGTCATGGCATATTGCCCATGGAAGCCCCTCCCATGGTCGTCATCGGCCGATGCCATCGCCGCCACCATAAACGTAGCCATGGTGATCATCATCACAACTGCAGCCAGCTTCTTCATGTGAAGCCCCCTTTCACCTGCTCTTTGAGACCGCCTCACTGCATGCTGTTCCGCCTTGCTGAAGAATCAGCCTCCTCGGTCCCGATGCGATCAGCCCATAACGACCTCCCCTCCTTTCCCGGATGTCGGCACGCTCCCCTTTCCCCGCCTCCGCAAAAAGGGATAAGGCAACTGCCGTACCATCTGCGGTCCGGCCAAGATCCCGGGGCGCCGTGCCCCCGCATGCTCGCGTCGTTGTTCGCTTGCGGAGCGCGCGGATCGTCCGCGGGACCCGACGGGCCCAGCGCCGGTGACGCCGCTGCTGTCGTGGAAAGGAGACGCTGCGCAACGCGAAGGGAGACACCGCGGAATCGGAAAGAATGCGTGGAGCGTCGGGGGAGCGCTATACCCGGAATGTATCAGGGGCGGAGACCGGGGAGACCTACGCGCTCATCGAAGCCGAGGTGCCGCCGAACGCGGGGCCAGCACTCCACCTGCACGGCAGGGAGGATGAAAGCTTCTACGTGCTGGCGGGCACCTACGAGTTTCGGGTGGGGGACCAAGTCATCCAGCTCGGGCCGGGCAGTTGTGTCTTTGGTCCCCGAGGCATTCCCCATACCTACAAGAACGTCGGGGCCACACCCAGCCGTCACCTCGTCATGATCACACCGGCTGGTTTCGAAAAGTTCCTGGAGGCCCTGAGCGCGTTCCCGGCCGGGCCACCGGACCTGGAAGCCCTTGCACGGGTTGCCGCGGAGTACGACCTCACCTTCGTATAGCGGGTCATCGGGTTTCGCCCCCAGCAATGAACCCACTAGGGCAACGGACTATTCCGCTGATCTTGATCTTCCAAAGGCCATCGAATCCCGCTCGGGGCGCCGTCGCGTTTTCGGGATCCCCCGCGGACGATCGCGGCCGGGTCACTACTTGGCGTCGATCAGCTCTGCGAGACGCTTGTCCACGTGGGCCGCCACCTGGTCCAGGAGCTGCTTCGCCTCCCGCAGGAGCGTCTCACACTGCTCCCTCATCTCCCGGACGAAGGCCGGGTCGGTGATGTCCTTGAGGTTGATGAGGACGTTCCAGACGGCGCCGCGCACGGCGGCGTAGCCCATCTGGGCGCCCGCCGCGCCGTCGGTGATGGAGCTGACGTTCCCGTGCTCGACGGCGACCCGGGCCGCCTGCATGGCCTCGTAACTGGCCCGAGCCGTCTGGTAAGGCACGCGGACGGCGGCCTGCAGGCCTTCCTGCATCTTCTGCTCCCGCTGGGCCTTCTCCTCGCGCGTGTTCGCCGGGAGCCGTCGCGCCTCGAGGTAGGTATTGAAGGCCTGGGTGTCTTCGTCCACCGCCAGGATGAGCTGGTCCTTTGCACGCTGTGCGGTCTCGGCCGCCTGCAGCAGCGCCGCGGCGGCCTCCGGCGACTCGACCTTGTCCTGCCAGAGGTTCGCCACCATGGAGGCCAGCGCCGCGCCGAGCGCCCCGGCGAGCGCCGCCACCGACCCACCGCCCGGGGCGGGCGTATCGCGCGAGACCTCGTCGGCGAACTCTTTCACCGGCATCGTGACGAGGCCCTTCTCGAAGCCGCGGGGCAGGCCGATCACCTTGCGCCGGATGTCGAACGGCTGCACGTCGGACAGCCCCATCGAAAACACGGCGGTCTGGAGGACGTCGGGGATCGGGACGAAGGGCGACTTTCCCTGCGCCTTGAGGTAGTACCGGCCGGCCTCGAGGAGAGCCGGATAGGGGATGAGCCCCACGACCTCGCTCCCCGTCACAACCAGCCCGCGCAGGGCGGCGAGCCGGCGCGCCTCCTCCAGCACGAGGTGCGGCGGCGTGATCTTGTAGCTGGTCAGGTTGATGGAGAGCTGAGCCCGCTTGTACTCGTCCACGTACCAGCCGATGGCCTTGCAATGGAGGAACTTGCCCGCCCGGTACACCTTCTGGCCGACCAGGGGCTTCGCCGGGTCCACGTCATTGGCGCGCAGGAGCGCCTCCAGGTCGTAGCCGTGCGACCCGCGGCAGTGGCTGACCGCCTCGGCGAAGGTCCGGCCGGCGAAATCGCAGTTGCCGCAGGGGAAGGCGTGCTCTCGGTAGGTGAGGATCTTCCCCTTCGCGAAGTAGGGGGAATCGTTCGCCGCCCGCGCCACCCGACCCCGTTCGCGCAGCTCGAAGGCGATGTCGGTGGCGAGTGTCTTGTCGCGGGTGTTCAGCGTGACGTTGTAGGCGATGAGGAACTCCCGGGCGCCGATCACGGTGGCGCCCGACCTGGCGTTGAACCGCGCCGGCCCGAAGTCCGGCGCCCAGGCCGGGTCGCGGAGCTTCTCGGCGAGTCCCTCGTACTCCCCTTTGCGGATGGCGGCCAGATTCCTCCGCTCGGGTCGGGTCGCCGCCGCCTCGTAGAGGTACACGGGGATCTCGAGCTCGCGGCCGACCCGCTCGCCCACCTCGCGCGCGATGGCCGCGCAGTCCTCCATCGTCACCCCGGAGATCGGGACGAACGGGCAGACGTCGGTGGCCCCCATGCGCGGGTGCTCCCCGTGATGCTGGCCCATGTCGATGACCTGCGCCGCCTTGGCGATGGCCTGGAACGCCGCCTCGGCCACGCCCCTCGGATCTCCCGCGAACGTCACCACGGTGCGGTTCGTGTCCGCCCCCGGATCCACGTCGAGCAGGGTCACCCCCGGGATCGCCTCGATGGTGTCGGTGATCTGTTTGATCTTGGCCTTGTCCCGTCCTTCGGAGAAATTCGGCACGCACTCCACGACTCGCTGTTCCATCGGTAGGTTCCCTCTTCCCGGCAGCCGGGGGCGCTGCCCCGAGCAGCGCGGGCGCCGGGAGCATGGCGCAGGGGACCCGAATCTGTCAAGGGAAACGCGCCCGGTCGAAAGCGGGGGCGCCATCTACCGGACATGCCGGTTCGAGTGCAGGATGGGTACGAGGACGGTGGGCTGCCACCTCGCCACGCCATCGAAGAGCTGGATCGTTCCCCGGACCGGCGGCGCGAGCAAATAGAAGTTGTCGATTGAAAACCATACAGATGTTTGGTATCATAGAAGCAGTTCCCTAGCCGTTCTTCCCCCTGAGGCGTTTCCATGTATTCCTCCGCGCTGCCGTTGACGGGTTGGATTTTCGATACGTACCCGACGTCCGGCGGGATGGTGGTGTGGATCGTGGACGCCGATGGGAAGAGCCATCGCCTGGTGGACCCGTTCCAGCCCAGCTTCTACGCGGCCGGCCCGGTCAAGGCCCTCCGGCAACTGGCCGCGGATCTTTCCAGGATGCGGCTGGCGGAACCGGTCGGGACGATCCGACGCCAGGAGTTCTGGACCGGGGAGCCTCGCGACGTCCTGGAATTCCTGCTGCTCGATCCCGAGCGACAGCCGGCCCTTCTGCGGCACCTCGCGCTCCCCCGGCCGGGAATCATCCTGTACGACTGCGACCTGGCACCTGCGCTCACCTACTGCCATGCACGAGGAGTCTTTCCGTTGGCGAAAGTGATGGTCTTCCAGACGGGGGACGGGAGACGGGAGACGGGGGACGCGGAGCTGCGGTACGAGGTAGAGGGATCCGCGTGGGACCTGGATTATCCGGAGCCGCCGCTCATCATGATGGCCCTGACCAGCCAGGGGGACGAGCAGGGGCGCGGCGCTCCCATCGGCAAGCTGCGCTCCCTCGCCATCACCTGCGAGGGCGAGGAAACCATTCTCGAAGAGGGTGATCCCGAGACGCTCCTCGGCGAACTCAACCGGTTGATCCGCCGCTTCGATCCCCACGGCATCGTCACGGACTGGGGCGACGCCTTCCTCGTCCCGGCCCTGCTCGGTCTCGCGCGCCGCGCGGGCATTCCGTTGGAGTTCGACCGGGAGGTGGTGCGCCGCCGCGTCCGAACCGCGGGGCGCTCCTACTTCTCCTACGGCCGGGTCGTGTACCAGGCGCCGTCCTATCCGTTCTTCGGCCGCTGGCACCTGGACTCGCGAAACTCCTTCATCCTGAAGGAGACCGAAGTGGCCGGCCTCTTGGAACTCAGCCGCCTCTCCAAGGTGCCGGTGCAGAAGATGGCCCGCACCTCGCCCGGCTCGGCGATCAGCATGATGCAACTGGACCGCGCGCTCACCGACGGCATCCTGGTCCCCTGGAAGAAGGGCGAGCCGGAGCGGTGGAAGACGGCCTGGGACCTCTTGGTCGCGGACAAGGGCGGCCTGGTATACCAGCCCATCACCGGCCTGTACGAGGGCGTGGCCGAGATCGACTTTGCCTCCATGTACCCGGCCATGATGGTCCACCACAACATCTCACCCGAGACGGTGGACTGCGCCTGCTGCCCCGACAACGCCGCGCCCGAGATCGGCTACTCGACGTGCCGCCGGCGCGACGGTCTGGTCACCCGGACACTCCGCCCGATCCTCACGCGTCGGCAGGCCCTGAAGCGCCTCCGCAATGGCGCCTCAGGCGTGGCTCGGGCGCGCTACGATCACCGCCAGACCGCCCTCAAGTGGATCCTGGTGACCTGCTTCGGATACCTCGGCTACAAGAACGCCCGCTTCGGGCGCATCGAGGCGCACGAAACGGTGACCGCCTATGCCCGGGAGAAGCTGCTCACCGCCCGCGCCTTGGCCGAATCGCGCGGCTTCCGCGTCCTCCACGCCATCGTGGACTCCATGTGGATCGTCAAGGCGGGGGCGACCGAGGCCGAGGTCCTGGACCTCTGCCGGGCCATCCGCGAGGCGGTGGGGATCGACATCAACCTGGAGGGCATCTACAAGTGGGTGAGCTTCCTGCCCTCGCGGGTGGACCCGGCGGTCTCCGTGGCCAACCGGTACCTGGGGGCCTTCCGCTCCGGGGAACTGAAGCTGCGGGGCATTGACCTGCGTCGGTCCGACACGCCATCCCTCGTCGCCGAGGCGCAGCAGCGCATGGTGGAGGTCCTGGCGCGGGCGGACGATCTCGCGGCCTTCGCGGCGCGCATCCCCGAGGTGCTGGAGATCTTCGTGGAGTACGCCTGGCGGCTGCGCGAGGGACAGGTGCGCATGGAGGAACTCACCATCAGGCGCACCGTGTCGAAGGAGGCGGGCGAGTACAAGACCAACAGTCAGATCGGTCTGGCCAGCCGCCAGATGGCCGACCGCGGTGTGGCCGTCCACCCGGGGGAACGGGTGCACTACGTCATCAGCGACGCCGATGCGGGAAACGTCGAGGCCCGGGTGCGGGCCATTCCCTTCCTGGCGCCCGACACCCCGTATGACACCGGGAAGTACGTGGAGCTCCTCTGCCGGGCCGCCGAGACGTTGCTCTGGCACCACGGCTACGACTGCCGCCGGCTGCTCCACATCCTGGCGGAACGAGGTGTGATCCTGGAGTAAGAGCGTTCGGCGGTTCGGCAGTTCGAGTGTTCGGCAGTTCAGGAACGACCGAACCGTCGAACGGTCGGGACCCACGGCACCGCGGTGGATACCAACCGCCATGGCGTGGGTGCCCCGAACCTTCCTGCCCGCTCAGCCTGCACCGGCCACCCAACTCTACCGTCTCCGGCCCACCACAAACAAGAAGGGGGGAACCTCGATCAGGTTTCCCCCCGGATTGGGCGTAGGAATAATGCCGCCGACTACAGGATCGGCTGCACCATGACCACTTCGCCCCACCACTTGCATTCTTGATTCGGCAGACACTTGTCGTTCTGGGACGTTTCGATATCCCCCTTCGTGGTGGTTTCCGGCGTGCCGCGGTTGATGGAATAGCCCATGTGCCGCCAGGTCGCGAAGTGCGCCCCGTTCTTCTGCTCCTCTTCCAGGGCTGCCATCGTGCGCGCCGAGCACGCCGAGAACGTCAGTAACATTGTTGTTGCCAGAAGTGCCATCCACAGGTTTTTGCGCATAGTGTTTTCCTCCTTTCGTGGGTCGAGAATACTCTGTCAATTCAACGTGTGTCAAGGGCTTCACGCCCATCTCTTCCGAACTCGACCAAGCGGTCGGCCAGGCGCGAGCAGCGGCGCAGCGTCGCGTCGTTCTTGACCGCGATCGCCAGGGCCTTCTTCATTCCCGCCAGGACCAAGAGGCGTTTTGCCCGGGTCACGGCGGTGTAGAGCAGGTTGCGCTGGAGCATGGGGTAGTGCGTGGTGTGGACGGGCAGGATGACGGCAGGATACTCGCTCCCCTGGCTCTTGTGAACGGTGGCCGCGTAGGCCAGCGTTAACTCGTCCAGCTCGCTGAAGTCGTAGGTCACCGGCCGACCATCCACGCGGAGGACCACCTCCTGTTCTTGCAGGTCGATCCGGGTGATCCGCCCGATGTCGCCGTTGTACACCTCCTTGTCGTAGTTGTTTCGGACCTGCATCACCCGGTCGCCCACCCGGAAGACCCGGCCGCCCCGCATGACCTCCAAGGCGCCGGCGTGGGCGGGATTCAGGGTGGCCTGGAGCGCGGCATTCAGTTGGGCGGCCCCGATCACGCCTCGATGCATGGGGGTGAGCACCTGGATGTCCTCGATGGGATCGAACCCAAAGCGCGCGGGGAGGCGACGTGAGGCCAACTCCACGATGAGCTGCTGGAGGCGCTCCGGATCCTCCTCCGACAGAAAGTGGAAGTCGCTGTCCTGACCCGCCGGCGGCCGGGAGAGGTCCGGGGGCTCCCCCCGGTTCACCCGGTGGGCGTTCAGCACGATGCGGCTCTGCTCCGCCTGCCGGAAGATCTCGGTGAGACATACGGCCGGCACCCGGCCGGAATCCAGGATGTCCTTGAGCACGGTGCCGGGACCCACCGACGGCAGTTGATCCGCGTCCCCCACCAGGACGAGCGTGGCCATCAGGGGCACGGCGCGGAGCAGTCCATTCATGAGGACGATGTCGATCATGGACGCCTCGTCCACGATGACCAGGTCGGTCTCGAGCGGGCGGTTCGCGTTGCGCTGGAACCCCGCGGCGGCGGGGCTCCACTCCAGCAGGCGGTGGATCGTCAACGCCTCGTGGCCCGTGGCCTCGGCCATGCGCTTGGCCGCCCGGCCCGTGGGTGAGGCCAGGTGGATGCGCACGCCCTTCTTCTCGAGGATCGGGATGATGCACCGCAGGATGGTGGTCTTGCCGGTGCCGGGTCCGCCCGTGATGACGAGGACCTTGCGAGTGAGTGCCATCCGGATGGCTTCCCGCTGCTGGGAGGCAAGATGCAGCCGGGTGACCGCCTCGACCCACAGGAGCGCCTTCTCCACGTCAATCTGCACGGGGAGCCGCGGCGCGCGGAGGAGATCGGTGAGCCGGCGCGCCACCTGCTCTTCCGCCACGTGGAGGGGCTTGAGGTAGATGCACCGGCCGCCGGCCGGCGATTCTTCCGGCACCACCTGCTCCTCGCGGGTGAGGTCGGCGATCGCGTCCGCGAGCAAGTGCCGGGGAATCTCCAGCGTCGTCTCGGCCTCGCGGAGAAGATCGGCCTCCGGGGCGTACACGTGGCCCTCGTCGGCCAGCGTGTGCAGGACGTGGATGATGCCCGCCCGGGCGCGGAGCGGCGAGTCGCTTGGCACTCCCAAATTCTGCGCGATGTGGTCGGCGGTCTTGAACCCGATCCCATAGATGTCCTGGGCCAGGCGATAGGGGTTGGCTTTCACGGTGGCGATGGCCGCCTGTCCGTAGGTCTTGAAGATCTTTACTGCATAGGTCGAGGAGACCCCGTGACCCTGGAGGAACAGCATGACCTCCCGGATCTCCTTCTGCTCCGCCCAGGCCGAGGTGATGCGTTGCAGGCGGAGGGGGCCGATCCCCTCCACGGTCCGGAGCCGATCCGGCTCCTCTTCGATCACCCGCAAGGTGTCAAGGCCGAAGGCACCCACCACTCGCTTGGCGAAGATGGGACCGATCCCCTTGATCAGGCCAGAGCCGAGGTACCGCTGGATGCCGACGAGGGTGGCTGGGGCGACCGTCTCGTACTGATGGACGTGGAACTGGTCGCCGTACTTCTTGTGGTGGGTCCAGGTGCCCTGGAGGCGGAGGGTTTCGCCGGGAGTCAGGGAGGGCAAGTTCCCGACGATGGTGGCCAGATCCCGCGATCCAGGAACGTCCAGGCGGGCCACCACGTACTGGGTCTCTTCATTGACGTAGGTGATCCGCTCGACTGTCCCCTGGAGGGTGCTGTAGGACCGACTCATCGTGGCCGTGCCGCCCGACGCGGGCCTATGGCGGAGACTTCAACGAGGTCGCCACTCGGATTCCGACAGGCGGGGTGGAATGCGGCCGAGACGCGAGCCTCGTGGAAGCATGCGGGCTCACTCGGAGGGAGTGCGGGTCGTCTGGCGGAGCCGCAGATACCTGAGAAGGCCTTTTCGCCCCACCTCTCCATCCCTTCCGCTGAGGGCCGGGTGCCCCTTGGCATGTTTCTGGAGGTAGTACTCGGGGTAGTTCAGGAAGGTCTCGAAATCCACGCCGACCTGCCGGATCGCGCAACGGACGAAGAGATCGCCGTAGTATTCGAGTTCCTCATCGGAAAGGCGTGCCGATGACCACGGCTTCTGGGAATTAGCCATGCCCCTCCTTTCCCTTGGCCCCGCTTCGCGGCAGGTTCGCATCGAGCACAATATAACACCCTGATCGGGGAGCCACAATCGCTATTCCGACGGTTCGGCTTCCGAGCGCTCCGAGGAACTGCCGGGACCCACCGCCGTGGCGTGCGTGCCCCGAACCCCCGAACGGCCGAACGATTCCGGGTCGATGGGTAGTTGCCCCTTTCGACCTTGGGGAGATATACTCCATCACCTTCAAGGGAGCATCATATGGCCCGATTGGTCGTGGCAGATTCCAAGGGGCAGATCCTGGACCACCCGTCTCTCGGGATGGCCGGCCGTTCGGGGCCCGACGTCGTCGAGGTCCCGACCGAGGATCTGCTTCGCGTCCCCGAAGGGACCAAGCTGTTCAGCATGCCAGGCAGCCGTCCGGTCGCCTGGGATGGCCGGCGGCGAGCATTCCGGCCCGTGTCTCGCGTGCAGATCGGGAGGCGCACGTTCGCGTGCACCACGGTAGCGGCCTTTCTGCCCCCGGGCTACACGCGGAGCCTCCTCCCGGCCGCATCCTATCCTACCCCTCAG
>JBIOJT010000129.1:0-11411 GCA_044451055.1 Methylomirabilales bacterium (SeqCode)
ATTGGACCATCGCTGGCGCCAATGCGATAATCGCCCTACGGTGCGCGAAGCTCAGCGGTCGCTTCGAGGCGTTCTGGGAGCGCCGCGCCCAGGCTGGGTCTCGGCCGTGACGCTCCCCCGTCACTTTCCTGTCGTGCACCCTTGCGCTCATGTCACGGGCCAACCACCTCAGATGTTCTCGTCGAGCTGAAAACGGCTGGATGTCTGTCACCGTCGCGACAGACTGATCGTGCGGCGAGGCTTATATTGGTATTGAGGGACAAGGAATCACGTCATGGCGTTCGGCGACATCGTTACCTCCGTCTGTCTCCTCGCTTTAGGTGGCATTATTGTGGGCGCCGGCCTGTGGCACCTCGACCGCCAGGACCGCCGCCGGGTCGAAACTACTCGGCAGAACGGCTGCCGGTGGCATCACTGGCAGGCTTTGGAGGGAGGAGTCTGGCTGGTTTGCCGCCTCTGCGGGAAGAGGAGCCGGAGGCTCAATCCCCATGAGAACGGCGGCCGCGAAGCATTGCCATCCGAGAACATCTTCTCGTCGTAATTCCTTCCTCACCCAATCTCCCGCCATTGAGTCGCACAGGCCTGGTTCAACCGGGGCAGGGGTGTCATCGATTGGTGGGCGATTCAAGCTCGACGAAGGTGAGGGGACGTCCAACACGCTGGACCCATTGAGGCGGGTTCCGCATCCGTTTCCGGACACCCCAAGGGGAGGGAGCGGAGGGCGGCATCCACCTCCACTCTCCTCCCTGGAAGGTGCCGGGTTCAGCGCCTCGACCGTAGCGGGCCGGCAGCGAACCCCGAGGCTAGGCTGTCACCTTGGCCGTTGTCGTTGCTGGCTCCACGGGTCGCTTTGCCAGTATCTCGGAGACCAGCGCAATGGCGCAGATGACCGCCGCGGTGTAGAAGGCGGCCTGGTAGTCCTTGTACGTGTCGAAGAGCTTGCCTCCGATGACCGGTCCGATGATCCCTGCCACTCCCCACGCGGTGAAAAGCAGGCCGTAGTTCGCGCCCACATTCTTGGTGCCCCAGAAATCGGCAGCGGTGGAGGCGTTCACAGAGAGCTGGGTGCCGTAGCAGTAATACACCGCAAACACCAGCACGTAGAGGGCCCCCACACCGCCACCCACGTGGTACAGGATGGGCATAGCGATAACAGAGATCGCGATCATCAACCGCAAGGTGTTGAGGCGACCAATGGCATCCGATAGCCATCCCGAGAGGATCCGACCACAGGCGTTTCCGGCAGCCCCCACGCAGAGGTTGATGGCCCCCGAAGGCGACTGACCCCTCCGGGCCTTCCTCACGGCCGTCCCCGCGCTCCCACCTCTCTCACGGTGTGTGCTAGTTTGGATTCGGGCCCAGGGTGACCTGGACAAAGTCCCCTGGCCGAATCCACGTGGTGAAGGCGGCCTGCACCTCTGCGGCCGTGATCTCCAGGTACCGCTTGGCGGCGCGGAGAGGTTCGTCCAGGGGCAGGTCCCGTACGGAGAAATCGAGCAACTGCGCCGCAATGCTATCCGTGCTCGAAGTGGAGAGCGGGATACGGCGGAGCAGAATCGTCTTGGCCTGCGTCAGCTCGGCGGCAGTGACCGGCCGGGTTTGGATCTCACGCAGATCGCGCTCCACCAGACCACGGGCCTTCGACACGTTCGGTGGGTCGCAGGCATAGAAGACCGCGAAGATCGAGCGGTTCTTGCCGGCATCCAGTGTTGTACCGACACTGTAGACGAGGCCGCTCTGCTCGCGAAGATCGCGGAATAACCTACTGGCGAACCCGGCGCCCGACAGGACCTGGTTGCCGACCCGGAGCGCATAGTAGTCGGGATGCGAGCGCGTCAGACCCAGGGTCTGGGCCAGGGTCACCTCGTCCTGCACCCGGCTGGCATCCGGGACCACCGACGCGGCCGGCGGATTGAGCGGCACGGGTGGAAGGTCCGTCGCCGGCTTCAGTCCCGTAGCCGTCCAGTCGCCGAAATACTTCTCGATGGTTGCCTTCGCGTTCTCCGGGGTCACCTGGCCGATGACGACGATGGTCGTCATGTCGGGCCGGATCACTTCGTGGTAGTACGCCTTGACATCGTCGAGGGTGAGCGACCCGACGCTCTCCGGTGTCGGCTGCCGCAAAGCCGGGTCGCCTTTCGGGTAGAGGGCCGTGCGCATGGCGCGTCTCGCCAGGTGGGTGGGACTTTGGAGTTGCCCGGCCACCGCGCTGATCGTCTCCTCCTGCACCACCTTGAATGCTTCATCCGGGAGGGCCGGGGAGAGGACGTTTTCCGCCAGTAACTGCACTCCCCGGTCGAATTGATCCTCCGGAATCTGGAGCGAGAAGCTCGTCCCCGCTGACACGTGTGCTCCGATGTCGTCCTGTGCCTCTTGGAAGGCGAGGCGGTCGAGCGTGGTCGTCCCGTACGAGAACAGCCCACCCAGGACCTCGGCGAGCCCATCTTGGCCTACCGGTACCTGGAGGTCGGGGTTGGTCTTCACCCTCCCGTAAACGCTGACGGTCCGACTGATGGTCTCGGGTTGGACGATCAGGCGCAGCCCGTTCCGCAGAACGGTGACGATGGGGTTCACGGTGGAAGCCGGAAGGGCGGCCGGCACCACAGCCTTCTTCGCCCAGGCGGATAGGGGAACGGGTTTCGTCTGCTTCGGGGCGAAGGACTCTGGGCTGCGGCTGAAACCTTGCGCAGCAACCGGCGCGCCGGATGGGTGTGGGGTGAGGACGGCGACGACCGCCGTGTCGTTGGCAAGATACTCTTTGGCGAGGCGATTCACGTCCGCGACGGTGACCTTCTTGATGGCCTCGATGTCATCGTCGGGGGAGGTCCGCCCCTCCACGGCAATGGCCTGGGACCAGGCGCTGGCCAGCCCCACCACCGAGTTCTTCTCGAACTCGGCGTCCGCAATCTCGTGACGTTTTGCCGCCTCCACGAGACCCTCCGGAACGCCCTTCGTGACGTAGTCGGCGATGATGCCCTTGATGCTCGCGACCAAAGCAAAACCGTCTCCCCCGTGGGGAAAGCCGGCCGTGGCGTACCCCAGCGCGGCCTTCGGCAGCGCGCGGCCGTCGAAGCGGGTAAAGAGCGCCGTCCCTTCCGGAACCAGTGCGTACAGATTCCCCCGCCGACTGTCCAGGACCTGCCAGCACCTGGCCGGCGGCAAAGTCCGGGCTGTCGTAGCCAGGCAGGCGGTAGGCCACGACGGCCAGCCCGTAGGGCAGATCCGTCTCGAGGGTGATGGTGCCGGGCGCGAGGGGTGGCAGGTTGATCACGGGCCGCGGAGGCAGAGGGCGCCGGGGAATCCCCTCGAAGAGGCGTTTTACCTTCGCCAGCGTTGCGTCCGGCTCGACATCGCCGACGATGACCAGGATGGCGTTGTTCGACGCGTACCACGTCCCGTGAAAGTTCCGGAGCATGGCGCCCGTCGTCCGATCGAACGACTCCCGCGTGCCCAGGGCGTCGTGGGCGTATGGCGTGCCGGCATACATCGCGTCGAGCAGCTTGGTGTAGAACACGTACTGCGGGTTGGAGAGGTCCTGTGCGACCTCTTGCTCGATGGCCCCTCGCTCCAACCCCCAGATCTTCTGCGTGGCAAGAATCCCTCGCATCCGGATGGACTCGATGCGCAGGGCGATATCGAGGTCCTCGGCGGGAACGGTGAAGAAGTACTGTGTGACCGTCTGCTGGGTGCCGGCATTGAAGTCCCCGCCCATGGCCGCGCCAATGGTCGAGAGCTGGGCCGCCGAGAGGCCCGGGCTGCCGCGGAACATCATGTGCTCCAGGGCGTGCGCCATGCCCGGAAAACCGGCCGGAGCCTCGTCGGAGCCGACGAGATAATTGATTTGCGTCGTCACGACTGGCGCCAGCGTGTTCCGAACGATGACGACCTGGAGGCCGTTCTTCAACGTCGCGCGGACGACGTCAGCCCCCAACGCGGAGGGCGCGGGCATCGCCAGCACAAAAACCAGAGAAGACCAGATCAAGCCAACGCGCCTGAAGGCACTTCGCATGGTGTTCCTCCCCGTATGCCAGCCAACCGAATCTTTTGAGATCTCAAGATAACAGAGTATTCTAGGCTGCATTAGGCAACCTACCGACGGCTGGGTGCGGGTCTCAACAGAGTCTACTTGCGATGGAACCCTTTACATTCTTCGTGATCCTGTTCGGCTCTTCGGTTGTGGCGGGCGCCTTGGGAGCGCTGCTGGGACTCGGGGGCGGGGTCATCATCGTCCCGGTTCTCACCCTCATGGCCGGCCTCAATATCCATTACGCCATAGGCGCGAGCATCGTTTCTGTCATCGCCACCTCCAGCGGGGCGGCCGCCACCTATGTGAAGGACAAGATCACCAATCTCCGGCTGGGGATGTTCCTGGAGATGGCCACCACCACCGGAGCGGTGGTCGGCGCCCTGGTGGCCGGGGTGTTGCCAGGCCGTGCCCTTTCGGTCGTGTTCGGCCTCGTCCTCGTACATGCCGCGTGGACCATGTATCGTTCTCGGGAGGAGGATGTACCCGCGGGGGTGGTGGGTAGCGCCCTGGCGACGCGCCTCCGGCTGCACGGGGCCTACTATGATCCCGCCCTCGACTGCAAGGTGGACTACCAGATAACGGGGGTCCCGCAAGGCTTTGGAATGATGTGGATTGCCGGACTCATCTCGGGTCTCCTCGGCATCGGGAGCGGCGTCTTCAAGGTCATCGCGATGGACACCATGATGCGGGCCCCGATCAAGGTGTCCACCACCACGAGCAACTTCATGATCGGTGTCACAGCCGCAGCCAGCGCCGGCATTTACTTTCTCCGCGGGGACATCCACCCGTTCATTGCGGCGCCGGTGGCCCTCGGCATTCTGGCGGGCACGATGGCAGGTACCCACCTGCTGCTGCGACTGCGTGGTGCGGCGATCCGCAAGGTATTCCTGGTGGTGCTGGTGATCATCGCGCTCCAAATGGTTTGGCGAGGGGTCGTGGGAACGGTCCGATGAGCCAGGAGAAAACCAGCAGCGTACCCGATGCCATGGAGCCACTGACCCGGATGGAGCTGATGATCAGCTACGCCCTGCGGGCCGGTGTCCTCCTCAGCGCGGCGGTCATCCTGGTCGGGATCCTGTGGTTCGCGCTGACGCAGAACACCGGGTATTCCCCGGTGCTGCCCCACCACCTTCGGGACATCCTGACTTTTCACCAAACCAGCGGCCCGGGGTACTTCCCCACAACGCTCCCGGCCGTCCTTCAGGGGGCGATGGCGGGGAAGCCCTACGCCATCATTGGACTCGGTATGCTCCTGCTCATCCTCACGCCCGTTGTGCGCGTGGCCCTGTCGGTCCTTTTCTTCCTGGCCCAGCGAGACTGGCTCTACGTCGGGTTCACCCTTTTTGTCCTCGCCGTGCTGACCTTCAGCCTTTTCAGCGGCATCGGGTAAGCTTGACAGCGAGGACGCGCCGTGGAGGCGTACCATGCGGCCCTATGACCTGCATTTCTTTCCGCATCCTCCACTGTACACCCTGGCATTCCTCCTGCTCCTCGGCCTGGCCGTGGTATTCCTGCGCTATTACCTCATCGACCATGCCTATGAGCGACTGGGGCTGAGCCGGCGCGCGGCCATCGGCATCCTCTTCGCCGCCCTCCTGGGGAGCGGAATCAACATCCCCGTCGCGCAGCTACCGGCGCAGCGCGTGGTGGTACCACGGATCTTCCAGTTCTTCGGCATGCAGTACGTGATTCCCTCCGTGGTCGAACAGCAGAGCACCGTGATCGCGGTCAACGTGGGTGGTGCCGTGATCCCGGTGTTACTCGTCGTGTATCTCGTGGCGAAGTTCGGGATCAGCCGCCGGGGCCTGCTGGCCCTCGCGGTCGTGACGATCGTAACCCATCTCTTGGCCCAGCCGGTTCCCGGTGTGGGTATCGCCCTGCCGCCTCTCCTCCCGTCGCTGGTGACGGCGGCGGCGGCTATCCTTCTCGATCCGTGGGCGGCCCCGCGAACGGCATTCATCGCCGGGACCCTGGGAACATTGATCGGGGCGGACCTGATGAACCTGGGAAACCTTCAGGGTCTGGGCGCCCCCGTGGCCTCTATCGGCGGCGCGGGGACCTTTGACGGGATCTTCCTGACCGGGATCATCGCCGTCCTGCTGGCGGGAATACGAGAACCGCGCAGAGAGTCCCCGCAATAAATCACCAGGCGTCCACCGGGTTCCTCGCCTCGGGAGAGCCGGCCTCATGCCCGACCTGGGAGAGCTGGTCAGCCACTGGGGCTACCTGGCCATCTTTCTCTTCGTGATCCTCGGGAATTTGGGGTTGCCCGTTCCAGAGGAGTCGATCCTCGTCCTGGCCGGGTACCTGGTATGGCAGGGGCAACTTCGACTCCCCCTGGTGCTCGTCGTGGGGATCCTCAGTGCCATTGCGGGGGACAATCTCGGATACTGGGTCGGGCGGCGGTACGGGCAGGAGGCCATCGAGCGGTATGGAAAGCGGGTGCTGCTGACCCCCGCGCGGATCGAAGCGACGCGGCGGCTTGTCACCCGGTATGGGGGCTTCGGGATCTTCGCCGCACGGTTCATCGCCGGGCTGCGGTTCATGGCCGGCCCCCTGGCGGGAAGCGCAGGTGTTCCGCCACTCACATTCATGGTGGCGAACGCCCTTGGGGCCATGATCTACGCCCCCACGATGATCGCAGCCGGCTACGCCGTTGGCTTTGGGCTGGGGGATTCCGTGAAGCGATTCGAGCGCGTCGTGGGAAGAGTGGAGCACGTCGTCCTGGCCGCCGCGATCCTTCTCACGGCCGGGCTACTCGGATGGCGCATGCTCCGGGCCGCTCGGGCAGGCCGGCGTGCCTGAGGGCCCCGCATGTATGCCCGCGTGAGGCGGACGTGGGACCGTCGCGGCGCGGCTTGTGCGGACCCGTTAAGACGCCTATCATACCGGGTAAGCTGTATCCCCGGCAGTCGCCGGATGGGGATGGGGATGTGGCACCGGTGGAGCTTGCGCGCAAAGATCCTCGGACTGACCGTGGGGGTCGTTCTTCCCATCATGGCGGGGACCACGGCGCTTGCGGTTCGACTGTCCCGTACCGCCCTGCAAGATGACATCCGTAACAGCGGGCTCGCGCTGGCTCGGGAGCTGGCGGCTTCAGCCGTGTCTCGCCGAGGGACGGGCGGGGAGGCTGCGCTCCAGCAGGAAGTCAGCAGTATCCTGGGGCGTGGCAGCCTGGTGCGTGACGCGGTGGTGTATGCCGTAGGCGGGCGAGGGTTGACGGTCCGCGCGTCCGGGGGGCGGCTTCATCCCCCCGGGCCGGACGAAGAGGTCGCCGCCCGGGAGGGCCAGGAGGTGGTGGCCCTGCGGCGCGAGGGTCCGGAGCGCATGTGGCGGATCGCCGTCCCGGTTTGGGAAGGAGGGCGGAGCGTCGGTGCCGTCTCTCTCGCCCTGCCCCTGGGGCGAGCGGACGCCCTGGCGCAGCGGGTGGAGCATCAGGCCATTTTTGTGGGTGCGGCCACGGTGGTCCTCTTGGTGGGGACCCTGGCGACGTTCATGAACCGGGCGCTGGCCGCGCCGCTCGGCCGTATCCTCCAGGTGATGGGGTGGGCGGAGGCGGGCGACCTCGACGCGCGGGCCCCCGAGGACCGGCAGGATGAGGTCGGCCAAGTTGCCCGCGGCCTGAACCGGATGCTGGACAGGGTCGGCTCGTTTCAGGCCGAGCTGGCGCGCCGGATCGAGGAGGCGACGGCGGAGCTTCGCACGACGAACCAGCGGCTCTTCGCGGCCCGGCAGCAAGTGGCGCGGAACGAGCGTCTGGCCGCGGCCGGCGAGTTGGCCGCCGCCATGGCCCACGACGTGGGCACACCCCTCACGGGGGTCTCGGGCCACTTGCAGCTTCTGGAGGAAGAGGTCGCCGACCCGGCGATCAAGGAGCGCCTCCTCCGGATTCAGGGGCAGGTGGATCGGGCTGTGGCGGCCGCCCGGCGCTTCCTCGACGTGGCCCGGCCGGCGCCATCCCGGGTTCCCGTGGACGTCAAGGCGCTGCTCCTGGATCTCCTGGTCCTGACCTCGCCGGAGTCCCAGCGGAAGGGCATCGGTGTCGTCCCCACCTTCGCGGAGGGGATTCCGGCTGTCACCGCAGACCCGAACCAGATGCAGGAGCTCTTCCTGAACCTCATCGCCAATGCGCTGGACGCCATGGGGGCCGGCGGGACGCTCCGGGTATCCGCGGAACTGGCGCCCTGCGATGGCGGCGGACCCGGGATCCGCGTCACCGTGGGCGATACCGGGCCCGGCATCCCCCCGGAGATTCTCTCGCGGGCCTTCGAGCCCTTCTTCACCACACGCACGTCCTCGGGCGGGACTGGCCTGGGACTCGCCATCGCCCGGCGGATCACCAGGGACCACGGCGGTTCGATCCGCCTGGAGAGCGAGCCGGGTCGCGGGACGCGGGCCATCGTCGAGCTGCCCGCCGACACGGGATAGGAATCCTATGGATTGCGCCAAGATCCTCGTCGTGGACGACGATCCCGACATTGTGTCTGTCCTGGCCGAGTTGCTGAAGAAAGAGGGTCATCGGGTGACGACCTGCGCGGCCGGCGCCGCCGCCATCTCGGCCGGACGGGACGAGAAGTTCGACGTGGTCCTGGCGGACATCCGCTTGCCCGACATGGACGGGCTGGCGGTGCTCCGCGCCTTCCAGGAGGCCAGCCCCGAGACGGCCGTGATCGTGGCCACGGCCTTCGGCACCGTGGAGACGGCCATCCAGGCCATCAAGGCGGGCGCCTACGATTACATCCCCAAGCCCTTCAAGCTGGACGAGGTGCGCATCGTGGTGCACCGCGCCCTGGAACGCAAGCGCCTGCTGCAGGAGAACCGGCGCTACCGGCAGGAGCTGCGGGGCAAGTACCGGCTGGAGAACGTGGTGGGCGCCAGCGGGCCGATGCTCGACATCTTCAAGACGGTGGCGCGCGTGGCCCCCACGCGGAGCACGGTGCTCATCCAGGGCGAGAGCGGGACGGGAAAGGAGCTCATCGCCCGGACGATCCACTTCAACAGCGATCGGGCGCAGGAGGCGTTCGTGGCCGTGGACTGCGGGGCCTTACCCGAGACCCTCCTGGAAAGCGAGCTCTTCGGCCACGAGCGCGGGGCCTTCACCGGGGCCACCGCCCTCAAGCGGGGGCTCTTCGAGGCGGCCCGGGGCGGGACGTGCTTTCTGGACGAGATCGGGGACGTCTCCCCAACCGTCCAGTCGCGGCTCCTCCGCGTGCTCCAGGAGCACGAGGTCAAACGCGTCGGGGGCACGGAGCCGATCAAGGTGGACGTGCGAGTGATCGCCGCCACCAACAAGCATCTGGAGACCCTGGTCAAGGCGCACACGTTCCGCGAGGACCTGTTCTACCGCCTGAGCGTCGTCACCATCACGCTGCCGCCGCTCAGGGAGCGGGGGGACGACATCCCTCTCCTGGCGGAATTCTTCCTGCGGAAGTTCGCCCGGGAGGCGGGGAAGCGGGTCGAGCGCATCGCGTCCGAGGCCATGGCGCTCCTCTCGGCCTACCCGTGGCCGGGCAACGTCAGAGAACTCGAACACGCTATCGAGCGCGCCGTCATTCTCACCCAGAATCCGACCCTCCTGACGCAGGACCTCCCGCCCGGGCTCCAGGCGCCCCCGGGGGGAAGGCCAGCCGCGGACGCGGAGGTGTTGCCCCTGCGCGAGGTCGAGCGGCGCCACCTGCTCTTCGCCCTGGAGCGGGCGAAGGGGAATCGGAAGCGGGCGGCCGAGTGGCTGGGCATCACCCGCCGCACGCTCTACCGGATGGCCGCCCGCCACGGGATCAATCTCTCCAGACCCGACGACTGATCCTCGCGCATCCGCGAATTCCTTTCCTTTTCCCGGTGTGTCGCTCTGAACCGGATCTTGCCAAGAGTATCCACTTCCCTTCCACACACACGATGATACGGAGTTAGGCCCGCCTGTACTCTCCGCGCGTGCCGTCCCTGCCGCAGTAAAGGCGTCCCATCCGCAACCCGCTAGGACCGTGCCGGAGTGCGCTTACCCAGTAATTCAGGACTCTTATCCGAGGTGGCGCTCTGGTCCGAGTCCCCTGGCACGGTGCATGCCTACTCCCTGAACCGGGCACGCGGGAAAAGGTCTGGTGATGGGAGAGGCGAGGGCAAGAAGAACCCGGGTTTTGGTCGTGGAAGACGACACCGACATGCGCCGGAGGATCCTCTGGACCCTGCGCAGCCACGGATTTCAGGCTGAGGGGGTTGCGGACGGCGTTCGGGCCATGGCCCGACTCCAGCACGGGAGTTTCGACGCAGTCGTTACTGATGTCCGAATGACCCGGGTGCACGGCCTCAACCTCCCGCAGGAAGTCCGTCGGATGGGGGGCTTCCCGCCGGTCATGGTTTACACGGGTGCCTTGGACCCCTCACCAGGCGCCTGGCTTCGCGAAAGAGGGGTGTTCTGCGTCCAAATGAGGGGAGGGGCCATCGGGGATCTCCTGCGAACAGTGGATGAGGCCTGCCGGGCCTTCCAACCTCGTTGGGCCCGTTGCCCGTGAAACCCGTGTCTGAGGCAGAAGGAAAGGAGCGACGAACATGCGGTACGGTTACTGGTGGATCGAAGCGCTGTTGGGCGTGGTGCTCATCGTGGCGCCCTTCGCGGGGAAGTTCTCGGAGCTGCACCTGGCGTCGTACACGGACATCATCGTGGGTGTCCTGCTCTTGATCTGGGCCCTCGTGGGCTACCGGCTCCTGGGGGAGAAGACCTCCGGGATGCATCCCACCCGAGCCTAACGGCAAGAACTGTGGAGGAGGTAGGAATCTGCGTAGGGTAAATGTCTTGATGGCAATGCTGGAGGCGGGCGCCCTGAGCCTGGCGGCCGGGGTGACCCTGGCGGCGACAGGGGAGTCGAAGGCGCCGGAAGCTTCGAAGGCGCCTGCCGTCTCAAGTGCTCCCACGACTCCTGGAAGCCAGGAGGCGAGGGAGACGAAGGCGGTGCAGCAGTCTGAGAAGGCTCAAGCGACGCAGGAGAAGGGTGAGAAAGAGGAGGCGGTCGACCCCATCGTCCGTGGCCAAGTGACGGCCGTGGAACCCACCGAGAAGACTTTGACCGTCAAGGCGATGCGGGGCAAGGAAGCGGAAACGGTCGGGGTCGACGTTCCCGATACGGTCAAGATCACCCAAGGGAAGGCCGCCAAAACCCTGGCGGACATCAAGGTCGGGGACCGGGTGTGGATGAAGTACGATCGCACGAATGACAAACTGGTGGCGGACCAGATCTGCATCCCGAGACCCGGCAAGACGGCCAGCAAGAGCACGAGCTCGTAGGCAACCCGCGGCCCCGGGCCCGCGCCTTCTCCGACCGCAGGCCCGGGGCCGCACCCTTGACGATATGGACGTCCTGAGGGAGCGCGCAAAGGGACGCACGGGCAC
>JBIOJT010000130.1:0-11370 GCA_044451055.1 Methylomirabilales bacterium (SeqCode)
ACCGAGAGGGGCGGGCCGCCGCCCCTCCTCGGACTCTCCCCCGGACTGTGCGGTCCGGGAGAGACTGTCGCCTATTTTACGCACCGCACAGTAAGAGCTTGCCCTTCGGATAACGGGTTTGCCGTGGATTCGACTTGACACAGGCCGCCGCAATGGGCAATGCTCGTGGCGATTCATGCGTCACCCGGATCAGGCTGCACCCTGCGCCCTCTGGCGCGGCGGAGCCCCAAGAGCAAATCCGTATCGTCTCATTCCTACGTGGGGCACCCCGTCGCGGGCGCAGTCGGGGTTGCGGCGGTGACATACCTCGTCGAGTTCGTCAAGAACCGCCTCGCCCGCGAGCTTTTCGTGGCCCCCTTCCGGCCGGGTAAAGGGGGAGAACGGGCTGCGTTTGCGCTACAGTAACGACCTTGCGGCCTTCGCGCCGCCGCTGATTGTGACCTTCAAGAAGATCGACGACATGGTCGACATCCTTGGCAAGAGCATCGCGGCGGCCTACCAGGAGTTCCTGCGTGGGAGGTGGTAGGAGACAGGCGATGTCCACCCCACCTCAGTCCTCGAAAATCGCGCCGGCATGCACCAGCGCCATGCTGAGACTTGAGCGCGTCAACAAATCCTTCGGGCACTTGCAGGTTCTGCGGGACGTCACGCTCGAGGTGCAGAAGGGCGAGGTCGTGTGCATCATCGGCCCGTCGGGAGCCGGCAAGTCCACGCTGCTCCGCTGCATCAACCACCTCGAAAACATCGACAGTGGAACGATCTACTTCGACGGGCAGCCGGTCTACCGCTACGTGCGCCACGGCAAGACGGCCGTGGATCCGGAGCATCGGATCGAGGAGGTCCGGTCGCAGATCGGCATGGTGTTCCAATCCTTCAATCTGTTTCCGCATCTCACGGCGACCGGAAACATCATGGAGGCACCCGTCCACGTCCGGCGCGAGCCGGCGGAGCAGGCCCGCCAGCGCGCGCTTGCGCTTCTGCGCAAGGTCGGGATTTCAGAGAAGGCTGAGATGTACCCGCATGAACTCAGTGGTGGCCAGCAGCAGCGTGTGGCGATCGCCCGAGCGCTCGCCATGAACCCCAAGCTCATGCTCTTCGACGAGGCGACGAGCGCCCTGGATCCGGAGCTGGTGGGCGAGGTGCTGCGCGTCATGCGGCAGCTCGCGGCGGAAGGGATGACCATGATCGTCGTGACGCACGAGATGGACTTCGCCCGCGACGTCGCCGACCGGGTGATTTTCATGGCCGACGCCGCGATCGTTGAGGAGGGTCACCCCAAGCAGATCTTCTCGGCACCCAGCAACCCGCGCACCCGCCAGTTCCTGCAGACGATCCTGGACAGGAACGGCCGCGCGGAGGGCGCGGCGTGACGCCGCCGTTTTGGACGACTTCCCGGGGCCGGCCTGACGTCCCAAAGGCCTCCAACGCGGAAGCCAAGCAACAACCCCCAACAACCCCAGGAATAGGAGGCACCGCCATGGCAGACGAAAAGATCTCCCCCAAGATCGGCAAGGATGAGACCACAGGGCTGTCGCGCCGTCGCCTTCTGCTGTCGGGTGGCCTCGCGACGGCGGGCGCGCTGGCGGCTGCCGCCGCGCCCCGGCTCGCGGTCGCCGCTGCAGCACCCGAAATCGACACCTCTTTCAAGGATTTCACGCTGCCGAAGTTCCAGTGCGACGACTCGCTCGTCAAGGTGCAGCAGAAGGGCGAGCTCGTGATTTGCACCTCGAACGACTGGCCGTATTCCTACCTGGCGCCCAACACCAACGAGTGGACCGGGATCGACGCCGACATCATCCGCTTCGTCGCGAAGATGCTGAAGATCCCGAAGATCACCGTGCAGACCGTGCCGTTTGACGGCATGATCCCAGGGCTCCTGGACGGCCGCTTCGATGTCGTCGGCGACTCCATCCACTACACGAAGTCGCGGGCCAAGGTCGTCGATTTCTGCTTCCCCACCTACTACTACTCCGAGTGGCTGGTGGTCAGAAAGGGCAATCCGCTCAAGGCCCGCAAGATCGCCGACCTCAAGGGCAAGAGCTGTGGTGCACTGCTCGGCACCAACTAT
The DNA here is from genome assembly GCA_044451055.1 of Methylomirabilales bacterium (SeqCode). Lineage (GTDB taxonomy): Bacteria > Methylomirabilota > Methylomirabilia > Methylomirabilales > 2-02-FULL-66-22 > 2-02-FULL-66-22. Next base: position 2,069 of record JBIOJT010000130.1, read on the forward strand.
GCGGAATGGGTGCAGAAGACGCCCGGGGTCAACTACAGAGGCTACAAGGAGTGGTTGCCGATGGGTCAGGACATCCAGAACGGCCGCCTGGATTCGGCGGTGCATGACCAACCCATCATTGCCGCGACGATCAAGGAGCATCCCGACTGGCGGCTCGAACTCGCGAGCGGCTACGAGCCGCATCAGCTCAAGAATCCAGCCGGCTACAGCCGCTTCGCGTTCCGGCAGGGAGACATACAGCTGCGCGTTGGCTTCGACGCCGCGATCGAATGGATCGAGGACTCGGAAGAGATGTCAAAGATCCTCACGAAGTGGGGTCTCAGCGGATACAACAACTAGCTTCCAAGGGCGGTCCGAAGAGCCCCGGCGCCCGGCGGCGACATCAATGAAGACGCCTCGCCGCCCGCCGGGACTCCGGCCCAAGGCTTCACTGGTGGCCTTCCGCGTCATCCGGGTTATCAGAGTCATAACTGAGAGTAATGGGACGGCCGTGTTGGCCGAATGGCCGGCCGACGGCTGCTGACAGAGAGCTGGCGGAAATCATGCGCCGGCGGCTCGGCGTGGGGTGCTCATGTTCTCCCTGAATGAAATGATCTCGTTCCTCCCGTCGCTCCTGGCGGGCGCCTGGGTCACCATCACCGTCTCGATGGTGGCCTACGCGCTGGCCCTCATCATCGGGCTCGTGTTCGGCATCGCGCGCATGTCGCATTTCTGGCCAATCAAAGCCGTCGCCACGGTCTATGTGCAGTTCATCCGAGGCACGCCACTGCTGCTCCAGCTCTTCTTCATCTATTACGTGCTGCCCTATGGCGGGATCATACTTTCGCCCTTCGCCTCGGGAGTGTCGGGGCTCACGATCAACTACAGCGCCTACATGGCCGAGGTCTTTCGTTCCGGCGTGCAGGCCATCCCCAGGGGCCAGCGGGAGGCAGGACTCTCCCTTGGCATGTCGCGCGGGCTCCTCATGCGCCGGATCATCCTGCCGCAGGCGATCCGGATCGTGATCCCTGCGATCGGCAACTTCTTCGTCTCCATCTTCAAGGATTCGGCGCTCGTGTCGGTGATCACGATGCGCGACCTCATGTTCAGCGGCCAGCTGCTCGCCTCCGCCACGTTCAAGCATTTCGAGATCTTCGCCCTCGTGGCGGTGATCTACTTCATCATCAGCTACCCGACGGCGAAGCTGGTCGATTATATCGAGGCACGGCTCGACATCCACCGGAAGCGCCCCGAGCCAAAGCCGATGCACGCATGAGCGAAAGGCGCATGGGACAAAGGAATGGATACAGCCACGCGCCGGCCGCGGCCACAGAGCATGGCGCGCGGAGGGGTGACGCATGAGCGCCGTCCGATGCGGATCATCGCGCTCATCGAGGAGCCCGAGGGCATTCAGAAGATCCTGACCCGCCTTGAGCGCAGGCCTGCAGTTCCCCGTCCCTCTCGCGGGAAAGTCGGAGATTCCTCACCATTCGTCTCGCGCCTCCCCAGCCTCATCGCCACGCGGACAGCAGGTTCCGTGTGCCCGTGCGACCAGTCCCGTGGCGCCTGGTGCGGTCATCGCAGGCCCGCCCGCAGCCGGTTCCCCTTGACACCGCCCCATCCCCTGCGGCATGCTCAACGAGGCGCGCGCCGACATGGTGACCGCGCCGCACGTGGCGATTTTCCCGAGCCTGGCGATCTTCCTCACCGTGCTCGCCTTCAACCTCCTGGGCGACGGCCTGCGTGACGCGCTCGACCCGAAGATCGAGCACGGGTAGCACCGGGGCGGGCCGGCACACCCTGTTGGCGGCTCCTCCTCGGAGGAGGCGGTGCCCGATGGAGTCGGTGGAGCGGACGGGCATGGATCGGACTCGAAAGAAATGAGGCAGGAGGCGTCGTCGCAGACGTTCCCGCCGCATCTCGTGGGGGTGCTGGCCGGCCTCACCCTGGGCTGGGGCTTCAACTGGCCGATGATGAAGCTCGCGCTCGCCGAGATGGAGCCAATGCACTTCCGCACCCTGTGCCTGGTCTTCGGCGCGACGGGGCTCTTCACCGTCGCTCGGCTGAGCGGCTCGTCGATGCGGATTCCGAAGGGGCAGTGGCCGCGGATGATCGCCATCGCGCTCGTCAACATGACCGGATGGAACATCTTCGCCACCTATGGGGTCCGGCTGCTGGCCTCGGGGCGGGCGGCCACCCTTGGCTATACCATGCCGGTCTGGGGCGCGATATTCTCGACCTGGCTGCTGGGGGAGTCATTCACGAAGCGGTGGGCGCTCGGCACTGCCCTCGGGTGTGGCGGGTTGGTGCTGTTACTCAGGGAGGAGGTTCAGGCCGTGGGGCGGTCGCCGCTCGGCGCAGTGTTCATGGTCGGTGCGGCGGTGAGCTGGGCGTTGGGCACCGTCATGATGAAACGCTGGCCCGTGAATCTGCCCACCTCGTCGTTCACCGGGTGGCAGATGCTGATCGGCGTGATTCCCATCGCCAGCATCGCGCTCACCCACGAGAGCGGGACCTTCAATCCGTTCGTGTTGTCGCTGCGGCCGATGCTCGGGACCCTCTACAACCTGTGTGTGGCTTTCCTCTTCTGCTACTGGGCGTGGACGAAGATCGCGCTGGTGGCACCGGTTGGTGTCGCCAGCCTCTCGGTCATGATGATCCCGGTGGTCGGCGTGTTCAGTGGAATGCTCGTGCTGGGCGAAACGCCCTCCTGGCAGGATTACGTGGCGCTGGCCCTGGTCGTCGGCGCATTGGCCACAGTGTTGCTTCCGTCCAAGGGGGCGAAGACGTCTCCAACCCCGCGAGTGGAACAGGCCGGTACGGGGCGGTCGTCCCGCTCGGAGGACTAGCAGGCTGCTGAAAAACCCGTTCTCGCCCAGGCTGCTCAAAAAGGTCCAGATGCAAGGCGGCGCACCCATCCTCCGGATGGGTACCCGGCGAGGTGCGAGGCGTACTTAGTGCGTACGTCGCAGCGCCGCGCGAGCGCGGGGGTACCCACCGAAGGTGGGTCACTGCAGATGGGCCTTTTTCAGCAGCCTGCTAGGGCGATCCGGTCGGCGAAGGCCGGTCGGCATCAGCGGCTCCGACCAGTGCCGGCCGCGCCCTCTGTGGTGAGCGGATCCGACTCGTCCGGCCACGCACCAGATCCCGCCTCGAGGGTTCCCCCGAGTCCCGATGGCCGCCAGGTTTTCCCGGGACTGGCCGGCATCGAATCCCCGGGCTTGGGGGCTTCTTTGGAGCCCTTCAAGAATGTCCTGTTCAAGGTCAGTTGGTCTGCGACCCTGACGGTTCAATGGAAATGTCGCCTCGTCGAGAGGGACCAGCGGGGTAGCGCCCCCGTGGGAGGCTCGGCTGCGGCCGGCCGCCTGCGCCCCGGGGATGCGGCGCTCAAGCACCAGCCGGAGCGTGTGACACCGACGTAGTTCGCATTGCGTCATAGGGATCGGCTCGAAGCAGGTGGTCGGAGGCCCTCCCTCGCGAGGGGGAGAACCCACCGCCGCAAGGCCCTCACGGTGACAGAATGATTGGACTTCCACACGAAGCAGGAATGAGATTGACGCGCGTCGGCGGGACCTATAGTCTCATGATCAGACCATTCCCCGCATCTCCAGCAACTCGGACGCCCGTCCCCGGCGAGCGAGCGATTGGAGGTGCGAGGACGCGCGTTTATGATTATACGAATGCCGGGGCGGAGAGACGGACGAGGGAGTCCATCGCGAAAGGAGAAAATGCTCATGACCAGCCTGAACCCCTTCACCATCGCCCAACAACAGCTGGACACCGCCGCCGCGCGGCTGGGCCTCGACCCTGCCACGCACGAACTGCTGCGCTGGCCGCAAAAGGAGCTGGTGGTCACGATCCCGGTGCAGATGGACGACGGCAACGTCAAGGTGTTTCGCGGCTACCGGGTGCAATACAACAGCGCCCGCGGTCCCAACAAGGGGGGCATCCGGTGGCACCCCGACGAGACCATCGACACCGTCCGCGCCCTGGCCGCATGGATGACCTGGAAGACATCGGTGGTGGACATCCCGCTGGGTGGGGGGAAGGGCGGCGTGACCTGCAACCCCAAGGGGATGTCCGAGGGGGAGAAGCAGCGGCTGGCCCGAGGCTACATGCGGGCGGTGGCCGGAATCCTCTCCGTCTCCAAGGACGTGCCGGCGCCCGACGTGTACACGACTCCTCAGATCATGGCGTGGATGATGGACGAGTACGAGACCCTCGTGGGTCAGCACCATCCCGGCGTCATCACCGGAAAACCCATCGCGCTGGGAGGCTCCGAGGGTCGGGGTGACGCCACCGCGCGGGGCGGGATCTACGTGACCCGAGAAGCGGCCAAGGTCATGGGCCTCTCCCTCCAGGGGAAGACCATGGCCATTCAGGGCTTCGGAAACGCCGGCCAATATGCGGCCCTCCTCGGCCACGAGATCCTCGGCCTCAACCTGGTGGCGGCCTCCGACTCCAAGGGCGGGGTCTACAACCCGAAGGGGCTCGATGCGCGCAAGGTGGTGGACTACAAGCTGAAGACCGGCAGCCTCCAGGGATTCCCGGGAGCCGACCCCATCAGCAACGAGGCGCTCCTGGAGCTGGACGTCACGGTGCTCTTCCCGGCCGCGCTCGAGAACGTGATCATCCCGACCAACGCCGCCCGGCTCAAGTGCAAGATCTCGTGCGAATTGGCCAACGGCCCAACCACGCCGGAGGCGGATGACATCCTCTTCGACAAGGGCATCTTTGTCTTGCCCGACTTCCTGGCCAACGCGGGCGGCGTCACGGTCTCCTACTTCGAGCAGGTCCAGAACACGTACAACTTCTACTGGCCGCTGGCCGAGGTGCAGCAGCGCCTGGACGAGAAGATGACCCGGGCCTTCCACGGGGTTCACCAGATGTACGAGCGGGAGAAGGTGAACATGCGGCAAGCCGCCTACCTCGTGGCGGTGGCTCGGGTGGCGGAGGCCTGCAAGCTGCGCGGGTGGGTCTAGCCTCAGAGGGATTGGCTGCAAGGATTCCCCGCCGGACGTCCGGCGGGGAATCCTTGCCTGAGGGCCCGTCGCCCCTCCTGCATCCCCCGGGGTTGTCATGGATAGTGTTCAGGTATACCGGCTGTTCCGGAAGATGAACCAGTACCCGAGCCTGGTCGGGCTCATGCGGAGCATCTTCCTGGAGGTGCTGGAGCAGCGGGGCCTCGTGACGCGCGATCGGCTGTACGCGCAGGCCCTGGAGGAGATGAAGCGGGACAACGTGCCCGACATCGAGACCAACCGGCAGGAGTACATCGAAGCCTTGATCGATACCTGCGTCGCGCAATCCCTGAGCCCCGGCGACATCGAGAACTACATCAACCTGGCCCGCAAGAAGGACAACGCCCAGACCCTGAGCATCCTCGTCAACCGCGACCAGGCGAGCAGCGAGGAGATCATCAAGGCCCTGCGCGAGTTCTGCGCCATTCCCAAGGGCGAGGTGTACATCTCGCGCGAAGAGGCCGAGGGCATCCGCGTGGCGCTGATCTCGCGCTTTATCTCCAATCAACTGCCGTTCATCAGCCTGGCCAAGAACTACGTCACGATCCGGGACACCGACGGGATCCTCCAGAATACCCTCTTCAGCCGCCGGCGGCCGGGCAAGCTGGGGGGGAAGGCCGCGGGGATGATCCTGGCCCACAAGATCCTGCTCCCCACGCTGGAGAAGAAGGATCCCGAGCTGGAGAAGACGGTCCGCGTGCCGGATACGTGGTATCTGAATTCGGGCGTCTTCTCCGAATTCCTGGATCGGAACAACCTCTACCTGTTTCACACCTTCAAGTACAAGGATCGGGAGAGCATCGAGAAGGGCTTCCTGCGGGTCGAGGGGCAGTTCAAGTTCGCCACCTTTGCCCCGGAAGTGGTGGAGGATTTCCGCAGGATCCTGGTCGAGATCGGGCAGCATCCCATCATCATCCGCTCCTCCAGCATGCTGGAGGATAGCTTCGGTCTGGCCTTCTCGGGCAAGTACCTGTCGGTCTTCCTCACCAATCAGGGCAACCTGGAAACGCGGCTGAGCAACTTCGTCATCGGCCTCAAGAAGGTTTTCGCCAGCACCTTCGGCCCCGATCCCATCCTTTACCGCCGCGACCACGGCCTGCTGGACTACGACGAGCGGATGGCCATGATCGTCCAGAAGGTGGTCGGACGGCGCTTCGGTGACTACTTCTTTCCCTTCGCCTCGGGCGTGATGTTCTCGCGGAACCTCTATACCTGGAATCCCAAGATCCAGAAGGAGGCGGGGTTGGTCCGCCTGGTGTATGGGCTCGGGACCCGGGCCGTGGATCGGGTCGGCTCGGATTACCCCCGCATGATTCCCCTCAGCCATCCACAACTCCGCCCGGAGGTCACCGCGGATCAGATCCGGAAGTACTCTCAGAAGCAAGTCGACGTCCTGAACCTCCGGACAGGCGCCCCGGAGACCATCGACTTTCGAACCCTCAGCGCCTCGGTCAACCATCCGGACCTGTTCTATGGGGCGTCGCTGCAGGAGCACGACCACCTCGCCGCCCCGCTCTTCAAGACGCAGGATCTCAGTCAGGGGGAGACGTGCCTGACGTTCGAGAACCTGCTCACGCGGACTCCCTTCGTGTCGCTGGCCCGGAAGATCCTGGCTCGCGTGGAGGCGGCTTACCAGCGGCCGGTGGACATCGAGTTCGCCTGGGACGAGGACGCGCTCTACCTCCTCCAGTGCCGCTCCCTCTCCGTCCGGAAGGAGCACGAGAAGGTGGTGATCCCGACCGACATTCCCCGGGACCGCGTACTCTTCACCGCCCGCTCCGTGCTTTCCAACAGCATGGTGTCCGACCTGGAGTATATCGTCTATGTGAATCCGCGGACCTACGACAAGCTACCGACCTACGAGGCGAAGTTGAAGATCGCCGCCGCCGTCAACCTGCTCAACAAGCAGCTGGCGGGAATGCGGTATGCCTTGATGGGGCCCGGTCGCTGGGGGAGCAACGACATCAACCTGGGGGTGCGCGTCACCTATTCGAACATCAACAGGACCAAGCTCTTGGTCGAGATTGCCTTCGCCAAGGAGGGCGGCACGCCCGAGGTCTCGTACGGCACGCACTTCTTCCAGGATCTGGTCGAAGCGGACATCATCGTCGCCTCGCTTTTCCCCGACGACCCCGGAGCCTTCTTCAACGAGGAGTTCGTGGTGAAGGCGGAGAACCTGCTGGCGGCCATGGCCCCTGAATTCACGGACTGCGAGGGCGTCGTCCGGGTCATCAACGTCCCGGCCGTGTGCAACGGCGACTACCTTCACGTCTACATGGATGGCACCAGCCGAGAGGGGCTCGCCTTCTTCGGGCCGCGACAGGACGGAGACACACCGAAGGATGTCTCCGAGCGGTAACGGGATGGGCATCCTGACGGGAAGACATCGCGGTGGCTGCAAACCAGGGCGCGGCCCGGCATGTTCTCCGATCCCAAAACCATCGTGGATGCCAAGACCATCCTGCCGAGGCTGTTGACCACGCCCGAGTTCATTCCGGCAGTGGCGACCACGCTGCTCGTCATCATCCTGGTCAACGTCTATGAGCGGCTCGCGGGCACGAAGAAGGCCGATCCTGCCGCCGTGAAATGCTGAATACGCTTCTGGCCCAATGTTCGGAGATGCGTAGCGGCGCGGCGGCGCCTCTTGACGGCGCAGAAGAAGCGAGGCATTCTGAAGACGGTCAGGCCGGGGCAGGGGGGGTCCAGGGGGGCCGATCTGACGGCACGAGAATGGGGTCTTTGTGAGTGGAGGCGAGTCCTTCCGACCGCACTTCGGGCTCTCAGGCAGGAGGAGAAGAGGCCATGCAAGTCTGGCGAGTCAATCTGCGCGAGCGATCCCTGGAGCGTGAAGCCGCGCCCGAGGCCTGGTCCCGTCTGGGAGGGCGCGGGCTCTCGGCGCGCATCCTGCTGGACGAAGTGCCGGCGACGTGCGAGCCGCTCGGCCCGCACAACAAGATGGTCCTGGCCCCCGGCCTGCTCGTAGGGCACATGCTCTCGAGCTGCGACCGGCTCTCGTTCGGCGCCAAGAGCCCCATGACCCGCGGGATCAAGGAGGCCAACGCCGGCGGCTCCACCGGTCTCCATATGACCAACCTGGGGATGCAGGCCCTGATCATCGAGGGTCAGATGCCGCGTGACGGCCGTGGCGCTTCCGGGTGGTGGCTCCTGCACCTGAGTCTCGACGGGGCGCGCTTCGAGCCCGCGGACGACATCGCCGGTCTCGGGGTCAACGAGACGGCGTCCCGTCTCCTCAAGCGGTATGGGGACAAGGTGGCCATCGCCCTCATCGGGCCGGCCGGTGAGATGCTGCTCTCGGCGGCCGGGATCCAGAACCTGGACAAGGATCGGGTGCCCTCCCGGATCGCGGCGCGAGGGGGCCTGGGCGCCGTGATGGGGTCCAAGCGGCTCAAGGCCATCATCTTCGATGATGCGGGTGGGCAGAAGCCGCCCATCGCCAATCGCGAGGCCTTCAGACAGGCGCAGAAGCTCTTCAATAAGAACACGCTGGACCACCCGCAGACCAAGGCCTACCAGGAATACGGCACGCCGGCCATGGTGCGGACGTGCAACGCCTTCGGCGGCCTGCCGACGCGGAATTTCTCCAGCGGGCAATTCGAGGGGGCCGAGACGATCAGCGGCGAGCACATGCGCGACCTGCTGCTCCGGCGGGGCGGGGAGAGCGAGACCACCCACGCCTGCATGCTGGGCTGCGTCATCCAGTGCTCCAACACGTATGGCGGCGAGGACGGCAAGGCCATCGTCTCGCCGCTGGAGTACGAGACCATCGGCCTGCTGGGGTCGAACCTGGGGATCGCCGACCTCGACACCGTTGCCCGGATGAATCAGGAGGTGAGCGACCTCGGGCTGGATACGATCGATATGGGGGCGGCGCTGGGCGTCGCAGCCGAGGCGGGCCTCATGCAGTTCGGCGACGGGGAGCGGGCGCTCCAGCTTCTGGCCGAGATCCGGAAGGGCACGCCTCTGGGACGGATCCTGGGGCACGGGGCCGCGATGGCGGGTCGGGTCCTGGGCGTCCTGCGGGTGCCGGTGGTGAAGGGCCAGGCCATGTCCGCCTACGAGCCGCGCGCGATCAAGGGCACGGGCACGACCTACGTGACGTCCCCGCAGGGGGCGGACCACACGGCGGGAAACACGATCCGCGCCAAGGTGGACCATCTCGATGCCAAGGCGAACATCGCGACCTCGCGCGCGGCCCAGATCAACATGGCGGGCTTCGACTCGCTGGGCGCCTGCATCTTCGCCGGCTTTGGGTTCATGGTGAATCCCGAGGTGATCCCGGAC
>JBIOJT010000131.1:0-11322 GCA_044451055.1 Methylomirabilales bacterium (SeqCode)
CGCCCTGGAGGGCATGAACAACAAGGTGAAGGCGATCAGTCATCGGGCGTTCGGCTTCCGGACGACGTGGACGTATATCGCGAACATCTACCACTGCTGTGCGGGGCTCCCACTCCCCTGACACTGTTGGGAAGGGAGCCCTTAGTTCAATTGATGGTATCCGAAATGCTCAGGTCCAAGGCCTATACGCTTCCCCACGACCGTTTTTTCGCCTGAGCATTCAAATATAATCCTCTGAGTGATCCTCGAAGCAGGCGTTCAGGGCAGAGTGATGATCTCCACCCAATTCGGGTTCCTTCCCATCGGATAGGTCTTGAGCGATGTCAATTCCCCTGAGTCAGGACCAATCCTGTAGCTTGTCATGCGGTGAGAACGCTGGCCAACCGCGAGCAGATAGCGCCCGGAGGGATCGATGTTGAAGCCCCGTGGCTGCTCCTCCGTCGGCGTGTGCCCGAGGAGCGACAGGGTCCCGGTGCCCGGATCCACCCGGAAGCCTGCCAGGGTGTTCGATGCCCGCTCCGAGACATAGAGGAACCGGCTATCGGGGGTCAGATGCAGATCGGCCGCGGACGGCTGCCCTCGGAAATCGCGCGGCAGCGCGCTCAGCGCTTGCCGTTGATCCAGCTTACCTCGGATCGGGTCGTAGTCGAACACGTAAACTGACGCGTCCAGCTCGTTGAGCAGGTACACACGGTGGCCGTTCGGATGAAAGGCGAAGTGCCGCGGGCCCGCTTTTTCCTTCACGCGCACTGCAGGCGGCTCGTTCGGTGCCAGCCTGCCAGTCGCCGCATCGAACCTGAACTGCTTGAGGAGGTCGCCCCCCAGGCTCGTCACCAGGACATACCGGTTGGCTGGATCCGGCAGGATCGCATGCGCGTTTGGTTCGGTCGGGATGATCTGTATCGGGGCCTGGACGCGTCCATCCGGTGCGATCGGGTTGACCACAATCTTGTGCCCGGTGTATGAGGCGCTGAGGAGAAAGTTGCCGGTGCGATCGGTAGCCAGGTACGCCATCCGATCAGGCAAGGGTTCGTTGGCGACGTGCGTGAGTTTGCCATCGTCCGCATCAATCTGGAAGCTCGCCGCGAACGTGGGGTCGCCGCGAATCCCGGCGAACAACACGCGTTTGTCCGGACGGATGGCGAGGGGCGTTGAGATGCCCGCCTTTACCACGCCTGGAATGGCCACTGTCTCCACCAGCACCAACTCGCCAGTTTCGCCACTGAGGTGATACACGTGAATATCGTTGGTTTCGGCGTTGCCGACGTAGACACATGTACGCACCTGGTTAGCGACTGTCATGATGCCTCCTGTCCCCCCGGGCATGGCTGATCTCCCAGGAGCCGCCTCGGACGACCGACACGTCTATTCGAGTAACTTCTCTCGCCGCCCGCTGCCCCGAGCCGTCTAACCGGAAGCTGTCGATGATCGACACCGTTGGAGTCATATCCATGAGTTCGCGATCCCCAGCCCCAGGACAGGACCGGGGCCGCTGGGGTCCTGGCCTCAGCGCGACGGCGAGAGCGCGCGACTCCGCTGCTCCAGCAACACCTCGATCGCTTGGAGCATCCCCGGCGAGAGGTCCTGCTCCGCGGCGCCGGCGGTTTCCTCGATCTGGGCCGGGCGGCGCGCGCCGACGATCGCCGCCGTCAGTTCCAGCCGGCGCAGGACCCAGGCCAAGGCGACCTCGGCCACCGACATCCGGTGCGCCTTCGCGAGTTGGGCCAACCCCTCCACGAAGCGGAGCGTCGCGCTGAGCTGCGGCTCGGCGAACATCGGATCGTTCCGGCGATGGTCTTCGGGCGGCAGGCTGTCCCGGCGCGTCACGGAGAAGGCGCCGGTGAGGAGGCCCTTTTGCAGCGGGCTGTAGACTACCACGCCGATGTGCTGGCGGGCGCAGAAGGGGAGAAGGTCCGCCTCGATGTCCCGGCGCAGGAGGCTGTACGGGGGCTGGAGTGAGGCGATGGGGTGGATTGTCTGCACGCGCTCCATCTGGGCGACGCTGAAATTCGAGGCCCCGAGGTAGCGGACCTTCCCCGCCTTCACGAGATCCGCCATGGCGCCCCAGCCCTCCTCGATCTCCTCTTCGGGCTGGGGCCAGTGCATCTGGTACAGGTCGATCACGTCCACGCCGAGCCGGCGGAGGCTCGCCTCGGCTTCCTCGCGGACGCTGGATTTCCGGAGCCGGCGGTAGATGGCGCCATCGGCCTCCCAGCGACTCCCGCACTTCGTGGCCACCAGGGGTTTCGCGCGGCAGCGCTTCAAGGCCGCCCCGACCACCTCCTCGGCATGGCCGTACCCGTAGACGGGGGCCGTATCGATCCAGTTGACTCCGAGCTCCACGGCCCGGACTATGGCGTCGATGGAGGCCTGATCGTCCTGGGGCCCCCAGCTGAACTTCCACTGCGCGCCGCCCAGGGCGAACGAGCCAAGGCCCAGGACACTCAGGTGAAGATCGGTGGAGCCGAGCTGTCTGGCGCGCATCGCCGAGTCCTTTCTCTCAAAATGACCGAGTTCGCCGGGAGCGGCCCTACCTTGGCCGGTGCGGTCGCTCGGCGCCCGAACGAGGAACCGGACGCCGCCCGGTAGCCTACTCCTTTGCGTGGACTTTGGCCACATTCAAGAACAGACAGCCGCCCTGGGCCAGGGGGCCGACTGGATGTCTCAGGCGATTCTCAGCGGAAATCTCTAACACCTGTCGTTCCTGAAAACGCAAAGCAGGTGACTCGGCAAGACTCGAAGCGGCTATCCAAGGTAAACTACGTGAGGCAGATCGCCGAAGAAATCAACCGGAGTGATGGTTACGGGTCATCGGGAACCCCAGCATTCGGCAGTAGTCACCATCCAAATTGTCATCACCTACGAGCGTCGGGGATCACCTCGACGCTCGTCGCTTTTATGGGCGCTTTCACGCACAACTCCCCGCACCTCGATCTTCCAAAGGCCATCGAATCCCGCTGGGGATTCGAACCCGCGTCGCCGACGACCCATAAACAACCGTGGGAATTCCGAGAGCCATATCCCGCCGTCCCGCCGTTTACGGCTCCGCATATCCTGAAGCCTCCGTAAACGACCGTAGGCAGATAAACGACTGTCCCGTTGTTTACGGGGAAAGGGCCTGTGTCCCTTGGAAGCCTCCACCCAGCCGGGGACGGCTGGGGCAATGACGCAAGAGACTGGGTTCCCCTGGGCGTGCGTCTCCGGTGCGCTACGTTGCCAACTACGTCAGCTTGCTCGAGATACGGCCCGATCGAGCCTGAACCTTGGTTTCGGCATCAAGCGCGACTACCTTCCTTTCCGGCGCGTCCTGTAAGCAGCGCGCGGCTCGCGGATATGAAAGCCGATTTGCTTTCGCGTCCGCGCTGGTGGGGTCATCAGTCGGCGGATGGCCTCGAAGACTACTTTGAACTGACGCCTGTGGCCCAGGCAGCCGGCAGCGAAGAGGGGGGATGCAGTGTTGGTAAGCGGTTGCCAGGTGGACCGCATCGAGGGTGCGAATCGGTTCCGCTGGATGGGCTGGAGCTCCAAACGTCAAGTCAGGTTGGGACGGGGGACCCGCAGGGACCTGTTCCCGGACGATGTGACGAACACCTTTGCCGTCCAGCATAGGCTGACGTCCCCAGACGCCCACTCGCTCCAGTGGTTCGCGGTGCGGTGAGGGCGGAGCCTCGCCGGGCCGTCACCGGGGCTTTTCGATGGCGCGCATGAACCGGTACTTGAAGAAGATCGGGTCCCGCGGGGGGCGGGCCGTTGCCTTCTCGGGAACGACCTTGACGGCGATGAACCATGGGCCCAGTTCGCGGAGCGCCCGATCCACGGCGGGGGCGAACCCCGCATCGTCGTCGACGGCCACGGCCTTGGTGATCCCCGCCGCCCTGGCGATGCCGGCCAGGTCGGTGCCCGCAGAGGTGTGGGTCGGCTGGCGCCCCGTCGTCTCGTAGACCTCGTCGTCCCAGACGATGTGCACCAGGTTGGGCGGCGCCTTTCGGGCGATGGTCGTCAGGATCCCGAGGTTCATCAGGAGCGATCCATCCCCATCCAGGACGATCACCTTGAGGTCGGGCCGCGCAATCGCCAGACCGAGGCCCATGGAAGAGATCTGCCCCATGGAGCCCCAGGTGTACAGATTGCGATCCCGATCCCCCGCCCCGTAAAGATCGTACGTCGGGCCCCCGATCCCGCCCAGGATCGCTTGATCGGTGATCTTGTCGAGCAGGAGCTTCGTGGCCTGCGACCGAGTGAGCTTACTCATCCTTCCCTCCCGTGAGCTGCCGCGGCAGGATGAACCCGATGGGCGTCCGCGTGTTATAGGCCAGCCTGATCCCGTCGCTGGTGAGACCCTCGACCTCCTCCGGGCGCGTCAGGGTCACGTGGGGGATGCCCAGGGCATCCAGGATCGGCCGCGTGGCGCGCCCCATCCCGACCTGGCTCACGTTGAACTCCCCCAGCTCGCCCCGCTGGCCCAGGAACATCAGGATCGGGATCTGCCACGGCACCGCCAGGGAGGCCAGGGCGTTCACGCAGTTCCCGAGGCCGCTGTTCTGGGCGAACATGGCCCCCCGCATCCCGCCCAGGTAGGCGCCGGCCAGGACGCCCACGCACTCCTCTTCCCGGGCGACGGGAACCGGCTCGAAGTACGGATCGCCCTCGATCAGGGAGAGCACCCGGTGGACGATGGTGTCGGGCAGGTAGGCGATCATCCGTACGTCGTGACGTTTGAGAGAAGCCACGATGCTCTCGGACCACAACATCCCGATCCTCCTTCCGGCCCGCTCGGGGCCCGACTCACAAGAGGGCGACTTCGCGTTGGCCGAACAGCCGCGCGACGAAGAGGAGCGGCACGGCCACCGACACCACCAGGATCGAGGCGAAGGCTGACGCCACGCCCAGATTGCGGCTCTCCATGGCCTGGAACATGCCAACGGTCATCGTCGCCCAGGGACCGCTGTACAGGATCACCGTCGAGCTGAGTTCCGAGGCGACGTTGACCCAGGTCAGGATCGCCCCCGAGATGATCCCCGCCAGGAGGAGGCGAACGGTCACCCGGACGAACGTCTGGCCGGGCGGCACGCCCAGATTGATGGAGGCCTCTTCCATGGCCGGGTCGAGCTGGTGGAGCAGGGCCACCGTGCTCCGAACGTTGAAGGGAAGCATCCGGGTCGTGTAGGCGAGGACCAGGATGAGCCAGCCCCCCGTCAGAATCAGCGGATGGGTATTGAAACTCAGAACGAACCCGATCCCCAGGACGGTCCCGGCGATGGCCAGGGGCGCGTTGCTGAGCACCTCCAGGAGACTCCCCGATCGAAGACGCTGGCGGGTCACCAGGTACCCGATGGGGACGCCAAGGGCCACGGCCACGACCGTCCCGAGGGTGGCCAGGAGGTAGGTGTTGGTGATCATCTCCGGCGATTGAGTCAGGACCTCCCGGTAGCTTTGGAGGCTGAACCGGAAGAACATGACCGGCCCCCGCATCTCGAGAAACGAGGCGATGATGACCACCAGGAACGGGAGGAGCGCCACGAAGTCGACCCCGAAGACGAGCCCCGTGGCGAGCCTCCGCACCCCGGCCGAGACCGTCAGCACCCGCGGTCGCCCCCGGGATTGTGTGGCGAAGCGCTGGCGTCGCAGGTAGGCCCGCTGGAGCAGGAGGGGCACGGCCGTGCAGAGGATCAGGAACACGCCCATGGCCCCCGCCATGCCCGGGTTCCCGCCCAGCTCGCTGACGAAGAGCTTGTACGCCTCCACGGACAGGACCGGTGTGTCCTCGGCCAGCACGAAGGGCACGCCGAAGTTCTCGGCCGAGGCCATGAAAACCAAGAGACCCCCCGAGAGCATGGCGGGGATCAGCAGGGGCAACGTCACCGTCCGGAAGGTCCGCCAGGGCGACGATCCCAGATTCTCCCCGGCCTCCTCCAGGGAGACATCGATGGCGGAGAAGGCCGACATCGCCAGGAGGAGGACGTAGGGAAACCCCTGGATCGTGTAGACGAAGATCATGCCTCCCCGCCCGTAAATGGACCCGAAGGGAATGCCCACAGCTCGCAGGGCCTGACTGAGGAACCCGAACCGCCCCAAGAGCAGTACCCAGGCGTGGGCGCTCACGAAGGAGGGAAGGAGGAGGGGCAGAGTCCCCAGCGTGACGGCCAGGGGCTTGCCCGGGATGGGCAGGCGGGCCAGGCAGAACGCGATGGGTACGCCCAGGACGATGGCGGCGACCGTGGCTCCTGCGGAGATCTGGAGCGTATTGATCACCGCCGCCCGGTAGTAGTCGTAGGCGAAGATCTTCCGGAAGTTCCCGAGGGTCAGGTGGACCCCGTCGGCTGTGAGCACGCTGGAGCGGAGGATGAGAAAGACGGGCACCGCGAGGAACAGGATCAGGAAGGCAAAGGTGACGGCCTGGCTCACAAGGACGAACGCCGGCCGCCTCATGCGCCATCCCCGCTGGCGGCCGGCTGGGCGTCACCCGTGAGCACGGTCACCCGAGCCGGATCATAGAGGACCCACACCCGATCCCCCGGGTGGAACTGTTGGGCGGGCCATTCGTCGAAGGCCGCCACGAGGAGCGAGACGTCTCTGCCCGCGGTAACCTCGTAGCGGGTCGAGGGCCCCAGGAACTCGACCCGGCCTACCTCCGCGGCGAGGGCCTCCAGCCCCGCCGGCGGCCTCGCCCCCGCCGCCAGCCGGATCGCCTCGGGCCGGAGGCAGAACAGGACCTCGGCCCCGGCGGGCCGGGGAACCGCCGGCAGGAGGATCTCCTGGCCGCCGACCGCCACCACGGTCCGGTTCGCCTCGTGCCGACCCACCCGGCCCCGCAGGAGGTTCGTGGATCCCATGAAGCCGGCCGTGAAGGCATCGGCGGGCCGGTGGTACACCTCACTGGGACGGCCTACCTGCTGGATCACGCCCCCGCACATGACGGCCAAGCGATCCGACAGGACCAGCGCCTCCTCCTGGTCGTGGGTGACGTACAGGGCCGTGATCTCGAGCGCCTGCTGCAGGCGCCGGATCTCGACCCGCATCTGGACCCGGAGCTTGGCGTCGAGGTTCGAGAGAGGCTCGTCCAGGAGGAGGACTTCGGGCTCGATGGCCAGACAGCGGGCGATGGCCACCCGTTGGAGCTGCCCCCCGGACAGTTGGTGCGGCATCCGGGAGGCATACTCCACGAGCTGGACCATCTCCAGGCATCGCCTGACTCGATCCACGATGGCGTGCCGAGGGATCCCCCTGGCCCGGAGGCCATAGGCCACGTTGTCGAAGACCGTGAGGAAGGGAAAGACGGCATAGTTCTGGAAGACCATCCCGGTGTTGCGGCGGTGCGGTGGGATGCGATCCACGCGCCGGCCGCCTATCCAGATCTCGCCGGCGTCGAGCGGACAGAACCCCGCCACCATCCGGAGGAGCGTCGTCTTGCCGCAGCCGCTGGGCCCGAGGAGGGTAAAGAACTCTCCTGCCTCGACGGTCAGGCTCACGTCGCGGACGGCAACCACCGAGCCAAAGCTCTTCCGCACCTGCCGGATGTCGATCCCGGCCGCCATGGATCCCCCTCAGCGTCAATTCCGGTGTGCAGACCTACCGGGTCCGGAGGATCATCTCCTGCACGCGCTGAAGGACCGCGTCCCGGTCCTTGGCCCAGCCGCGGAAGTCGTAGGAGGCGAGCTTGATATCCTTCAGGGGCGGCAGCTTGATCCCCAGGGCTCCGAAGTCGAGATCGGTGCGGGCCGGGCGGCGGAAGAACTTCTTGAGGATCGCCTCCCGCACGTCTTTCCGGGTGATGAAGTCTTCGAACTTTCTGGAAGCCTCGGGATGCTTGGCCCCCTTGATGATCCCCATCCCCTCCACCTGCACGACGGTGCCGTCCTCGGGGTACACGATCTCCACCGGGGCGCCGCCCTGGACGTACTCGTAGGCGGCGTACTCCAGGCTGAGCCCGACCGGGTATTCCCCGTTCCCCACGCCGGTGTAGACCAGCGAGATCTTATTCAGGACGCGGACGTTCCGGATGACCTTCTCCAGCTCCTGCCAGCCCTTTTCCTTGTCCCCGCCCCCGAGGAGGTCGATCATGCGGGTCACCTGGGTGAAGGCCCCCCCCGAGTTGGCCGGGTCCGCCATGACCACCTTCCCTTTCCACTCCGGATTCTGGAGGTCACGCCACGTCCGGGGAGGGGCCATGTTCCCCAGCAGCTTGCGGTTGACCTGGATCACGATCACGTGGGCGTTGGTGCCGATCCAGAGATTCTCGGCGTCGCGGAACGTCGCCGGCACGGCCTCGGCATTCTTCGTGGCGTACGGTTCGAAGTACGCCTTATTGGCATCCAGGATCACGGTGCTGACGCCCCACAGCACGTCCCCCAGGGGGCGGTCCTTCTCGGCCGCCATCCGCTTCAGGAGGACGCCGGAGCCGGCCGTCACCGACTGGACGGCGATGCCGGTCTCCTTCTGGAACATCCCGAAGACGAAGTTGTTGAGATCCGTGTCATTCGCCGAATAGACGACCAGGCTGGTGTCTGCCGCGAAGGCGGGACTCGCCGTGGAAAACCCCACGCACCCCGCGAGGAAGATCCCTACGCCGACCACACCCCACCCGAGACTCTTCACGCCCCACCTCCCTTTCGTTGGACGCAAGGCCCGCCGTGAGCCCCCGCCGCCAGAAGCGGCAGCCGAATCTATTTCTTCTGTGAGGTCATTGTCAATTCGACCGGGGGGTGCGGTCGGCTTCCACCTCGCCGCTCATTGCATACTTCGCCGCATAGCCGCCGGCGAGCCGCCCGAAGACGGCGCCGGCCATGAGGCTGTCCCCCGCATACGCCGGGCGGCTCGCGTGCGCCGAGAAGATCTTTTCCGCGATGGTCTGCGGTCGCGTCATCCGAATCCCCTCCTGTGGACTACGCCCCCCTGAAGGTGCTCGAGGCAGCGGGCCGTCCCGCGGGACTGCACGAGCCACGGAAGAATGGCGCGGCCCGCCAGAGCCTGTCAAGAGGAAAGAGCGCGCCCGAGGCAAGGCATGGCCCCGATGACTGACCGGATTCGGGGGTATCGGGAAACGGCCTCGGCGGGGACGGCCTGCCGCTGGAGCAGTCCTTCCGGACGTCCACCGCCGAGCTGGTCGCGGGGTGAACGGTTGGGGACCTCCCGGTTCGGGCATTCCTGACAAGGGTGGCGGAGGCGGGGCACGACAACTTGACATAGTTGGCCGAGTCCCCTAACCGCAAACACGGGACGCCACTTCCCGGCATCCTTCCAGAACCGACGGTCTAAGCTAGGGCCGCCCCTCGCTGTCGAGCAGCGGCAAACAGGTGGTCAGGGGCGGTCCCTCGGCAGGGTCTCGCTCGAACCTGATTTAGCTTGCGCCGTGAGCTCAGCGGAGGAGCCCGATCTCGCGAAGGTAGCGCTGGACGCCGGGATGGATCAGGGTGAGGTTGGGCGCGGCGGCCACCGTGTTGGAGGCTGTGGTCTCCCGTGCCTGCGCCAGGCGCCGGCCCAGGGTCGGCTCGCCCTGGTGGAGAGCCTTGGCCAGTCGATAGGCAAGATCGTCGGGCAGGGTGGGTCGCGTCATGATGAAGCTCCAGGAGCCCGCGGTGCTGACAGCGGCTTCCTGCCCCCGGAATGACCCCGCCGGAACAGTGATGGTCTTGAGAAAGGAGTGCTTCGCGAGGATGCGCTGCAGGCCGGCCGCGTCCGGGACGATGAACCGCCCCCCGGCCGGCCCCTGAACGATGGCGGTGAACGGCGGCCAGCCGATACTGCCACCCCACAACGCCGCGGCCTTCCCCTCCAGCACCAGCGGCGGCCCCTCCCCCGCATGGTCGAGGAAAATTGCCTGGAAGTCCCGATCTCGATGCAAGCCGAGGCCGTCGAGCACGTACCGGGCAAGAATCCCCAGCCCCGAGCCGGCGGCCCCGAAGACCACGGGCTTGCCTATCAGCTCCTCGATTCTTCGATAAGGGGAATCGGCACGGACGACAAACATCCCCGGGCTGGAATACATCGCCGCAAGGATCCTGAGATCCGCCCGAGGCCGGCCGATGCCGTTGAGCGCCTCGTACGCACTCTCGCCCTGCACCAGCGCCAGGTCGAGCTGCCCGCCCTCGAGCAACGGGACGTTCTCAGTGCTCCCCTTGGTGTTGCGTGGCTCGACCAAGAGCGAGGCGTCGGTCTCATTGATGGTCTCTGCGACGGCCTGTCCATACACCGGGAAGCCTCCGCCGGGCGTGGCTGTCCCCAGGCTGACCCTCGTCCTCTCCGCCACCGCACTCTCACCCATGCCCACTCCTCCCATGAGGACCGCGAAGCACACCACGGCCATCGTTCGGCAGAGGCGCGCCGATTGACACTTTTTGATTCGCACCGGCAAACTCGACGAGACGAGAGCCAACATCCGTAGCGCATGGCGCTACAGGTCAAGTACCTTGCAGAGCGTCCCATCGCCTTCGATCTTATACCATGGTTCGCGGCGCAACGTGAAGTGGCCACCTCGATGATATTCGCATTTTGAAGTAGGTCCCGAGAGCCTCCAACATCTCTTGCGCCTCAGACTCGGTGGCGTGTTGACGGAGGATCTGACTCTTCATCCCCTGCCATCCCGGCCCCTAGCAGCCTGAGACTGCTGCTCCGAATCGCGAGAAGAACAAGAGCCCCAGGAACATGGCCAGGATCAGTCGGTCCCGGCTCTCCTTGGGGCTCTCACTACTCACCATTGGTGAGCAGTGACCCTCTTCTGCGCGAGCGCTAGTCGGTCCCTTGAACTGCATGCTATGGGTAATGAAGTCCGAAGGCCGAGTCCCTTGCTCCGGGATGAAGGCAGCAGGGCATGCGGCAGCCTGACCGACGCCGCATGGCACTTCGGCGGGGTGGTAGGGACAGCACGGTGACACAGGGCAGGCCGAGCAACTGGAGAAACCCTCCTCGCCCCGCCGCGAAAGCGGCGGAGCCAGGTACGCCTTATAACCAGCGCTCCTGGGAAAGAGGCGGAAGACGAGACGGTGGTGGAGGGGTCCGGAGCAGCGAGGAAAGCGGGGACATGCCGCTGGAGCCAAGGGACCCTACGGCTCGTGTTCCTCTAGCAGCAAGGGAGGCAGGGGCGCCTGACAAAAGCGCCCATCACTCTGCAAGACCAAGCGACGGAGGATCTACGTCCCGGCGAAGGCCGAGTCGGCTGGATGAGGTGGAGTAGACAAGGGGCCATTGGTCTCCCAGCCGAAAGCGCTCCCAGTCGATAGGTCCCATAACCGGCGGTGCGAAGCGAGCAGGAAAGCCCGGTGCTGGAAATCAGCACGCCGGGTTGTGCGTCCAGCGAAGGCTGGCGCGTTCAGTGGGAGACAGTCC
>JBIOJT010000132.1:0-11308 GCA_044451055.1 Methylomirabilales bacterium (SeqCode)
AATCCACAGCGGCGACTGGCTCTTCTGGCGGCGTCCCATCGACATGAACACACTCCTTTGCGATGGGCGCATTGTATCGCAAACCCGCATCCAGCGCGGCAGCAATCAACACCGAGACTCAATAAATCAACGGGCAGCTAGCGGGGATACTCCACCATTGGCTTAGCGTGCCTAAGTCGTAGCCGCCTTGAACGTCCAAGCCTCCGACATGTATTTTTCGGCATATTCGTAGGGCAGGTACCCAAATCCGTGCTCGCCCCAGCTTGAGCCCCAAGAGTTCACAAACTTGAGGCGTTTCTGCTTATCGTCGTAACCGACAATCACGATAGCGTGACCACCGACGATCTGCTCCTTCGATGCTGGTAGGGGTATGACTCCAGTCTTAGAAGTCGCTGGGGTCATCGCCGACTGGTACATGGTAATGCCCGCCACTACCGGCCCGTTCTGTATCAGCGCACTTTTGACGGCATCCAATCCGCTCACCGCCTTGGCGTCTGTGATGCGGAACCTCTTAGCGTTCTCTACGGCGGCCGGTGGCTTAGCCGCGTATTGGCCGGCGACGTAGGGCCAGATGTCGTCCTCGACGGCACCCTTCTTAGAAAGCACTCTGATGGCGTCCGCGATCACTGCACCGCTGTCGAACTCCGTGGTTCCGCTGGCCTGCCGTGCAGCATAGTAGATATACCGCGCGCTGATTTGATGATCCTGGTGGGTGGCTTTCGCGATCTGAAACTCCAACGCTGTCGCGAGGGCGAGACCGACCACGCTGCCCTCAGGCCCGCTGTCGCGGACGCGTTTGATCTCAGAGGAGTAGTCCAGCGCCGGCTTGGTCGGTTCCGCAGCACTGACCTTGGTCGCCTCCGGTCCTGCCGTCCCGAGAGCGACAAGCCGAGCATTGATGAAGGCGATCAGCTTGTCCTGTTTGGTGGCGTCAAGCTTGAGAACGACACGGTGGTAGTACGTAGAGGCAGTCGCAGAGTCGCGAGCCTTGTCGGCGATCCATGCGGCGAAGTAACCGAGTTCTGGCCAATCGGGCACCTGATCTGAGAGTACGGTAATACGTGGCAAGAGATCGGCGAACTCGTTCTGCACTGGACGACCAAGCAGTGATAGTCGGTTCGAGTCGGCGGCGTTCACGACGACCGTAGCCAGGGTTATGAACTCGGAAGGGCGCAGCAGTTCGACCTTGTTCGACGGATCCTGCGCCAGCCAGCGGCGAATGATCTCGTGGGCGAGGCGATCGACGATGACGTCGAAAGATGGCGCCTTTCCTTCCTCACCCTTGACGAGCAACCGCACTCCCTCTCCCTTGAGCCGCAGCGCGGTAACAGAGCCGAACACCTGGGCTTCGTCACCATGGGAATAGAGCGTAAAGTGCAGAGTGCGCCGGTTGCTCAGCCGGCGCTGAAGCCACGGGACAACCCCGCCGACCTCGACTCCGCCCACCGAGAGTTTCATCTCGACCGGCTGGAGTAAGCCCGCCCGCAGGGCAACGTCCTGGGTCCACAAGCGTACGTCGCCAACCCGCTCGACGGTTGCCTGTGGAGGTGACGAGGTTGCGCTCATGGCGAGGCCCGCCTGCGCATCTCGCAACTCGCCCGCCAGCGACTCCAGTCGCGACTGCAGCATGAGCGCTAGGGCGCCTCCGACTTCTTCGTTACGCTTTCCGCTATCCTCGACCACCGTCAGCGGATCAATGACGACCTGTCCAGTGCCACGTATCTCCTGGTAGCAATAGTGTAGGTACCAAACCACGGCGAGCGCCAGGGCGAAACCTGCCAGAACAAGGAAACCGATCCTTACCACGTCATCCAGCGTAGTGGTAACCATCTTCACCGCTGTCCCTCTTAGTATCCGTGGCCAGTAATCGGAGGTTCTGACCACAGACTGTAGATCATAGCCCGAGGTTTTCCCTTGAATTGATGGGATCCGTCACAAACTGTCGTGCACTGGAGACGAATCCCAAAAGGGGTTCTCAAGGCCCTCTCGGACAATGCCCGAAATGACCCTCGCGGGGTCATGGCATCACCCTATACGTTGCTGCAACGTGTAACCATGGGAATGTACTTCAAGTGGGTGCGCTCTGCAATAGGGTTCAATGCAAGGCTGCCAATCCACGATGAAGAGCATTTTCATGTTGGCGGCGTGGCGACAGTAGGCGTAAGCAGAGACCGTATAGGAAGTTGGAAACGGGGTCCGCCGCACGGGACCTCAGTTCGGGCGACGGGGACGGCCGCGCGACGGGAAGCACCCCGAGCAAACGGGAAGAGAGCAGCGGAACGGGGAGGCTACCAACGGCGGGTGGGGCTGTCAAGCGGAATTCGGCGGGCACCGGAGCGAGCGAGGGACGGGACCGGACAGACTGGCGCGTTGGCCCCGGCTACACAGGCACCGAATCGGGGATGGGGAGATCGTCAAGGAAGGGTTCGTAGGACTACTCGCGCGGGGGGTCAGCCGCCGAGCCATCGGGCGGGTCAGGTGGCGCGAGGAGCCTGGGCGCTACGGTGGGGCGACGGATGACGGGAACGGTGGATCCCGCAGGCCCTCAGCGGCCGGGGCGCATGCCGACGGTGAGGCCCCAGTTCCCTCTCTCGCGGTTCCAGGCTGCGGGTGCCGTCACAGAATGGCAAGAGCTGCTGTTCGCAGCGGGCGCTCAGCTCGGCTTGGGACGTGCGGTGGGCGCAGTGGGCGCCGAGGAAAGCTCCGCCAGTAGGGTCCGGCACGAGCCGACACGCATTACGAGGCCGCCGTAGCGCCGGTCGTAGGGAGGATCGGCGACGGGGCAGATGAGGTAGTTGCTCCCGGCGGGGTAGGCGGCTCGGAAGACGCGCAGTGGCTCCGGATCGAGCCGATCGGGATTGATCTTGCACTCGATGGCATCCACCCGTCTGCCGGATCTCTGCACCACAAAATCCACCTCCCGCCCGGATTTATCCCGCCAATAGAAGAGATCGCGGCCGCCCGTGCAGACGCGGAGGACATCCAGGACAAGGTGCTCCCACAAGAGGCCACGGTCCTCCTCTCGGATCTTTTCCCAGCCCCGCGCATAGGTCACAAAGCCCGTGTCGAACGCATAAATGCGGGGGCGGCGTACGATCTCGCGACGACCCCCACTGGCGAAGGGGGGGACCGGGAAGAGCGCGCAGGCCACGGTCATGGCTTCCAGGTGGGCCTTGACGGTCGGGCGACTGAGGTCGCACTCGCGCGAGAGCGCAGAGTAATCCGCCAACCCGCTGCTCTGGCGGAGCATGAGGCGCAGCAGGTTGAGGAACCCCGTTCGCTCGCGGATGCCGAACAGCTCCTGAATGTCCCGGGCGTAGTAGCTGTCCAGCCACTCGGCGAAGAACTCGGCATCCCTCTCCCCGGCCAGGAGTGGCTCGGGGAGCCCTCCGCACAGCAGCCGCCGATCCAGGTCGTGCAGGTCGAAGGCATCCTGACACTCCGGCCACAGGATCGGGGACAGGTAGAGTTGGGTCTTGCGGCCGGTGAGGGTATCGCGGAACCGACGAGCCGCCGCCAGCGTGGAGGAGCCGGTCGCCAGGACGCGGAGGCCGGGGAAGGCGTCGGCGGCGATCTTTAGGGGACGGGTCGGATCGGACAGGCGGTGAATCTCGTCCAGGACCACCGTGGCCCGCTTGGGCAGCCCGCGGAAGAAGAGTTCAGGGTCCTCCAGACGGCGGACGGTGGAGGGCAAGTCGCAGGTCAGGTAGACCGCATCGGGAAGCATCCGGCTGAGGGTGGTCTTGCCGACGCGCCGCACTCCAGCCAGCCAGACGATGGGCCGCTTCCGCCACGCATGCTCGATTCGCTCCAGCCAGAACGGTCTGGTTTTCATGAAACCGTATTTTACACATGGACGGCCGAATGTAAAGTACGATTTAATCCCATAGGAGGCTGGAAAGTCGGCGCGGCTGGGAGCGGCCATCCCGCGTCAGCGCGGGATCGCCGGGGTGGCCGGGCCAGGGACAAACCGGATAACCGGATAGAATGACGGGAGAGAGGAACGGGTAAATCCCGCCCCGGATCACGCGCCGGGGCGCATGCCGAGCGTGAGGGACCAGACCTTGCTCTCGGCGAAGATGCGCACGAGCTCGGTATCGAGGTTGCCGTCCTTCACTTCCATCCCCAGGATGTCCAGGGCCCGCTCGGGCGGGAGGGCCCGCTTGTAGGGACGGTCCGCGGCCGTCAGGGCGTCATAGACGTCGCAGATTGCCATCATCTTGGCCTGAAACGGGATGTCGTCGCCGTGCAGGGCGTTGGGGTACCCTCTGCCGTTCAGTTTCTCGTGGTGGGCATAGGCGATGGTGGGAATGCGTCGCAGATCCTTGGTCCAGGGGATCTGGCGCAGGAAGCGGAAGCTGTGGGTGACGTGGGACTCGATCTCCAGCCGCTCCTGGGAGTTCAGGCTGCCCCTGCCGATGGACAGGTTCTCGGCCTCCTTCGTGGTGAGGAAGGGGACCTTGGTGTCCTCCACGTCCACGAAGCTGTTCGCGGCGATCTCCTGGATGCGCTCGAATCCCCCCTGGGGAAGGACGGTGGGCTTATTCGCCTCCTGGATGAAATTGAATTGATCGTCCACCTGGGCCAGCCGCCGCTGGAGCTCCTCGTCCAGGCCCGCCAGTTCTCTCTCGCACCCCGGCCCCAGGGTCATGGCCAGCCCCAGCTTCTTCTGGAGGTATAAGTTCTCCAGGGATTTCTTGATGAACTTGAAGCGGGCGGCTACGAGATCCAGAGTGTGCGGGTAGAGCTTGTTGGCCTTGACCAGCACCGGCTCGCGCACGCCGACCTTGCCGAAGTCGTGGAGGAGCGAAGCGTAGCGCAGCTCCCGCATGTCCTCGGCGGAGAAGTTGATGTCGGCGTACGGACCGGAGTCCACCCGGTCCACGTTCTCGGCCAATCCGACGGTCAGGATGGCCACACGCTCCGAATGGCCGGAGGTGGTGGGGTCTCGCGACTCGATGGCGTACACCGAGGCCTTGATGAAACCCTCAAAGAGCTTTTGGATGTCCTCGTACAGAATGGCGTTCTCGATGGCCACCGCCGCCTGGCTGGAGAGGGCCAGCAGCAGTTCCTCGTCTTCCCGCGTGAACACGCCGTCCCGCTTGTTCAGGACCTGGAGGACGCCGATGACGTCGTTCATCTTGTTCAGCATGGGGACGCAGAGGATGGTCTGCGTGTGGTAGCCCGTGCGCTGGTCCGTCTCCTGGTTGAAGCGGGGATCGTTGTAGGCATCCTGGATGTTGACGGTCTTTCCCGTGTGCGCCACGTATCCGGAGATCCCCATGCCGATCTTGATGCGGATCTCGCGAACCTCCAGGCCCTGGGCAATCTTGGACCAGAGTTCGTTCCGCTCCCGGTCCACGAGAAAGAGGGAGCTCCGGTCGGCCCCCATGACCATGGTGACCTCGCTCAAGATCAACTGGAGGAGGCGGTCCAGATTTCGCTCCGAGGCCATGGCCTTGCCGACGTCGAGGAGCGCCGTGAGTTTCTCCACGCGGGTCGCGAGCAGATCTGCGTTCATCGTGCGATCCTCACAGATCGAGGCGTTGTCGGGGGAAACGTCGAGTAAGCCTAGCCAGAAAGGCTTCGCCGGTCAAGCCTTTCTCCGGACACCGGCGCCCGCTGCTGACGGCCCCGTCCGGATTGCCTCGGGCGCAACGCCTCGCTAAAACTCGGCCGGCGGGGTCGTAGGTTGCATGTCTCCGGTCTTGGCTCGCGCAAGCTGATGGAGCGGCGAGAGATCGGGGACCATCAAGCTCATCGGGATGCCCAGGGCCACCGCCCCCAGGCCAAAGAGGAACGCCGCCCGGATGCCGTGGGCAAACTGATCGCGCAGGAAGGCCGGTAAGACCTGGAAGGCCCCGTCGCCACCCGCCTGGGTCAGCGGGACCCCACCGACTCCGCTCACGTAGGAGTTCAAGATCGTTCCCATGATGGCCACGCCAATCGTGGCGCCGATGTTTCGGAAGAAGAAAGGCAGAGTCGAGACCACACCGATCTGTCCGGGCGGTGCCGCGCTCTGAACGGCCACCACCGTCGTGACAGTGATGAGGCCCATCCCCAGGCCCAGGATGATCCCGCTTCCCGCGGCATGGCGGAGCGGCGATCCCGTCCCGAGTCGCGTGAACAGGAGATAGCCGGTCGTGAGGCAGAGCATCCCTGCGACGGCCAGGGTTCGATAGCCGAAGCGGTTCAGCAGCCGCCCGCCGATGGTGCTTCCCATGACCCAGCTCAGGCTGGTCGGCGTGAGCACAGAGCCGGCCTGAACTGCCGTCCCTGCCAGAACCGCCTGCACGAAGAGGGGGATGAAGGACACGGCGCCGAACATGGCGAGGCCCGAGAGAAACAGGCAGACCGTGGTCGTGACAAAGGTCCTGCTGCCGAAGAGCCCGAGGGGCAGGATAGGGTCCCGGACTCGGCCTTCAATCAACAGGAACGCCACCGTGAAGATCAGGCAGAGGGCCGTGCCGGCGATCGTTTCCGCTGCGAATACGTGACCGACCCTGCCGACCTCCAGCAGGGCCAGCATGAGCGAGACGATGCTGACGACCAGACAGGCGGCCCCGGCGTAGTCAATACCTCGGTGCGTTCCCTCGCTGGCCATGCCGGTGAGCCCTACGACCAGCATGTAATTGGCGGCCACACCCACCGGGACGTTGACGAAGAAGGTCCAGCGCCAGCCCATGTATGTGACGATGAGGCCCCCGACCAGCGGGCCGACCAGGGCCGAGATTCCCCACACGGCGGCCAGGTACCCCTGCATCCGCCCCCGCTCGTGGGGTGGGAAGATCTCGCCGAAGACCGCCTGCGCGAGGGCGAAGCTGCCGCCCGCCCCGATGCACTGGAGGGCGCGCGCCGCGATGAGGAAGACCATGCTCGTGGCTAGACCACAGAGGGCCGAGGCGCCCGTGAAAATCCAGACCGCCACCACGAACATGTTCCGGCGGCCGAAGAGGTCGGACAGGCGTCCGAAGATGGGGAGGGCTGCCGTCGAGGTGAGCAAGTAGATGGAGAAGACCCAGCTGAAGAGGCTGAGACCGCCCAGGCTGGCCACCACCGTGGGCATAGCGGTCCCGACCACGGTGTTGTCCAGTGCGGCCAGGGCCATGGCCATGTCCACCGCGATCACGACGAGCCACTTCTTTCGATCCATGTCCATTATCTACCCGCCATGGACACCCAGCGCTGGCGCTGGGTACCCGGCGCACCAAGATCGGACGCACGGGCGTGGTCTATGGAGCCGGAGATGATTCACGAGGCGCCGGATACAGTTTTCGATTCTCTGAGTTGGAAACGGAGTCGGGTGCTTGGCGACCATGGCGACCAACGGCGGTAGCGTTGGTCGCGGCGGTTCAATGGCTCTCTCTGGCTTCAAAGAACGGCCTGAACTTCTCGGAGAGTTCGACCAGCTTGGCCTTGTAATACTCGACGTTCTCGTCCGGGCTCTTGGGATTCCACTCGCTGGCCAGCCTGGCCGCCTCGTGCACCTTCACCTTCTTCGAGATGCCGGAGACGTAGTAGGAGATCTGGTCCCCAGGCTGGTACGGGCGGGCCGAGCGCAGGGCCAGCTCGTAGGCCGCCGCGGGGTTGCGCCGGCTTCCCTTGACCTTGTCCCGATAGGTCTCCAGGGAATCCTGCAGCGTCTCCGTCTTCATGAACTTGCGGACATCGAACTTGTGCTGCTCGAAGGCCTCGGCATAGCGCTGGGTCAGCTCCCGAATCTTGTGGGGCTCACCCCTCAGCAGGTGCAGGAACATCTCCTCCATCCACTCGCGCTGGAACAGCTCCAGCCCGCGCGACCGCAGACCCGAGCCGGTGATGCTGATGCGCCCGGCCTCATCCAGCAGGGCGTAGTTCTTCATCTTGTAGCTGAACATGGCCTGGTAGCGCCCATCCAGCTCCAGGCTGATCCCCCCGGGCAGGATCGTGCCCATCTCGGACAGGAGGCGCTCCTCGTCCTCGGGGGTCCGGATGTCCGGGGGCGCCACGAAATACAGGCCGTCGGTGTCGATCTCGATGAGGTGCGCTCCTCGCTCCTTCAACCAGGCCATCACCGCCTGGATCAGTTCTCGCCCCTTGGCCGTCACCTGGTTGGCTGCCTGGTAGTCGTTGAAGTGCCCCATGGTGAAGCCGAGGTACCCGTAGAAGGAGTTGATCAGAATCTTGAACGTGCCCTGCAGCGCCTCGTAGTGGGCGCGGGCCTCGTCCGTCTCGGCCGTCCGGGCCAGATGCTTCGCCTGCACCCGGAAGGCCCGCAGGTCCTTGAGGAGGGAGGCGAAGACGCCCAGGCTGTCGCGCCGGGGGAAGTAGCCGAAGGCCAGGATCACCGATGGGTACAGCGAGGTCACGTCGCAGTGCAGGACGCGGCGGGCCACGCCCTGGTAGGCGATCTCGGTGTGGCCGCCCAGGACCTCTTGCGGCGGCTCCGGGGCGGGGATGGCGCGCCGCTGACGCAGATACTCCCGGATCAGGAGGGCGTCAATCTTCGTGGCGTTCCCGCGCAGGGCCACGTTCTGGTACGAGAACGGGAAGATCTGGGCCTGGACGAAGTAGCTCTGGCTCAGGATCTCGCTCAGGGCGCGCGTCTCGCGCGCGTCGTCCAGCGCGTAGTGGAACAGGGTATCCGGCTCGTGATCGAAGTACCACGAGACCTTCTCGGGCAGGATGTAGGTCCGGTCCTCACTGGCCAGGCCGAAGTGCTTGGCGATCTCCTTCAGGCCGAACCCCTCCAGCTCCCGGGCGGTCACGTCGTAGTGCTGGGCCAGGATCCAGGTGTCGATGATGTGGCGGCCGACGATCTCGTACTTCCGATAGGTGATGGCTCGCTCGGCGATCTGCATGCGCGAGGGATGCCCCTGCATGACCGCCCCGCCCCGCCCCAGGGCCAGCTTCACCTTGTGTCGCCTGGCGCGGGCCTCGATGTACTCCAGATCGAACCGGAACAGGTTGTGGCCCTCCAGGACGTCCGGATCCCGCTCCTGAACGATGCGGACCAGCTCCTTCAGCATGTCCGCCTCGCCGAAGGCCTTGCCCGAGATCAGATGCTCCCACCCCGTGCTATCGGCCAGGGCGATGGCGGTGATCCGGTCCTCGGCCCGCGCCGCGTTGGGAAACTCGTAGCCGGCGGCGCAATAGGTCTCGATGTCCAGTTGCATCCGGCGAAGCTCCGCGAAGGGGAGGGTCAGGAAGTGGGTCTGTCCCGTCAGCATCAGGTCCTGCTGGATGGGATCGTTGAGGAAGAGATAGGGCGCGTCCGGCGCCGTCTGGGCCTTCCCCGTGACGTTTTGAAGGTGGGCCCGGGCCCGGAGAGCGTCGCCCCAACCGTGGAACAGGACCAGGAATCGGTAGAGGCCGTCGCCCCGAAGCTCTTCCACGTCGTAACCGCCGGCCCACCCGGCGAACAGATCGGTGCTGGCCAAAAGGACGAAAGGGTGGAAGGGGCGGATCTCGGAGGCCGTTCGCCCGTCCCCCGTCCGCGCGAAGACGCGGATCCTGTCGTCACCCTCCACCTCGAAGGCAAGGAGGCGCGGTGTCGAATCGTGCCCGAACAGGGCGGCGTTTTCGTGGAAGGCCGGCGCTGTGCCGATCATGGAAAAAAGCCCTCAGCCGTCAGCGGTCAACGGTTCGGTTTCATCCGGGAGGGCGGCGGACTCGCCGCTATCCGAGTCTTCCGTCTGGGAGTCATGCGACGGCGCGGCCTGGAGGATCTCCTGCGCGCGCAGGAGATCGCTTTCGCGGACCAGGATGCGGCGGCGGGCCAGGGGGCCGACCGTATAGGTGGCGTCCACGGCGTATTGGTTCTCCGCCTTCAGGATGCAGGGAATCCCGTGCGCCCGGAGCAGGGAGCAGACGATCTCGGCCTCGGCCGGGTTATACACCTCGATGGCGGGGACGACGGGATCGTCGAAGATCATCTCCTCGTCGGCCACGGGTGGATCGGGGACCAGCGGCGCGTCACAGTCCGCACACGTCAGGATGCCCGCCACGTATTCGCTGCCACACACTGGACAGAACATGGATGTTCCGCGCTTCAGCGGGAGCCGGAGGCCGCCGCGCGATCTCTGACTCTCACGATGGCCCGGAGATACTGGGCAAACTGGCGATCGGATCCCAGGCTGCCGTCTCTCTCGTCCTGGGCCAGGGCCTCATCGAGCATCACACGGGCGTGATCCCGGTCACCCCGGCGGAGGTAGAAGGTTGCCTGGCTCAGTCGGCTCGGGCCCGGGTATTGATCCATTTGCGCCTGGTACGTGGCCAGCTCTTGATCCGGCTGGCCATTCTCGCCGTAGGCGAGTCCCAGCCGGAGAGAGCTGCGGAGATGGAGATTCGTTCCCGGCTGTGTCTCGGCGCGCAAGGCCAGAAAGCCGCGGATGGCTCCTTGAAAGTCCTGCTTCTCCTCGGCCAACCAAGCCTGGTAGAATCGACGCTCGAGGGGGTCCACCTCACTTTGGATCCGCAGCGTGAGGGCGCGGACGTTCGCCTGGCGGTTCCGCCGGTCCCGGACGTAATTCCCGAGGGTGTTCGCCGGCCACGTCACGTAGGTCATGACCGCGACCCCGAGCAGGCCGAGGCCGGCTGCCAGCAGCAGAATCTCCAGCAATCGCCGGCTCTTTGCCGTCA
Source organism: Methylomirabilales bacterium (SeqCode) (assembly GCA_044451055.1). Classification (GTDB taxonomy): domain Bacteria; phylum Methylomirabilota; class Methylomirabilia; order Methylomirabilales; family 2-02-FULL-66-22; genus 2-02-FULL-66-22. The sequence goes on from JBIOJT010000132.1 coordinate 10,621, forward strand.
CAGCGACGCCTCCCGGAAGCCAGAGGAGGGTGAAGTACCCGGGTCAATATAGCATGCGGGTCTGAGGCATTCGAGGGAAAACTCGGCTCGAGAGAGCGGAGACGGTCTGTTCATCTGGATCCCCTAAGGTGCTCGTTGGCCATTCTCCCGGAGACGTTTTCGTTCTCCCTCTGTGTGTGGGAGGGCACTCCTTACCAGTCGCGCGATGTTTCGAACTCACTTCGATCCCCCTCGTGGGAGAGCATGACGAACCGTCATCGCTCTCAATCCGCGAGGCGTCTCGCCTGTGAGGTTGGGGTTGACCTTTTTCCAGCTCCTTGATGCTTCCCTCCCCCCACTGTGGGGGAGGGCGCGGGTGGGGGGATGAGCACGGAACACGCCAGAGCGTTGCGGAAGAACCCGACGGAAGCCGAACGGGCATTATGGGGACATATCCGCCTGCGTCAACTGGAAGGATGTAAGTTTCGAAGACAGCAACCGCTGGGCCGCTATATTGTTGATTTCGTCTGCCTTGAGAAGAAGTTGATCATCGAGCTCGATGGGGGGGCACCACGCCGAAAAAGTTGCCCCGGATGCAGAGCGGACCGCATGGCTGGAAGCTCGGGGCTTCCGTGTTCTGCGATTCTGGAACCATGATGTCTTGGCAAACATCGAGGTGGTCAAGGAGGCAATGAGGAATGCGTTATTG